>NZ_FOTH01000002.1:0-395767 GCF_900114515.1 Pseudomonas sp. NFACC46-3
GACATCTACCAGCAACAATATTTCAACCTGACCCACAGCCAGCCCATCGGCGACTGGACCCTGGGCGCCAACCTCGGCTACTTCACCGGCAAGGAAAACGGCAGTGCCCTGGCCGGCGACCTGGACAACAAAACCGCGTTCGCCATGCTCTCGGCCAAATACGGCGGCAACACCTTTTATGTCGGCCTGCAGAAAGTCGGCGGCGATGATGCCTGGATGCGCGTCAACGGCACCAGCGGCGGCACCCTGGCCAACGACAGCTACAACTCCAGCTACGACAACGCCAAGGAAAAATCCTGGCAACTGCGCCACGACTTCAACTTCGCCGCCGTCGGCGTGCCGGGCCTGACCCTGATGAACCGCTACATCAGCGGTGACAACGTGCACACCGCCACCGTTGACGACGGCAAGGAATGGGGTCGCGAAACCGAACTGGCCTACACCGTACAGAGCGGTGCGCTGAAGAGCCTCAACGTGAAATGGCGTAACGCATCGATTCGTCGGGACTACAGCACCAACGAATTCGACGAGAACCGTATCTTCATCAGCTACCCGCTGTCGCTGTTGTAAGCAGCAAGCGCGCGCCGTGGGGCGAAGCGCTTTGTTGAGGCTAACCGAATCACCTGTGGCGAGGGAGCTTGCTCCCGCTCGGCTGCGCAGCAGACGCCGTGTTTCGCAATCTTATAGGCCTGCTTCGCAGTCCAGCGGGAGCAAGCTCCCTCGCCACAGGGGCGGTGGAATCCTCGTAGCGCGGCAAGGACGTCGGTTTAGAGCGGTTCGTCGATCAAACGTTGACAAGGTAACGGAAGGATAAGGATATTCCTCTCGGTCGTACGACAACTTATAACAACTGTACCTCTCATAGTTTGCTCAGGTAATGCCATGACCACGACACAGATTCGTCATCCCTTCAATCGCCTCCTATTGACCGGCGCCGCTGGCGGCCTTGGCAAAGTCTTGCGCGAACGCCTCAAGCCTTTCGCCCGTCACATTCGCCTGTCGGACATCGCCAACATGGCCCCGGCCATCGACGAAAGCGAAGAAGTGATGCCGTGCGACCTGTCGGACAAGCAGGCCGTGCACCAACTGGTCGAAGGCGTCGATGCCATCCTGCATTTCGGTGGTGTTTCGGTGGAGCGTCCGTTCGAAGAAATCCTCGGCGCCAACATCAGCGGCGTCTTTCACATTTATGAAGCCGCCCGCAAACACGGCGTCAAGCGAGTGATCTTCGCCAGCTCCAACCACGTCATCGGTTTCTACAAACAGGATGAGACCATCGACGCTCTCTCCCCTCGCCGCCCGGATGGCTACTACGGCCTGTCCAAGTCCTACGGTGAAGACGTTGCCAGTTTCTACTTCGATCGCTACGGCATCGAGACCGTCAGCATCCGCATCGGCTCGTCGTTCCCCGAACCGCAGAACCGCCGGATGATGAGCACCTGGCTGAGTTTCGACGACCTCACCCAACTGATCGAATGTTCGCTCTATACGCCGAAGGTTGGCCACACCGTGGTCTACGGCATGTCCGCCAACCGCGACGTCTGGTGGGACAACAGCCAGGCCGCGCACCTGGGCTACCAGCCCAAGGACACCTCGGAAATCTTCCGCGCCAAGGTCGAAGCGCAGCCGATGCCGGCCGCCGATGACCCGGCCATGGTTTATCAGGGTGGCGCCTTTGTGGCAGCCGGCCCATTCGACGACTGATTCGCTGTTTTTCATGGGATACGCACGCACAAAGGAATCACCATGCAAGCCGAATTGATTGTCGATGCACGCAACGCCGTCGGGGAAAGCCCGGTATGGGTTCCCGACGAAAACGCCCTGTATTGGGTGAACATTCCCAACGGTGGCCTGCAATGCTGGAACGCTAGCAGCGGAAAGCTCCAGGGCTGGGAAGCGCCCGAAATGCTCGCCTGCATTGCCCGTCACCAGGACGGTGGCTGGGTAGCCGGTATGGAAAGCGGTTTCTTTCGCCTGCACCCCAATGATGACGGCAGCCTGGACAGCGAACTGTGCGCAAGCGTCGAACACAGCCGCACCGACATGCGCCTCAACGATGGCCGCTGCGACCGCCAGGGCCGTTTCTGGGCCGGCAGCATGGTGCTGAACATGGGTGCCAACGCAGACGTAGGCCGGATGTATCGTTACGAGGCAGGCCAGCGCAGCCCGGTCGAGGCGCAACTGAGCGGCTTCATTGTGCCCAATGGCCTGGGCTTCAGCCCGGACGGACGCACGATGTACCTCTCCGATTCACACCCGCTGGTGCAGCAGATCTGGGCCTTCGACTACGACATCGACAGCGGCACACCGTCCAACCGGCGGCTGTTCGTCGACATGATGCCGTTGGCCGGTCGCCCGGATGGCGCCGCGGTGGATGCCGACGGTTGCTATTGGATCTGCGCCAACGATGCCGGGCTGATTCACCGTTTCACCCCGGACGGACGTCTGGACCGGTCACTGCAAGTGCCGGTGAAGAAACCGACCATGTGCGCCTTTGGCGGCAGTCGCCTGGACACCCTCTTCGTCACCTCGATCCGTCCCGGTGACGACAACGACCCGCAGTCCCTGGCCGGTGGCGTGTTCGCCCTCAACCCCGGCGTCAAGGGCCTGGCTGAACCTGCTTTCGGAGGACGGGAGCACTCCGCGAACTGATCTGCTTCACCGCTTCACTGGATGAGCCATAAAAAAACAACAAGACTGGAGATTGACCATGAATTTCAAACGTACACTTCTGATCGCAGCCCTTCCCTTGGCCTTTCTGGCCCAGGCGGCGCACGCCCTCGATATCAAGATCGCCGACATCCACCCCAAGGGCTACCCAACCGTGGTCGCCGAGGAATCCATGGGTAAGACCCTGGAAAAAGAGAGCAACGGCGAACTGAAGTTCAAGTATTTCCCGGGCGGCGTACTGGGCTCCGAAAAAGAAGTGATCGAGCAGATGCAAGCCGGCGCGATCCAGATGTCCCGGGTCAGCCTGGGTATCGTCGGCCCCGTCGTGCCGGACGTGAACGTCTTCAACATGCCATTCATCTTCCGCGACCAGGCCCACATGCGCGCCGTCATCGACGGTGAAGTCGGCGATGCGATCCTCGACCGGATCACCAATTCCGAATTCGGCCTGGTGGCCCTGGCCTGGATGGACGGCGGCACCCGCAACCTCTACACCAAGAAGCCGGTGCGCAAGCTCGAAGACATGAAGGGCATGAAGATTCGCGTACAGGGCAACCCGATGTTCATCGAGACCATCAACGCCATGGGCGGCAATGGTATCGCCATGGATACCGGCGAGATCTTCAGCGCGCTGCAGACCGGTGTGATTGACGGCGCGGAAAACAACCCGCCGACCATGCTCGAACACAACCACTACCAGAACGCCAAGTACTACAGCCTGACCGGCCACCTGATCCTGCCTGAGCCGATCGTGATGTCGAAAATCACTTGGAACAAACTCACCCCAGAGCAGCAAGACATGGTGAAAAAAGCCGCCAAGGCCGCCCAGGCTGAAGAGCGCGTGCTGTGGGACAAGAAGTCCGCCGCCAGTGAAGAAAAACTCAAGGCCGCTGGCGTCGAGTTCATCACCGTCGACAAGAAACCTTTCTACGACGCCACAGCGCCGATCCGGGCCAAATACGGCGCGCCGTATGCCGACCTGATCAAGCGTATCGAAGCCGTCCAGTAAAGCCTCTCAATCTGTACTCATGAAAAGGCTGGGCGCGCCTGCGGTTGAAGGTGCGCCCGGTTACGGTGGAACCCGATGAAGAATTTGCTGCTGCGTATCAACGACACGATTTACATGACTTGCATCTGGGTGGCCGGCCTTTCTGTCCTTGCCGTTGCGCTGATGATTCCGTGGGGGGTGTTTGCCCGCTACGTACTCGGTACCGGCTCAAGCTGGCCGGAACCCACCGCCATCTTGCTGATGATCGTATTTACCTTCATCGGTGCCGCCGCCAGCTACCGCTCCGGCTCGCACATGGCCGTGGACATGGTCACCAGCCGCCTGCCCCCGCATTGGCAAACCCTGGCTTCGGTTTTCACCCAGCTCTTGATGGCGGCGGTGTGCATTTTCATGACCATCTGGGGCACCAAGTTGTGCATGACCACCTGGAATCAATTCATGAGCGCCATCCCCACCCTGCGCGTCGGCATCACCTACATGCCGATACCGATCGGTGGCTTCCTGACGTTGATTTTTGTCCTGGAAAAACTCTTGCTGGGCGATCAAAGCCAGCGTCGGGTCGTGCAGTTCGACCTGGTTGAAGAAAACGAAGGTGCCGCTTAATGGACGCGCTGATTCTGCTGGGCAGTTTTTTGTTGTTGATCCTGATCGGCATGCCGGTCGCCTACGCGTTGGGCGCTGCCGCCCTGATCGGGGCATGGTGGATCGATATTCCGTTCCAGGCCATGATGATCCAGGTAACGGGCGGGGTGAATAAGTTCTCGTTGTTGGCCATTCCGTTCTTCGTTCTGGCCGGTGCGATCATGGCCGAAGGCGGCATGTCCCGCCGACTGGTGGCATTCGCCAGTGTGTTGGTAGGCTTCGTGCGCGGAGGCCTGTCATTGGTCAACCTCGTGGCCTCGAGCTTTTTTGGCGCGATCTCCGGTTCCTCGGTAGCCGATACCGCCTCGGTCGGTTCAGTGTTGATCCCGGAAATGACACGCCGGGGCTATCCGCGTGATTACGCCACCGCCGTCACCGTCAGTGGTTCGGTACAAGCGCTGCTGACACCGCCCAGCCACAACGCGGTGCTGTATTCGCTCGCCGCGGGCGGCACCGTCTCCATCGGTTCGCTGTTCATGGCCGGCATCGTCCCCGGCATCATGATGAACCTCTGCCTGATGGCGCTGTGCCTGGTCTTCGCGAAAAAGCGCAACTACCCCAAAGGTGAAGTGATTCCGCTCAAGCAAGCGCTGAAGATCTGCAGGGAAGCCATGTGGGGCATGATGACCCTGTTCATCATCCTTGGCGGCATTCTCTCGGGTGTTTTCACCGCCACCGAATCGGCCGCCATCGCCGTGGTGTGGGCGTTCTTCGTGACCATGTGCATCTATCGCGACTACAAGTGGAGCGAGTTGCCGAAACTGATGCACCGTACGGTACGCACCATCTCCATCGTGATGATCCTGATCGGCTTCGCCGCCAGCTTCGGCTACATCATGACGCTGATGGAGATTCCGGCAAAGATCACCACCGCGTTCCTGACGCTGTCGGACAACCGCTACGTGATCCTGATGTGCATCAACGTGATGTTGCTGCTGCTGGGCACCGTGATGGACATGGCGCCATTGATCCTGATCCTGACGCCGATCCTGATGCCGGTGATCGTGGGCATCGGCGTGGACCCGGTGCAGTTCGGCATGATCATGCTGGTGAACCTGGGTATCGGGTTGATCACGCCACCGGTGGGCGCGGTGCTGTTCGTGGGCTCGGCCATTGGCAAGGTCAGTATCGAAAGCACCGTCAAGGCGCTGCTGCCGTTCTACGCCATGCTGTTCCTGGTGCTGATGCTCGTGACTTATGTGCCCGCCATTTCCCTGTGGTTGCCGCATCTGGTGTTGTAACCATGACAAGTCCCCTGTGATCAGGGGATTTATCTGTGGCAGAGATTATCTGTGGCGAGGGGATTTATCCCCGCTGGGCTGCGTAGCAGCCCCAGAACTGGCAACTGGGATCTGTCTGATGCACCGAGATCCGCGTCTCTGGGGGCTGCTTCGCAGCCCAGCGGGGATAAATCCCCTCGCCACAACAGCGTTCGCACAAAAACCTCTGTAACACCATTTCCAATTCAGCAGACCAACACCACCATGACGCCACCCCTTCTCCACCTCGAAGACGAACTGACTCGTCTCACCCTGGCCCCGCATCTGGGCGCCAGCCTGGTCGACTGGACGTTGCGCAGTAACGGCGCCCCGCTACTGCGCCCGCCAGCGCCCCACGCGTTGGAAAACGGCCTGCCTGGCAAGCTCGGCGGCTTCCCGTTGATTCCCTGGTCGAACCGGATCACCCACGGCGGCTTCGACTGTCCCGGCGGCTGGCTGGCCCTGGACGCCAACAGCCCCAACGATCCGTTTCCGATCCATGGCAGTGCGTGGCAACAACCGTGGCAGGTGATCGAGCACAGTGCCCAGGAAGCGTTGCTGCAACTCGACAGCCAACAGCCGTTCACCTACCGCGCTAGCCTGCGGATCGGTCTGAGCGGCGGCCAGTTGCAGCTCGCAATGCACGTCACCCACATGGCCGAACAGGCCGCGTGGCACGGGCTGGGCTTGCATCCATACTTTCCACGCACCCCCGCCACGCGCCTGCAAACCCGCGCCAGCGAGGTCTGGATGTGCGATGCGACGAAACTGCCCACGGAACTGACCAACACTCCTGAACACTGGGATTTCCAGGCGCTCCGTTTACTGCCGGACACGCTTGTCGACAACGGCTTCGGTGGCTGGGACGGGCAATGCCTGATCCAGCAGCCGGACCTAGGTTATGAGCTGGAGTGCCGGGCCAGCGGCTGCGATTACTTCCTGCTCTACTGCCCCGTGGGCCTGGACTTCTTTTGCATCGAACCGGTCAGCCACCCGGTCAACGCCCATCACCTGCCGGGGCGACCGGGGTTGCGCTTGCTGGAGCAAGGGCAATCGGTGGCGCTGGGATTCTTGATGCAGTGCCGGTTGATATAAAAACCAGGGCGACTCAGCCCTTCAACCGAAATACGAAAGGTATCGCGCTCAGGTCGTCGAAATATCGACCGGCTACGACAACATCATCATTGGAATCCAATGCCAATACGGGGTTGTCTACCTCATCCTTCAACCTGAATTGTGTCCAGCCTTCGTGATCACCGAAGCCAGTATCCAGGCGTCCACTGGGTAGATAGCGCCCAACCAACATCTCTTCAATCTCCGGGCCGGTTTTGCCACAGGTTACGATGCGCCCGTCCGACTGAATTGCACAATCGAACCAGATGGACCCCAGACCTATAGTGGTCACAACGAGTTCGCCATCGTTGAAGTCAGGGTCTTTGCCGCCATCCTTGTCGATACTTTCCAGCGTTGCATGAGCGACAAACCGTTGGTTGGGCGATGAGCCGGCACCCAGGAGTTTCAGGTTGCCATGTAACGCGACCGCATGGAAGTTTCCCGCGCCAACGTGGAAGCCAGGGCCCATATCCGTGATAAATCCTCTCTTGCCAAAATGGGTGTCGAGACGGCCATCCAGTCGCACACGCACCCAAACCTTGTAATTACGAGGGTTACGCTGGATGTACCCCACTAAATATATGTAGTCGTTTGTCACCAGCATGCTTTGCGCATTCAAATGATGCTCGGGATGCTCAATGACCGCGCCGCCTTTGTTTCCGAACGCCTGAACGAGATTGCCGTCCCCGTCCAAGCACATGAGTAACGTAACTGCCTTGCGCGCCCCCACGGTCAGTGCGAGACCCGAGATGTATGTGCGTCCTCCGTAAAGGGACAGATAAGTTTTCCCCGTATAGAGATAGGTTGGCTCGTTGCCGTCGGCATTGAGGTCATTCCTCGAAATGACGACATCGCAGAAATCGAAGACCGGTATCGCGTGGCCATTGACGCCATACGAAAGATCCAGCGTGCCGTTGGGAAGGTAGCGCGCCAGCGCGAATCCAAAATTCGAGCCGCCCAGATCGACGACTCCCAGGATCAGTATTTTACCGTCCGGCAGGACGGCCACCTGCTCCGCCAGGCTATACGCACCCGGCATGAACGTATTTCTGACTGGCTCGCCGCCATTGAAGTCCTCACGGTTCGTCCCGTCATGATTGAGCGCCGAAATAATATATTCGCCATTTACCCATAGCGCCGTTCCACCCACGACGTAGATCCTGTCCTCTGAATCTATCGCAACATCGACGGCATCCGTCCCCGGAAGAAGCAGAATCTGGCCTCCGTTGAATTCCGGATCAAATTCGCCGGCCCGCTTTGGTGTGTCGGTCTTCGAGTCGCTAGCCATTTTCAGATCCTCCATTGTGGGTTGTACTGCCCATCTCAATGGAGGATTTATTGCCTGGATCCTGTTCACCGTCCACTGTCAGAGTTGACAGGTTTAAGCAGGCCCGGACGTACGGTCAGGACTGGGATGAACACAGGGCCCCGATGAACGACAAGGAATCAGGCATGAGGCGGATCGTGATCCTGGCTACGCCCGCACCCACATGAACACCGCCCCCCCAGGCAAACCCCGGCGAACCCCACCTGCAGCACCCGGGCCGGGACCCTGGCCGCCAGGCGCCGCCCCAGCACCATCCCGGCGATGCTTGCCGCGATGAACACCGCGCCGACCCGGTCGATGCTCACCCCGGCATGAAACGCACCCACCACGCCAATCAGTGAAATCAGGCTGATGACCATCAAGGACGTCGCGACGATGCCGCGCATCTGCACGTCGGTCAGTTGCTTGAACGCCGGTACGATCAGGAAACCACCGCCCACGCCCAGCGAGCCCGATACCAGGCCCGTCACCGCCCCCAGTGCCGACAGCGTGGCGGTGCAGCGAGGCGGCCTGGATCATGCTCCAGCCCAACCCGAGCACCAGTGCCGGCACCGCCAGGATGCCACCACCGGCCCCCGTCAGCCCGAGGATCACCCCCATGATCACGCCAAAAAAACCTGCCGGAACCATAAAACTCTCTCAAGCCGCGCACACCTGTTGTCAGGTGCGATCGCATTTGCAGGACACCTCGGCCCTCACTAAGCTGCGGACCCTATGTTGTAAACCTCAAGCGTTGCAACCGCTTCTTCCCGTACAGGTTCGCTGTCATGCCCGCGCAGATCCAAAGCTTTCTCGACCCCGCCTCGAAGACCTATACCTACGTCGTCTATGAAGACGATGGAGGGCAGTGCGCGGTGGTGGACCCGGTGCTGGACTATGACCCGGCCTCGGGCCGCAGCGGCACCGCTCAGGCCGAGCGGGTGATCGCCTTCGTGCGCGAACACCGGTTGACGGTGCAATGGCTGCTGGAAACCCACGCCCACGCCGATCATTTGTCCGCCGCGCCTTACCTGCGCCAAGCGCTGGGCGGCAAGATCGCCATCGGCCAGTCCATTCACCAGGTCCAGAGCGTCTTCAAGGCGTTGTTCAACCTCGAACCGCAATTCGCGGTGGATGGCTCGCAATTCGATCACCTGTTCGCCGACGACGAGTCCTTTTTCATTGGCAACCTCAAGGCCACCGCATTGCATGTGCCCGGCCACACTCCGGCGGACATGGCCTACCTGATCGATGGCGACGTGATCCTGGTAGGCGATACGCTGTTCATGCCGGATGTGGGCACCGCCCGCTGCGACTTTCCCGGCGGCAACGCCCATCAACTCTACGCCTCGATTTGCAAACTGCTGGCCTTCCCCGCCAGCGTGCGGCTCTACGTGTGCCACGACTATCCATCGGATGAGCGCGAGCCCCAGTGCGTGAGCACCGTGGGTGAACAACGCCAGCACAACATTCATGTACGCGATGGGATCGATGAAGCCACGTTCGTGGCCATGCGTACCCAGCGCGACAAGACGCTGGGCATGCCGACGCTGCTGTTGCCGGCGATCCAGGTCAATGTGCGGGCCGGCCACCTGCCGCCGGCCGAGGACAATGGCGTGACCTATCTGAAAATTCCGATCAATCAGCTTTAGAAGCTTGGGGCTGCTGCGCAGCCCAGCGGGAGCAAGCTCCCTCGCCACAGGACGGTGCTTGATGGCTACCGGCTCGCCAGCCCCGCTTGCTCCCGCTGGGCCGCGAAGCGGCCCTCAAAAACCATTTGATCTTCAGGTCCCCAAGGTCAACCCATTGGCCGGCAACGGTAGCGCAGTCTTGTAGCGCACTTGCTTGAGGGCAAAGCTGGAGCGGATGTTCGCCACGCCCGGGACCTTGGTCAGGAAGTCCATCATGAAGCGCTCCAGCGACTGGATGGTCGGCACCAGCACACGGATCAGGTAATCCGGATCGCCTGCCATCAGGTAGCACTCCATCACTTCCGGGCGGTCGGAGATCGCCTCTTCGAAATGCTGTAGCGCCTCTTCCACCTGCTTCTCCAAACTCACATGGATGAACACGTTGACGTGCAGGCCCAGCAGGTCGGCGTCGAGCAAGGTGACCTGCTCGCGGATCACGCCCAACTCCTCCATCGCCCGGACACGGTTGAAGCACGGGGTCGGCGACAGATTGACCGAACGGGCGAGATCGGCGTTGGTGATGCGGGCGTTTTCCTGAAGGCTGTTCAGAATGCCGATATCGGTGCGATCCAATTTACGCATGAGACAAATAATCCTGTTTTTTATCGTTGTGCAGATTTTTTATCTGCAAATGATCTGAACAGCAAGCCAACAGAGAAAAATATTCTTCTGCGTCGAGCCTATGATTGTTGTAGGACAATTTCCCGTACCCGGGGAAATTCGTCAGCTAGCGCGCCCACTACAAGAAATTCACAAGATCGAGCGTAGAAAGCCATGAACCCAGCGTACGAACCGCTACGCCTGCACGTTCCCGAACCCTCGGGCCGTCCCGGCTGCAAGACCGACTTTTCCTACCTGCATCTGTCCGATGCCGGCACGGTGCGTAAACCTTCCATCGACGTCGAACCCGCCGACACCGCCGACCTGGCCCGCAGCCTGATCCGCGTGCTCGATGACCAAGGCAATGCCCACGGCCCATGGGCCGAAGACGTGCCACTCGACATCCTGCGCAAAGGCATGCGCGCCATGCTCAAGACGCGCATCTACGACAACCGCATGGTGGTCGCCCAACGCCAGAAAAAAATGTCGTTCTACATGCAGAGCCTCGGCGAGGAAGCCATCGGCAGCGGCCAGGCCCTGGCGCTGAACATCGATGACATGTGCTTCCCCACCTATCGCCAGCAAAGCATCCTGATGGCTCGCGAAGTGCCGTTGGTGGGCATGATCTGCCAACTGCTGTCCAACGAGCGCGATCCGCTCAAGGGCCGGCAGTTACCGATCATGTACTCGGTCAAGGACGCCGGTTTCTTCACCATCTCCGGCAACCTCGCCACGCAATTCATCCAAGGCGTGGGCTGGGGCATGGCCTCGGCGATCAAGGGCGATACCAAGATCGCTTCGGCCTGGATCGGTGACGGTGCCACCGCCGAATCGGACTTCCACACGGCCCTCACCTTTGCCCACGTCTATCGGGCGCCGGTGATCCTCAACGTGGTCAACAACCAGTGGGCGATCTCCACCTTCCAGGCCATTGCCGGCGGTGAAGCCACGACCTTCGCCGGACGCGGCGTCGGTTGCGGCATCGCCTCCCTTCGCGTGGACGGCAACGACTTCATGGCGGTCTACGCCGCCTCGCGCTGGGCCGCCGAACGTGCCCGCCGCAACCTCGGCCCGGCGCTGATCGAATGGGTCACCTACCGCGCCGGCCCGCACTCCACCTCGGACGATCCTTCGAAATACCGTCCCGCCGACGACTGGAGCCACTTCCCGCTGGGCGATCCGATTGCCCGTCTCAAGCAGCACATGGTGAAGATCGGCCAGTGGTCCGAAGAGGAACATGCCGCCGTTACCGCCGAACTCGAAGCCGAGGTGATCGCCGCGCAGAAGGAAGCCGAGCAGTACGGCACCCTCGCTGGCGGGCAGATTCCAAGCGCCGCGACCATGTTCGAAGACGTCTACAAAGAGATGCCGGAGCACTTGAAGCGCCAGCGTCAGCAGTTGGGGATCTGAGATGAACGATCACAACAACAATATTGCGCTGGATACCGCCATGACCACTACCACCATGACCATGATCCAGGCCCTGCGCTCGGCCATGGACGTGATGCTCGAACGCGACGACAACGTCGTGGTGTTCGGCCAGGACGTGGGTTACTTCGGCGGCGTGTTCCGCTGCACCGAAGGCCTGCAGAACAAGTACGGCACCTCGCGGGTGTTCGACGCACCGATTTCCGAAAGCGGCATCGTCGGCGTGGCGGTGGGCATGGGCGCCTACGGCCTGCGACCCGTCGCCGAGATCCAATTCGCCGACTACGTCTACCCGGCGTCGGACCAGATCATTTCCGAGGCGGCGCGCCTGCGCTATCGCTCGGCCGGCGAGTTCACCGCGCCGATGACCCTGCGCATGCCTTGCGGCGGCGGCATCTATGGCGGCCAGACCCACAGCCAGAGCATCGAAGCGATGTTCACCCAGGTCTGCGGCCTGCGCACCGTCATGCCTTCGAACCCCTACGACGCCAAGGGTCTGTTGATTGCCTCCATCGAAAACGATGACCCGGTGATCTTCCTCGAACCCAAGCGCCTGTATAACGGCCCGTTCGACGGCCACCACGACCGCCCGGTAACGCCGTGGTCGAAACACCCCTCGGCCCAAGTGCCAGACGGTTACTACACCGTGCCGCTGGACGTCGCCGCCATCACCCGTCCGGGCAAGGACGTGACGGTTCTCACCTACGGCACCACGGTCTATGTCTCCCAAGTGGCTGCCGAAGAGACCGGCATCGACGCCGAAGTCATCGATCTGCGCAGCCTCTGGCCGCTGGACCTGGAGACCATCGTCAAATCCGTGAAGAAGACCGGCCGCTGTGTGGTCGTCCACGAAGCCACCCGCACCTGCGGTTTCGGCGCCGAGCTGGTGGCGTTGGTGCAAGAACACTGCTTCCACCACCTGGAAGCGCCTATCGAGCGTGTCACCGGTTGGGACACCCCCTACCCGCACGCGCAGGAATGGGCGTATTTCCCAGGGCCGTCCCGTGTGGGCGCGGCGTTGAAACGGGTCATGGAGGTCTGAATGGGCACGCACGTTATCAAGATGCCGGACATCGGCGAAGGCATCGCGGAAGTTGAACTGTCGGTGTGGCACGTCAAGGTCGGCGACATGGTGGTCGAAGACCAGGTACTGGCCGATGTCATGACCGACAAGGCCATGGTCGACATCCCCTCACCGGTGCATGGCCGGGTCATCGCTCTTGGTGGCGAGCCAGGTGAAGTCATGGCAGTGGGCAGCGAACTGATCCGCATTGAAGTCGAAGGTGCGGGTAACCTGAAAGAATCGGCCCAACAGGCGCCAACGCCAACGCCAGCGCCGGCTGCGCAGGCACCGAAGCCGGCACCCGTGGCGACACCTGAACCGGTACTGGAAAAAACCGCCGCGCCGCGCTGCGCCCCGCAAGCGCCTGTGGCCCGCGATCCCGACGAGCGTCCACTGGCGTCGCCGGCCGTGCGCAAACACGCGCTGGACCTGGGCATTCAATTGCGCCTGGTCCAGGGCAGCGGCCCGGCCGGGCGGGTCCTGCACGAAGACCTCGAGGCCTATCTGGCCCAAGGTCCGTCGGTCCAGGCCAAGGGCGGTTCGGGCTATGCCGAGCGCCACGATGAGCAACAGATCCCGGTGATCGGCATGCGCCGCAAGATCGCCCAGCGCATGCAGGAGGCGACTCAACGCGCCGCGCATTTCAGCTACGTCGAGGAAATCGACGTCACGGCCCTGGAAGAGCTGCGGGTGCATCTGAATGAAAAACACGGCGCCAGTCGCGGCAAGCTGACCTTGCTGCCGTTCCTGGTTCGTGCGTTGGTCGTGGCCCTGCGCGATTTTCCGCAAATGAACGCCCGCTACGACGACGAAGCCCAGGTCATTCACCGCTCAGGCGCGGTGCACGTGGGCGTCGCGACCCAGAGCGACGTTGGCCTGATGGTGCCGGTGGTGCGCCACGCCGAAGCCCGCAGCCTGTGGGACAACGCGGCGGAAATTTCGCGCCTGGCAACGGTGGCCCGCACGGGCAAGGCCAGTCGCGATGAGCTGTCCGGTTCGACCATCACCCTGACCAGCCTTGGGGCATTGGGCGGCATCGTCAGCACGCCGGTGCTGAACCTGCCGGAAGTAGCCATTGTCGGGGTGAACAAAATCGTCGAACGGCCGGTGGTGATCAAGGGGCAGATCGTGATCCGCAAGATGATGAACCTCTCCAGCTCCTTCGATCACCGGGTGGTCGACGGCATGGACGCGGCGCAATTCATCCAGGCCCTGCGCGGCCTGCTCGAACAACCCGCAACGCTGTTTGTGGAGTAAGGCATGCAACAGACTTTGAACACCACGCTGCTGATCATCGGCGGCGGCCCCGGCGGCTATGTGGCGGCGATCCGCGCCGGCCAGTTGGGCATCCCGACCCTCCTGGTGGAAGGCCAGGCGTTGGGCGGGACCTGCCTGAACATCGGCTGCATTCCGTCCAAGGCCTTGATTCACGTGGCCGAACAGTTCCACCAGACGCGGCACCACAGCCAGGGTTCGGCCTTGGGCATCACGGTGTCGGCGCCGAGCCTGGACATCGGCAAGAGTGTGGAATGGAAGGACGGCATCGTCGATCGCCTGACCACCGGCGTCGCGGCGCTGTTGAAGAAGCACAAGGTCCAGGTCATTCATGGCTGGGCCAAGGTGATCGATGGCAAGACGGTCGAGGTCGGTGATACCCGCATCCTGTGCGAACACCTGCTGCTGGCCACTGGTTCGAAAAGCGTCGACCTGCCGATGCTGCCAGTGGGCGGGCCAATCATTTCCTCCACCGAAGCCCTCGCCCCCACCTCGGTGCCCAAGCACCTGGTGGTGGTCGGCGGTGGCTACATCGGCCTGGAACTGGGCATCGCCTACCGCAAGCTCGGCGCCGAGGTCAGTGTGGTCGAGGCCCAGGAACGGATCCTGCCGGCCTACGACGGCGAACTGACCCAACCGGTGCACGAAGCGCTCAAGCAATTGGGCGTGAAGCTCTACCTCAAGCACAGCGTCGAAGGGTTCGACGCCCAGGCCAGCACTTTGCAAGTGCGTGACCCCGCTGGCGACACGCTGAACCTGGACACTGACCGGGTACTGGTGGCCGTGGGTCGCAAACCCAACACCCAGGGCTGGAATCTCGAAGCGTTGAACCTGGCGATGAACGGTGCGGCGGTGAAAATCGACCAGCGCTGCCAGACCAGCATGCGCAACGTCTGGGCCATCGGCGACCTGAGCGGTGAACCGATGCTCGCCCACCGAGCCATGGCCCAAGGTGAAATGGTCGCCGAGCTGATCGCCGGCCAGCACAGGGAATTCAACCCCACGGCCATCGCCGCGGTGTGCTTCACCGATCCGGAACTGGTGGTGGTCGGCAAGACGCCGGACGAAGCCCAGGCGGCCGGGCTCGATTGCATTGTGTCGAGCTTCCCGTTCGCCGCCAACGGTCGGGCCATGACCCTGGAATCGAAAAGCGGTTTCGTCCGGGTCGTGGCGCGACGTGACAATCACCTGGTCGTTGGCTGGCAAGCGGTCGGCGTCGGCGTGTCGGAGCTGTCCACCGCCTTCGGCCAATCCCTGGAGATGGGCGCGCGCCTGGAGGACATCGCCGGCACCATCCACGCCCATCCGACGCTGGGCGAGGCCGTGCAGGAAGCGGCGCTGCGGGCGTTGGGGCATGCGTTGCATCTGTAACCGATCAGTTGTAGATGAATGACCTTGTGGCGAGGGGATTTATCCCCGCTGGGCTGCGAAGCAGCCCCAAAACCTGGCATCGCGGGGCGTCAGATACATCGAGGACTCAGAGCCAAGGGGGCTGCTTCGCAGCCCAACGGGGATAAATCCCCTCGCCACAGGTTTGCGGAGCACCAACCAGCGGTTTTTCATCCACAGGATCAGTGTTACAGGCTGCGAAACAGCCCCGGAATGAAGTATTGTTGTCCCCATCCAAAAAACGTCAGAAGCCTTGAACCGTTTCGACGGTTGTCAAGAAATAGAGGGTGTCATGGGTAACGAGAGCATCAATTGGGACAAACTGGGCTTTGACTACATCAAGACCGACAAGCGCTACCTGTCGCACTGGCGCGATGGTGCCTGGGACGCGGGCACCCTGACCGAAGACAATGTGCTGCACATCAGCGAGGGCTCCACTGCCCTGCACTACGGCCAGCAGTGCTTCGAAGGCCTGAAGGCCTATCGCTGCAAGGACGGCTCCATCAACCTGTTCCGCCCGGACCAGAACGCCGCCCGCATGCAGCGCAGTTGCGCCCGCCTGCTGATGCCGCACGTCGACACCGAGCAGTTCGTCGAGGCCTGCAAGCAAGTGGTCCGCGCCAACGAGCGCTTCATCCCGCCTTACGGCACCGGCGGCGCGCTGTACCTGCGCCCGTTCGTGATCGGCGTGGGTGACAACATCGGCGTGCGCACCGCACCCGAGTTCATCTTCTCGATTTTCTGCATCCCGGTCGGCGCCTACTTCAAGGGCGGCCTGACCCCGCACAACTTCCTGATCTCCAGCTTCGACCGCGCCGCCCCACAAGGCACCGGCGCGGCCAAGGTCGGTGGCAACTACGCCGCCAGCCTGATGCCCGGTTCCCAGGCCAAAAAGGCCAATTTCGCCGACTGCATCTACCTGGACCCAATGACCCACTCGAAAATCGAGGAAGTCGGCTCGGCCAACTTCTTCGGTATCACCCACGACAACAAATTCGTCACGCCCAACTCCCCTTCGGTCCTGCCGGGCATCACTCGCCTGTCGTTGATCGAACTGGCCAAATCGCGCCTGGGCCTGGAAGTGATCGAAGGCGACGTGTTCATCGACAAGCTGTCGGACTTCAAGGAAGCCGGCGCCTGCGGTACCGCTGCGGTGATCACCCCGATTGGCGGCATCAGCTACAAGGACAAGCTGCACGTGTTCCACAGCGAAACCGAAGTCGGCCCGATCACCCAGAAGCTCTACAAAGAGCTGACCGGCGTGCAGACCGGTGACGTGGAAGCGCCAGCGGGTTGGATCGTCAAGGTTTGATCCAAGCCCACCTGTAGCACTCGGGAGCTTTTGTGGCGAGGGAGCTTGCTCCCGCTCGGCTGCGCAGCAGTCGCAACCCGGTAAACGCGATCTGTCTGAATGGCCGGGTTGCCTGGTTTGGGGCTGCTGCGCAGCCCAGCGGGAGCAAGCTCCCTCGCCACATGGATCTGCCCCCACTACTCTCGACGCAAAACCGGCCATCGCCCCCAACGCTGGCGAAACCATCCATAACCGCTGACCAGCAAGATCCCGCCCAGCACCAGAACCGCGCCCACGATAAAGTTCGGCTCCAGCGGCTCATCCAGCAACCAGACGCCAAAACCGATGCCAAACAGCGGCGTCATGAACGACAGCACACCCAGTTGCGAAGCGAGGTAGTGGCGCAGCAGGGAGAACCAGATCAGGAAGCTGGCGAAGGATACCAGCAACACCTGGAACGCCATGCTGGCAATGAGTTGTGGCGTGGGGTTGATCGTCGTTTGCCCCAGGGCTACCGACATTCCGATCAGCAGCATCCCGGCGCCAACCAGTTGGTAAAGCAGCGTCTGGCTGGCCGGCAGATTCGTCAACCGCGAACAGCGTACCGTCACCGTGGTTGCGCCCCACAGCGCACCGGCCAGCAAGCCCATGCCGTCACCGAGCAACGAACTGCCGTTCGCCGCGCCCGAGCCCCCGCTGAAAGCCACCACGATCCCGCCGAAGGCAACGGCGATGCCCAGCCATTGCGCCGGCTTGAGGCGTTCGCTAGGCAGTTTCCAGTGCAAGCCGAGGGCGGCGAACATCGGTGCGGTGTAGAGGAAAATCACCATGTGCGAAGCCGTCGTATGCCGCAGGCCTTCGCCCACCATCACGAACTCCAGGGCAAACAACAATCCCACCAGCATGCCCGGACGCCAACTGCCATCGGCCAGGGACAGGCGTTCACCGCGCACCAGCACCAACAACCAGACCAGTACCGCAGCGATGGCCGAGCGCACGCCCAACTGCAGCATCGGCGCCATGTCGGCGGCGCCGGCCTTGATCGCGACTTGCTGGAAACCCCAAATGGCACAGAGGCCGGTCATCAGGGCGCAAACCTGGCCATCCAGAGCGCGGCGGGTGGTCATGGGAACGGTCCTTGGACAGAAAGAGATGGAAAGGATTGTCTACCTGACACCTTTGCTGGATATAGTGATTACCCGACAAGCCATCCCGGTAATCCGCCATTGCGGTCGATATGCAGCCTCCAGCCCAACATCTGAAGATTCCTCCATTCGAAGCGGTCCTGCCCTCGCCGATTTTCTTTCGCAGCGCCTGCATGCCGGCCCATGCCACTTACCCCCGGCACCGACATGCCTGGGGTGAGTTCGTCTACTCCTACAGTGGCGTGATGGAAATCGAGATCGCCCAACACCATTACCTGGCGCCACCGCAGTACGGCATCTGGTTGCCACCGGACATGGAACACGTTGGCTTCAATCGGCATGAGGCCTGCCATTGTTCGTTGTACCTGGCCGCCGAACTGTGCGACGCGTTGCCGGCCGTACCCTGCGCGCTGACCTTGAGCCCGCTGATCCGTGCCCTGCTGGAAGAGCTGCGCAGCGATCCACCGAGCCAACCGCAGACGCCCGAGCAGCAGCGCTTGCTGCAGGTGTTGGTGGACAAGCTGGCGCAGGCCCCCCATGTCGGCAGCTACCTGCCCTCCTCGGACGATCCACTGCTGGGCCCCGTGCTGCGGGCCTTGGAAGCGAACCCCGGCGACCCGCGCTCCTTGCCGCAACTGGCCCGCGCCGCCAACACCACCGAGCGCACGCTGATGCGCCGGGCCCAGCGGGACCTGGGCATGTCACTGGTGGAATGGCGCCAACGTCTCAAGGTCATCGAGGCCCTGGCCCTGCTCGAACGTGGCCAGAGCGTGGAAACCATCGGCCTGGACCTGGGCTACAGCAGCGCCTCGGCGTTCATCAGCATGTTCCGCAAAATGATGGGCACCACGCCGGAGGAGTATCGGCGCCGGCATATGGCTGGATGATGTGGGTGGTGCTGAAACGGCTATCGCGAGCAAGCTCGCTGCCACCGGGGATCTTGGGTGTCCATGGGTCTTGTGTTCAGCGCAGGCCCACTGTGGGAGCGAGCTTGCTCGCGATGACGGAGGCGGGCTTGACATCGATTTCGGCACTGACCCCAAACCGCCCCGCCATCTCCCGGCGACCACTGGCCGTCACTCCCAGCGCCCGGCTGTCCAGGTCCTGGATCACCCATTTGCGCTTGATCGCCACTTGCAGCAACGCCGCGCCCAAGGCACCGCCCAGGTGGGGGCGGCGCATGCTCCAATCCAGGCAGGGGCAGGCGAATCGACGGCGTTGCGTGGCAAGGTGCAGGACATCGATGCCCAAGCCCGCGAGCACCGCCTCGCCGGAATCACTCAGCCGATAGCCATCGCCTTCCACCTCTATCAGCCATCCAGCCTCAATCATCCGGTCATGCAGGCGCACCGCCAGAGTGCCGGCCATGTGGTCGTAACAGGTGCGGGCAAATTGCAGGCGATCCGGTGTGCGCGGGGTGAAAGTCGGTGCGGCGCTTTGACCGATCACCATCAG
This sequence comes from Pseudomonas sp. NFACC46-3, assembly GCF_900114515.1. Classification (NCBI taxonomy): domain Bacteria; kingdom Pseudomonadati; phylum Pseudomonadota; class Gammaproteobacteria; order Pseudomonadales; family Pseudomonadaceae; genus Pseudomonas; species Pseudomonas sp. NFACC46-3. The sequence goes on from NZ_FOTH01000002.1 coordinate 19,337, forward strand.
TGCCTCCAGTGCCTGGGCGACGCGCGGGTCGGCCAGGCTGTAATAACGATGACGGCCCTGGACATGCAAGCGCACCAAGGCCATTTGCTTGAGTTTCGCCAGATGGGCGCTGGCGGTCGAGGCGCTGACCTCGGCAATGCTCGCCAATTCGGTGCTGGTGCGGGCATGGCCATCCATCAACGCGCACAGCATCCGGGTGCGCGCCGGTTCGGCAATGGCCGCCGCCACTTGGGACACGCCCAGGTCATGGTGCTCTGCGTTCATATTTCGCTCCCCGACGAATCAAGCCATGCATCGACTGGAGATAGTAGCAACACTTTCTCCATCACGAACAAGGCCGCGCTTCATGGACCCGATCACCGCCGCGACACATTCCGACCCCTATCCTTTTTATGCCGCCCTGCGCGCTGCCGGCGGGCTGGCCTTCGACCCCGAACTGAATCAGTGGGTCGCCAGCAGCGCCGAGGCCGTGTGCGCGGTGCTGCACCATCCCGATTGCCATGTGCGTCCGGCCCACGAGCCGGTGCCAAAGGCCATCGCCGAGGGGCCGGCCGGGCGGGTGTTCGGGCATCTGATGCGCATGAACGAAGGAGAACAGCAACGTTGCCCGAGGGCAGCGATTGCGCCGCGGTTGCAGGACATCGCCCCCCGGCAGGTCGAGGCACTGGTCAGGGCCCGCGTTCTCCAAGGGGGCGCCGAAGGCCTGCACCAGGCCCAGTTCATCGGGCCGGCCAGCGTGGTCGCGGCGTTGCTGGGCTTCAGCCCGACGGACTGTCACCGGGTCAGCGAATTGACCGCAGACTTCGTCGCCGGCCTGTCGCCGTTGAGCCAAGCACAGCAGCTGGACGCGGCGCACCAGGCCAGCGAGCAACTGGCCAGTTTATTCCAGGCGCGGATAGAGGCGCAGGACAACGCTGTGTTGCGGGGCATTGACCAAGGCTTCGAAGGCGCTGATCCGGACAGTAAAATCGCCAACCTGATCGGGCTGTTCTCGCAAACCTATGAAGCCACCGCGGGCCTGATTGGCAACGCGTTGCTGGCACTGATCGGCGATCCAGCGTTGCGCCGGACGCTGCGGGACGCCCCCACACAGGTCGACTCATTGCTGGCCGAAGTCCAACGTTTCGACCCGCCGGTGCAAAACACTCGCCGCTTCGTCGCCGCGCCCTGCGAAATCCTCGGCACTGCGCTGAACCCTGGGGAGGTGGTCTTGGTGCTGCTGGCCTCAGCCAACCGCGACCCGCAACTCAACCCCCGACCAGACACCCTGCTGCTCGACCGCCCGAACCGCCGCAGTTTCAGCTTCGGCAGCGGGCGCCATGAATGCCCAGGCCAAACCCTGGCGATGGACATCGCCCGCGCCACACTGGCGGCGATTATCGAGCAGCAACCGCCACTGGATCAGCTGGCCTGGCGCTATCGCCCCTCCGTCAACGGCCGCATCCCGCTGTTCAGCGAACGATCACGTACCGACAGGCCATGACCCGCGCAGCCCATCAGTCGTCGCGGGTCAGGACTTCCAGCAACTCGATTTCAAAGATCAGATTGGCGTTGGGCTTGATGTGGGCACCCATGGACCGCTCACCGTAGGCCAGGTGCGCCGGCACCCACAACTTGCGCTTGCCACCGACTTGCATGCCCATCAGGCCCAGATCCCAGCCCTTGATGACGCGACCGGTGCCGATCACGCATTGGAACGGCTTGCCGCGACTGTAGGACGAATCGAATTCGGTGCCATCTTCGAGGGTGCCGCGGTATTGGGTGGTGATCAGCGCACCTTTGACTACGCTTTTGCCATCGCCCTGTTCCAGGTCGATGATTTGCAGTTCTTCATTCATGGGATCTGTCCGTGTCATTCAAGCGCCGGGTTTTCGCAGAATTCCAGGCATCTGGCAATCTTTTGTGGCGAGGGAGCTTGCTCCCGCTGGGTTGCGCCGCGACCCGACAGGTTGCATGCGGTCTGCCTGACACATTCAGGGGCAAGGTTTTGGGGCTGCTTCGCAGCCCAGCGGGAGCAAGCTCCCTCGCCACATGGGTCGATCACACAAACCCGCCCCCTAGGGAACCGCAGCGGCCTCTTCGGTTCACATGGGTATCGACCCTGCATTTCAGATAAGGATTTTCTGATGTTCGACTCTCGTCCGCTCCACGGTTTCATTCCGCCATACATCCTCAATCGCATCATCGCCCACGGCTCCGAACAGCAACGCTCCAGCGCTCTCGGCACCTTGACCCACGTGCGCAGCCTACGGCACAACCCCGGCCCGCCCGGCAACCTTCCCGCCGCCGCGAAGCTGCCCAAGCCCGGCAAGGCCGGACAGCCGCAACGCAGCGTGCATGACGCCCAGAACAGCATGGAACTGCCCGGCCAGCCGGTCCGCCTGGAAGGCCAGCGGGCCAGTGGCGACCCGGCCGTGGACGAAGCCTACGACGCCCTCGGCGCCACTTATGATTTTTTCTGGAACGTGCTGGGGCGCGACTCCATCGACAACAAAGGCTTCGCCCTGGTGGGCAGCGTGCATTATGGCCAGGGCTATGAAAACGCCTTCTGGAACGGCGCGCAGATGGTGTTCGGCGACGGCGATGGTGAAATCTTCCAGCGCTTCACCCGTTCCCTGGACGTGGTGGCCCACGAGCTGGCCCATGGCGTCACCGAAAGCGAAGCCGGGTTGATCTACGCCAACCAGTCCGGCGCCCTGAACGAATCCATCTCCGATGTGTTCGGTGTGCTGGTCAAGCAGTTCGTACTTGAACAGACCGCCGACCAGGCTGACTGGCTGATCGGCGCCGACCTGCTCACCGACAAGATCAACGGCGACGGCCTGCGCAGCATGTCCAACCCCGGCAGCGCCTACGATGACCCGTTGCTGGGCAAGGACCCGCAACCGGCGCACATGCGCGAATTCGTGATTACCCGTGAAGACAACGGCGGCGTGCACATCAACTCCGGCATTCCCAACCGGGCCTTTTATCTGGTGGCGACCACGCTGGGCGGATTTGCCTGGGAAAAGGCCGGCCGGATCTGGTATGAAACCTTGTGCGACCGAAGATTGGCCAATGACGCGTCCTTCAGCGCCTTCGCCCGCCTGACCGTCGAGCACGCCCGCCAGCGCTTCGGCACGCGGGAAGTGCAAGCGGTACAGAACGGCTGGGCCCAGGTCGGCGTCGACCTGACACAGGAGAGCTGATGAAAACCCTTCCAGACCTCGACGACAAAGCCGTGGTACGGCTGTCGCGCCAGGGTGGCGTGGCCGCCATCCATGCGCTGACCCGGCCACGGGAAATCGAATTCGCCCAGTGCGACCTCGACCAGCGCACGCGCATCTGTTCGGTCCTGGAGGGTTGCCTGCCACTGACGTCCTCCACGCCTGGGCGCGGCGACCAGCGTTTTTTCCAGATCGAGGTGCGCTATCGCGCCAACGACCAGGATGACGAAATGGTGCTGCAGGTGCCTGAGGACCAGGCACCCGGCGAGCTGGTCCACCTGTGGGACAAGGGCGAAGTGCTCTAGCGTGTGGCCGGCACGATCTTGACGATGGCGCCGGATACGGTTTCGATCAGCAGGTACTTGTCGTCGATCTGCACCCATTGCTGCTCGTTTGTCGGTTGCTCGAGTTTCTTCTGTTTCCAGTCTTTCATGGCCCTGTCCGCGCGCTGGTAGTCCGCCGGTACCCGGTCGTTCTCCACCAGCCTGCGGCCATTGCTCGGCGAATGCTCCAGGGCGTCGCCGGTTTTCTCGACCGCTTGCGCAACAGGCCCAAGGGCTCCAAGGCCGGCGATCAGGACCAGGCTGGCGATCAGGGATGGTTTGCGCATAGAAAAAACTCCAGTTATTCGAGGGACTGAATCTGGGACTTCGCGGGCGGCGAATCATTCCTTAATTCCTGGAAACTGTACCCCGTGGCGAGGGAGCTTGCTCCCGCTGGGCTGCGCAGCAGCCCCAATCCAGGCGACGCGGTCATTCAGTGATGCGGCATTCACGGGGGGTACGACTGCTGCGCAGCCGAGCGGGAGCAAGCTCCCTCGCCACGGGATATAGTGACAAGCCCTGCACGACGGACCCTGCCATGACGACTTCGACCACTGCCTCCCCTGCCCTCAAGGAAATCTTCAACAGCGCCCGCCTGGAACACATCGCCAGCGAAATGCGCGCGGTGTATCCGGCATTCGACGCCAAGGCATTCTTGCGCATGGCTAACGACGGGCTGGCCGAGTTGTCGGTGATGCAGCGCATGGCCCGGGTCAGTGAGTGCCTGCATGCCGTACTGCCCCTCGGTTATGAAGCTTCGCTGGAAGTGCTGCGCGCCCTGGCCCCGCGCCTGAACAGCATGTTCGTCAGCATGTTCCTGCCCCACTACGTGGCGTCTTATGGCCGGCATCGCTTCGACGTGTCGCTGGACGCGCTCAAGTATTTCACCCGGTTCGGCTCGTCGGAGTTCGCCGTGCGGCACTTCCTGCGCGATGACCTGGAACGCACCCTCAAGGTCATGCACGACTGGGCGTTGGACGCCAACGAGCACGTACGCCGCCTGGCCAGCGAAGGCAGCCGGCCACGCTTGCCGTGGTCGTTTCACCTGGAGCCGATCCAGGCCAACCCTGACCTCGCCGCCGCGATCCTCGACACGCTCAAGGCCGACGATAGCCTTTATGTGCGCAAATCCGTGGCCAACCACCTCAACGACGTCACCAAGCAGCATCCCGACTGGGTGCTGGACCAGATCGAAGGTTGGCCGCTGCAAGACCGCCACACGGCATGGATCGCCCGGCACGCGCTGCGCAGCCTGATCAAACAAGGCAACCCCAGGGCGTTGGGCGTCATCGGGGTCGGCGGCAAGGCACAGGTCCAAGTGCTGGATTTGCAGGTGACGCCTGCGGTGATTCGCCTGGGGGAACAGGTCACGCTGTCCTTCACGGTGCAATCAACCCTCGGGCAGAGCCAACGCCTGGTGATCGACTATGCCGTCGACTACGTGAAAGCCTCGGGCGGCACCTCGGCCAAAGTCTTCAAGCTCAAGACCTTCGACCTGCCCGCCCAGGGTTGCGTCAACCTCAGCCGCTCCCAGCACATTCGCGAGTTGACCACCCGCAAACACTACGCGGGCCGGCATGCCGTGCACCTGCTGGTCAACGGCGAGCGACTTGGCAGCACGGCGTTCGACATCGTGCCTTGAAGTGGCTCAGCCCACCGCCACCCGTTGTGCCTGGCGAATGTCGTGGATGAACCGCTCAGCCGGCAGTGGATGCCCCAGCAGATAGCCCTGCAGCGAATCGCAGCCCAACTGGGTCAGGAAGTCTTGTTGCACATCGGTCTCCACACCTTCGGCGACGATCCGCAGGCCCAGGGCCTGGCCGAGGGCGACGATGGCCGAGACGATCGCCGCGTCATCGCTGTCGTGCTCCAGGTCACGCACAAAGCCGCGATCGATCTTCAGCTCGTTGGCCGGCAGGCGCTTGAGGTACATCAGGCTCGAATAGCCGGTGCCGAAGTCGTCGATGGACAGGTCCACGCCCATGTCCGAGAGCTGTTGCAGCACCGTCATGCTCGCGTCCGCATCGCTCATCGCGGTGGTTTCGGTGATTTCCAAGGTCAGGCTGTTGGCCGGCAGCTGATGGGTTTCCAGGGCCTTGGCCACGCTCTGCACCAAACCGGTATGGCAGAACTGCAACGCCGACAGGTTCACCGCAATGCGCCAATCGGTATAACCGAGCACGTACCATTCACGCATCTGCCGACAGGCTTCGTTCAACACCCATTCGCCGATGGGGATGATCAACCCGGTCTTTTCCGCCAGGTCGATGAAGGTGTCGGGCATCAACAGGCCCTGGGTCGGATGGCTCCAGCGCAACAAGGCCTCGGCGCCGACTGGCTGGCCGTTGGCGGCATCGAACTTGGGCTGGTAGTACAGGCTGAATTGCCGCTGTTCGACGGCGATACGCAAGTCTTGCAGCAACTGCAATTGCTTGCGGGCGTTGCTGTTCATCGACGCGTCGAAAAAGCTGTAGCCGTTCTTGCCGGCGCCCTTGGCGTGGTACATCGCCGCGTCGGCGTTCATCAACAGTTCGTCGGCGCTCTGGCCGTTGCCAGGGTAAAGGGCGATACCGACGCTGGCGGAGATCTGCAAGTCATGCTCAGCCACCCGGAACGTGCGTGCGATCAGGCCGACCTGACGTGCCGCCAATCGCAAGGCGTCGTCGGGTTCAGCCAGTTGCACCAGCAGCACGAACTCATCACCGCCGATCCGCGCCAGGGTGTCCTGGCTGCGCAGGTCCTCACGCAGGCGCAGGGCCACGTCCCGCAGCAACAAATCGCCCATGTGGTGACCGAAGGCGTCGTTGACCGGCTTGAAACCATCCAGGTCGATGAACATCAGGGCGAAGCAGCCACCCTGCTCTTGCACCCGGTGCATGGCCTGGTCGATACGATCAGCCAGCAATACCCGGTTGGGCAGTCCGGTGAGGGGGTCGTGCAGGGCCAACTGGGTCAGTTCCCGGTTGGCCAGGGTCAGCGATTGGGCCAACTCCGCAGTACGGGCTTCCAGGCGCGCATCGAGAATCGACGTCAACAAGGCGATGGCCAGCACCGCCAGGGTGGTGATCAACACCAGATTGTCCAGGCCCTTGCCGCTCAAGCCGTCCAGGGAGCCACAGAAACTGCCGTCGCTGAACCGCGCCCCGGCCATGCCGGTGTAGTGCATGCCGACGATGGCGACCCCCATGACCACCGCAGCGCCTGCACGAGCCAGACGCACGTGGGGTGTGTTCTGGCGCAGGCGAAAGGCAATCCACAACGCCGCCGCCGAAGCGCCGACAGCAATCACCAACGAAGCCCCGAACAGTGTCGGGTCATAATCGATGCCTGGCTGCATTCGCAGTGCGGCCATGCCGGTGTAGTGCATGGTGCTGATCCCGGCGCCCATGATCAGCGCGCCGAACGCCAGTTGCCACGCCGGCAATCGCGGCTGGCTGACCAGCCATAAGGCAAAACCGCTGGAAAGAATCGCGACCAGCAGCGACAGCGCGGTGATGGATACGTCGTAGCCAAGCTCCACCGGCAAGCTGAACGCGAGCATGCCGATGAAGTGCATGGACCAGATGCCCACCCCCATCGCCAGCGCGCCCCCGGCCATCCACAAATGCGCGGCGCGCCCCTGGGCGGTCGCGATCCGCCCGGCCAGGTCCAGGGCGGTATAGGAAGCCAGCACAGCAACAAACAAGGAAATCGAAACAAGGGCGGGGGAATAACTGCCGATGAGCATGTTTTTTTCTCGTAACTGGAGACCGGACTGCTTCCATGCCCGGTTGAAGGCCGGCGATTGTACTTAATCGTGACAGGGACGCACGAACCAAATATCAAAAAGCCATCAACGCTGGAATATTTTCGACGAAAGACACCACCCCTCGCAGAAGGACTATTTTGTAAACCATCAATCCTGCGTTCACCGCAGATTCGTTGTGGGAGCGAGGCTGCTCGCGATGGCGGTGCGTCAGTCTAAGCACCTGGCCCAAGCCGTTCAGCTACTATCGAAGAACCACTCCAAGGAGGATTCATTCATGGGCGTTCCCGCCAACCGGGCTTTGACCACTGCGCTGGTAGTCATCGATGTACAGAACGACTTCATCCCCGGCGGCCAACTGGCCGTGCCGGGTGGCGATGAGATCGTGCCGCTGATCAACCAGTTGGGGCATTCATTCAGGCACGTCGTCCTTGCCCAGGACTGGCACCCGGCCGGGCACGCCTCGTTTGCGTCCAGCCATCCGGGCAAGCAACCGTTCGACATCGTCCAATTGCCCTACGGCGAGCAGAAGCTCTGGCCCGACCACTGCATACAGGGCAGCAATGGCGCCGCGCTGCACCCGGCACTCGACCTCCCCCATGCCAAGCTGATCATTCGCAAGGGCTGCAACCCGGACATCGACAGCTATTCAGCCTTCATGGAAGCGGATCACCTGACCCCTACCGGCTTGACCGGCTATCTCAAGGAACGCGGCATCGACACCGTGTACCTGGTGGGGCTGGCCCTGGATTTCTGCGTGATGTTCTCGGCGCTGGATGCCCGGTTGGCGGGGTTCAATGCGCTGGTGATACTGGATGCCTGCCGGGGCATCGATATCGACGGCTCGATGGAGGCGGCAATCCGACGGATGCAGGAAGCGGGCGTGCAATTGATCGACTCCAGCGCGATAGATGGCCGCCCCTTCGCTTGACGGCTCATACTAGGCGCCTCCTTTGCGGACAGTGAGTCTCCATGCCCTTCCTCGCCCGTACCCACCCGCGTCTGTCCAGCGCCACGGTCCTTGGCCTGGCGGTGGGTATCCTGGTTCCCGTGGACTCGATCATCAGCAAAATCCTGATCGGCTGGAATGTCGGCGTCTGGACCTACCTGGTGCTGATGTCCTGGCTGACCGTGCGGGCCAAGGCGCCCGACGTCCGGCGCATCGCCGAAATCGAAGATGAAAATGCCGGGCTGGTCCTGCTGGTGGTCTGCATCGCGGCATTGGCCAGCCTGGCAACCATCACCTTCGAACTGGCCGGCAGCCGCGACCTGGACGCCGCCGGCAAACTGCTGCATTACGGTTTCACGGCAATGACCGTGATCGGTTCGTGGTTGCTGATCGGGGTGATCTTCAGCGTGCACTACGCGCGGTTGTATTACACCTGGGAAGGCCAGGAGCCGGCGCTACGGTTTGCCGAAGGGCTGACCACGCCCAACTATTGGGACTTCCTGTATTTCTCTTTCACCATCGGGGTCGCGGTGCAGACGTCCGACGTGGGGGTCGCCACCCGGCAGTTGCGCAAGATCGTCCTGGCTCAATCGTTGATCGGGTTTGTGTTCAACACGGCGATCCTGGGGTTTTCGATCAATATTGCGGCGGGGTTGTTTGGGTAAGGGGCCATTGGGACCGCTTCGCGGTCCAGCGGGAGCAAGCTCCCTCGCCACAGAGATCGGACCGAGGCTCAAACGGGTGTTGGCAGCCACAGCCTGAAGCGCGCCCCGCCCAGCGGCGAGGCTTCGACGGTCAGCGTGCCGCCCTGGGCTTCCAGGGCTCGGCGGCTGATGGCCAGGCCAAGGCCGAAACCGCCGGTGGCGCGGTCGCGGCTGCGATCCAAACGGTAGAACGGCTCGAACACGCGCTCGCGTTCGCTGTCGGGAATGCCAATGCCATCGTCGTCGACCCAGATCTCACAGCCTTGATCACTGACCAGCACGCCCACCTGGATGCGCTTTTCGCAATAACGCATGGCATTGCGCAGCAGGTTCTGCAAGGCCCGTGCGGTCAGGCGTGGGTCCAGTACGAAACGCTCCAGCGCGCCGTGCAGCAGCACGTCGATCACCACATCCGGTGCCGCCAGGTCCTCGTCGACGCTGCCCAGGATGCTGTCGATGAACTCGTCCAATGCCACCTCGACCCGTTCGGGCAGGCGTTGCGGGTTCTGCAGACGGCTGTAGGACAGCAGTTCCAGCACCAGTTCATCCAGCTCACGAATGTGCGCGACCAACCCTTGCAGGCGCTCGCGACTGGCCGGCGGCAGGTCATCGGACAGCGCCAGGGCCAGGCCGAAGTCGAGCCGTGTCAGTGGCGTGCGCAGTTCGTGGGACACGGCGTTGAGCAGGTCCCGCTGTTGGTTGAGCAGGTTCTCGATGTCACCCGCCATTGTGTCGAACACATGGGCCAGGCTGCCGATGTTCGAACTGGAGGCAATGTGCGTACGCTCACCCAGATGACCTTTGCCGAAGCGTTCGGCGGTGCGCCTGAGACGTTCCAGGTCGCGCCAGTGAGGCCGCAACCAGAGCAACAGGCAGGCCAGCATGGTCGCGCCGATCAACACGTTGATGCTCCAGTACAACCAGCTGACGTCGGCCGGGTCCGGCGGCACGACCATTTTCACCGCTGTGCGCCCGTCCAGCGGTGCTGCCGCCAAGGTGCGCCAGGCCCAGTCACCGATGCGCACCACGTTCTCGCCGCGCTTGAGACGCGCCTGCTCATCGGCACTGAAGCCGCCGTCATCGATCGCCGCCAGCTCGATGCGCAGCGGCTCGAACTCCTTGTCCATCTGCGCCGCCAGCGCCGGCCACTGCTCGCTGGGCACGGCGCGGAACTGCTTGACCATCAAGGTTTGCAGGCCACGGGAATAATCGAGGTTGTAGGTCATGAAACGGTCTTGGAACAGGCGGATCACCAGTTCGGGCATCAGGTAGATCGCCGCGCTGTAGGACACGATGGTGACCAGGTAAAGGCGAATCAGCAGCTTCCACATCGGCTCAACATTCCCACTCGGAACGACTGAACAGATAACCCTTGCCCCACACGGTCTTGATCTTGCGGGCTTCGTCGGCGTTGTCGTCGAACTTGCGCCGCAACTTGGAAATCGCCACGTCCACCGAACGGTCGGTGCCGTTGAACTCGATGCCGCGCAGGCGCTGCAGGATCTGGTCTCGGCTCAGTACTTCGCCGGAATGCCGGGCCAGCACCACCAGCAGGTTGTATTCGCCGCTGGACAGCTCCACCGCTTGTCCGCGCCAGGTTACGGTGCGTTCGGACAGGTCGATGCAGAGGTTGCCCATGAGGATGCGGTCGTTGACCGTCTGCGGCTCGGTCAGGCTGCTGCGGCGCAACAAGGTACGCACTCGCGCCAGCAGCACCCGGGGCTCGCAAGGCTTGGTGACGTAGTCATCGGCGCCCATCTCCAGGCCCAGGACCTGGTCGTGGCTGTCGTCCCGGGCAGTGAGCATCAAGATCGGCAAGGTCGCCGAGTCGGCCCGCAGCAGGCGGCAGACTTGCAAACCGTCCAGCCCCGGCAGCATCAGGTCGAGAATCACTAGGTCCGGCGGATCGACGCGTGCCCGCTCACGCACATGATCGCCACGGCTGAGCACGCTGACCTGATAGCCGTTGCGCTCCAGGTAACTGGCGATCAGTTCGGAGAGTGCGCAGTCGTCTTCGACCAGGAGGATGTTGGGCATGGGTGTTTCCAGAAAGTGCTGTGGCGCCGGAAATGACGCTATCGCGAGCAGGCTCGCTCCCACAGGGGCCTGAGTTGCACTAAAGACTCAATGTGGGAGCGAGCCTGCTCGCGATGAGGGCCTGCCAGGCGCAGAAGATTTCAAGCTGCCAAGGATATACGCCCCCGCTCATCCACGAGCAAAACCCTTACACAATTTCACACAGCCACTACAAAACGTTACCGCTGGGCCCGCAGCAGATCCGCCGCACACGAGGTGATCCGCTGGCACGCATCCGCCAGCTTCACCTGATCGACCACCAGCCCGAGGCGGATATGCCCTGCCGCACTGGGCCCGAACGCCTCGCCGGCCAGCACCGACACGCCATAGTCGTCCAACAACCGTTCGGCAAATGCCTGGGCGTCGAGACCGGTCCGGCGCACATCGACCATCACGAACATGCCGCCATCGGGCCGCACCGGCTTGAGGCCTGGGCAGTCGTCGAGCATGGCGCACACCAGGTCCCGGCGCTGGCGATACTCGTCGTGCATCTGCGCCACTTCCGGCAACGCCTGCTCCAGGGCAACCTGGGCTGCGCGTTGCACGAAATCCGGCAGGCCAAACAACATACACAAGGACAGGTTTGCCAAATGGTCGGCGAGGGATTCAGGGCCGATGACCCAGCCGATGCGCCAGCCGGTCATGGCGTGGGATTTGGACAGGCTGTTGATCGTCGCGGTGCGCTCGGCCATGCCCGGCAGGCTGGCGGGGCTGATGTGCTCGCCGTCATAGAGCAAGTCGCTGTAGACCTCGTCACTGATCAGCCACAGGTCATGTTCGATGCACAACCGGGCCAATGCCTGCCAGGTGGGCATCGGCAGGCTGGCGCCGGACGGGTTGTTCGGGCTGTTGAGCAGCATCGCCCGGGTACGCGGGGTCACAAGGGGGGCAACGTCCGCAGGTTCGACCCGAAAACCGTTCTCCGGGCGGACCGCCACCGGCACCACTGTCGCCCCGCAGGCACCGAACACCGCTTCATAGGTGACATACATCGGCTCGGCGACGATGACTTCGTCGCCAGGGTTGAGCAGGCATTGCGCGACCGCATACACCGCGCACTGCGCCCCCGGCAGTACGACAACCTGTTCGGCCCCCGCAGGCTGGCCGCAACGCAGGCGATGACGCCGGGCAATACTGGTGCGCAAGGTGTGCAAGCCGCGGATGTCCGAATAATGGGTCTCACCGGCCCGCAGGCTGCCCACGGCAGCATCGACAATGGCGCGCGGGGTGTCGAAGTCCGGATCGCCCACTGACAGCAACAACACATCCATGCCCTGTTCGCGCATGGCCAGCGCCCGGTCGTGAATCTGCCAGGCGGCGGCACCATCGCCGGTGATGCGTTGGGTCAAGACTGAAAAGCGCATGTATCTCTCCTGATTGCGCGATATCCAGCCTCAACCCTATCTCAAATCACAAACCGCGCCACCATCGCATTCAACCCCACCGCCAGGCGCGACAGTTCGTGGCTCGCATCGCTGGTCTGTTTGGCGCCGCTGGCCGACTGGGTGGCCAGGTCGCGAATGTTCACCAGGTTGCGGTCCACTTCACGGGAAACCTGGGCCTGTTCCTCCGATGCACTGGCGATGACCAGATTGCGCTCGTTGATCTGGTGGATCGACTGAGTGATCTGCTCCAGGGCCACGCCGGCGGCGCGGGCCATTTCCAGAGTGCTTTGGGTACGCTGGTTGCTTTGTTGCATCGACTGCACGGCCTGGCCGGTGCCGTTCTGGATACCGGCGACCATTTTTTCGATTTCCTGGGTCGATTGCGCAGTGCGATGGGCCAGGGCCCGGACTTCGTCGGCCACCACCGCAAAACCGCGTCCAGCCTCCCCGGCGCGAGCGGCTTCGATGGCGGCGTTGAGGGCCAGCAGGTTGGTCTGTTCGGCAATGGCGCGGATCACGTCCAGCACCTTGCCGATGTCGTGGCCCTGGACCGCCAGGCCTTCGATCATCGAGGCGGTGGCCTGCACGTCGTGGGTCATGGTCTGGATCGCGTCGACGGTTTCGACCACACGTGTGCGGCCTTCCTGGGCGGCCTGGGTCGATTGGTTCGACGCCTCGGAGGTGGACACCGCGTTACGGGCTACCTCTTCGACCGCGGCGGTCATTTCGTTGACCGCCGTGGCCGCCTGTTCGATTTCGTTGTGCTGCTGTTGCAGGCCGCGGGAGGATTCCTGGGTCACGGCGCTCAGCTCTTGCGCCGCAGCGCCCAGTTGAGTGGCCGAACCGGCAATCTGCTCGATGGTCTGGCGCAGGCTGACTTGCATGGCGGCCAAGGCCTGGAGCAAGCGCCCAGGCTCATCCTTGCCATCGTCCGCGATGACCTGGACCAGGTTGCCACTGGCAATGGTCCGCGCAGCCTCCAATGCCCGGTTGAGCGGCGCGACGATGCTGCGGGTCAGCAGCAAGGCCAGCACCACGGTGGCCAGGGCGGCGGAGATCGAGACAATAATGATGCCGGTGATCGCGCTGTCGTAGTGCTCACCGGCCTTGGCCGAGGCTTCGCCGACTCCGGCCACGTTGATCGCGATGAGCTTGTTGAGCTGCTCGCCCATCAGGTCGGTGCCTTCCTTGATTCGCGTATTGATGTGGGTGCGCAGCTCATCGGCCTTGTTCTGCCGCGACAGGTCGAGCATTTCCTTCTGGGCTTGCAGGTATTTTTCCAGGGTCGCGGAAAAGACCTTGTACAGTTCGGCCTCCTGCGGCGTGCTCGGCAGCGCGGCGTAGCTGCTATTGGCCTTGTTCAGTTTTTCCACCAGCACGCCGATGCGGCTCTCGGCCTCGGTCAGGCTGGCCGGATCCCGGTTGACCAGAATGCGGAACGAGAGGATGCGCATGCGCAGCACGTTCTCCAGCACATTGGCCAGATAACCGACGCTGGGCACCTGGGTCTGTTCCATCTCCAGCGAGGCCTGGCGAATGACAGACATGCGGTTGGCGGCGAATACGCCGAGGATAACGACGAGCAACGCGATGACGGCGAAGCCGAGAAAGGCTCGTGGCGCGATATTCAGGCTGCGTAGGGACATGGAAAGACCTCGAAATGTTGGGTCGAGCGTCCATGCTGGCAAGCGCACTGATTGGAGTTATGGGGATATACGCTTAATCCGTTATCGGCTGGGCTTTAGGATTTGTGCAGGGTGTGTAAAAAAATATTTCCCAATGCTTTTTTGTGGCGAGGGAGCTTGCTCCCGCTGGGTTGCGCAGCAGCCCAAATCGAACGTGGTCAACCTTGCACATTGCGGTGGATGGTTTCGGCGCCGCTTCGCGGCCCAACGGGAGCAAGCTCCCTCGCCACGGGTACAGTGTTCGACCACTTTATCGATGCGCCACCCGCCAAAGCCGTGCAATGTCCCGGGCACGCTCGCTCAGCAGGCGCGGGGCGTCGGTGCAGGCTTGCTGCAAGGTCATCGGTCCGCTGGCCAGGGCGAAGGCGGCGTCGATGCCGTGTTCATACAGCGCCTGGTAACCCTCCCCCAGCGTGCCGGCAATGACCACCACCGGTACACCGTGCTGGCGGGCGATGCGGGCCACGCCGAAGGGGGTCTTGCCGCGCAGGGTCTGGGCGTCGAAACGGCCTTCGCCGGTCATCACCAGATCGGCGCCGTTGACCGCCTCGGCCAGCCCGGTCAACTGGGCGACAACGTCCACGCCGGTACGAAACTGCGCACCCAGGAACGCCTTGGCCGCGAACCCCAGGCCACCGGCGGCGCCGCTGCCCGGCTCGTCGCGCACATCCTTGTTCAGCGCCCGCGCGCAGCGTTCGGCGAAATGCCCCAGGGCCCGGTCCAGTGCCTGCACTTGAGACGCCGAGGCGCCCTTCTGCGGACCGAAAACCACGGACGCGCCATGGGGGCCGCACAGCGGGTTATCGACATCGGCAGCGATCTCGAAGCTGACCCGGGCCAGGCGTGGGTCGAGTTCACTCAGGTCGATGTGCGACAGGTTCACCAAGGCCAGGCCACCGGGAGGAAGGGGTTGGCCCTGGTCATCCAGCAACACCACGCCCAGGGCCTGCATCGCACCCGCCCCGGCGTCGTTGGTGGCACTGCCGCCGATCGCCAGGATGACCCGGCCAGCGCCCTCATCGAGGGCCGCGCGAATCAGCTCGCCGGTGCCGTAGGTGCTGCTGGAGCAGGCGTCGCGTTGCCCCGGCGGCACCAGTTGCAAGCCACTGGCTTCGGCCATTTCGATGATCGCGGTGCGGCTCTCGGCCAACCAGCCCCAGCGCGCCTCGACAGCGACACCCAACGGACCGCGGACCCGGGTGTGGCGCCACTCACCATGACAGGCCGCCAACACCGACTCCACCGTGCCCTCCCCGCCGTCCGCCATCGGACATTTGATCAACTGCGCATCCGGCCAGACCTCGGCCAGCCCCTGGGCGATGGCATCGGCGACGCCCTGGGCACTGAGGCTGTCCTTGAACGAGTCGGGGGCGATGACTATTTTCATATTATTCTCCGGTTCCGATGCACAGCATGCTGCCAGTTGACCGCCGCCATGATGCCGGTCCGCTGCACAAAAGGCAGCGGGCATTATTGTTCAAATTCACAAATACCGGTTTTCCAGGAAGATTCAGGTTGAAGCTGCCGGCCTCATCGCGAGCAGGCTCGCTCCCACAGAGGTAGTTCCGCAGCTCCCACAGCTGATTTGGAGGGTGTTTGAGAATTCTGTTTGATCCGTGCGGTGGTTCTGGGGTTTGATTGGGCCTTTCCCCATGGATGAAAGGATCTTGTCATGAGCTACCGCACGCTAGGCCATTCCGGGTTGCAAGTCTCGACGCTGACCCTGGGCACGATGATGTTCGGCGAACAGACCAGCACCGAGGATTCGCTGCGGATCATCGACAAGGCCTGGGACCAGGGCATCAATTTCATCGACACCGCGGACGTCTACACCAATGGTCGCTCCGAGGAAATCGTCGGCGAGGCGATCGCCCGTCATCGCCAGGAATGGGTGCTGGCCACCAAGGTCGGCTTCGGCCCGCCGGACGGCATGCCCAACCGCAGCGGCCTGAGCCGCAAGCACCTGTTCAATGGCATTGAGGCCAGCCTGACGCGCCTGGGCACCGATTACCTGGACATCTATTACCTGCACCGCGAAGACCACAACACGCCGCTGCACGTCACCGTGTCGGCCATCGGCGACTTGATTCGCCAAGGCAAGATTCGCTACTGGGGCCTGTCGAACTACCGTGGCTGGCGCATCGCCGAAGTGATCCGGATCGCCGACAGCCTGGGCATCGACCGGCCGGTGATCAGCCAACCGCTGTACAACATCGTCAACCGCCAGGCCGAAACCGAACAGATCACTGCGGCGCAGAACTACGGCCTCGGCGTGGTGCCGTTCAGCCCCCTGGCCCGAGGCGTGCTCAGCGGCAAGTACGCGCCGGACGTGGCGCCGGACGCCAACAGCCGTGCGGGCCGCCAAGACAAACGCATCCTGGAAACCGAGTGGCGGGTCGAGTCCCTGCGCATTGCCCAGCAGATCCTGCAATACACCCAAGGCCGCGGCGTGGGCATCGTCGAGTTCGCCATCGCCTGGGTGCTGAACAACAACGCCGTGACCTCGGCCATCGTCGGGCCGCGCACCGAGGAGCAGTGGGATTCGTACACCAAGGCGCAATCGGTGAAGATCAGCGCGGAAGATGAAGCGTTCATCGATTCGCTGGTGACGCCGGGGCATGCGTCGACGCCGGGGTTCAACGATGTGAGCCATTTCGTGCCGGGGCGAGTACCGCGTACGTCATAAGATCGTTGAAGTGCACCCTCTGTGGCGAGGGGATTTATCCCCGCTGGGCTGCGAAGCAGCCCCCTGGGCCTGGCACCACGAAATCTCAGGTTTCACGAACGGGGGGCTTCGCCCCCAGCGGGGATAAATCCCCTCGCCACAAAGAGTGCTAGTTGCTCCCCTCAAGAGAATAAAAGTGTCCAAAGGCATCGCTCTATCGGTCTCGGCCTCCGCGCTGTTCGCCGTCATGTACTACTACACCTCGTTGCTCTCACCGCTGACTGGCGTGGAAATCTTCGGCTGGCGCATGCTGCTGACGATGCCGTGCATGACCGCGTTCATGCTGGTGACGCGGGAATGGAAACTGGTCACGGCGCTGATCCAACGCCTGATCGCCAAGCCACGGCTGTTGATCGCAGCAATAGCCTCGTCGGCACTGATGGGCGCGCAACTGTGGCTGTTCATGTGGGCGCCGCTCAATGGCTACAGCCTGGACGTGTCGCTGGGGTACTTCCTGTTGCCGCTGTCGATGGTCCTGACCGGACGCATCGTCTATGGCGAACGCCTTTCCTACCTGCAGAAAGTCGCCGTGTTCTTCGCCACCCTGGGCGTGTTCAACGAGTTGTACCAGGTGGGTGGTTTTTCCTGGGCAACCTTGCTGGTGGTGATTGGCTACCCGATCTATTTCATCCTGCGCAAACGCATCAAGACCGACAACCTGGGTGGACTCTGGCTGGACATGACCCTGATGCTCCCCGTTGCACTGTGGTTCGTGCAAAGCGGTGAACAGGGCCTCGACGTTTTCGATCAATACCCATGGCTGTCGCTTCTGATCCCGGTGCTCGGGGTGATCAGCGCCAGCGCGCTGGTGTCCTACATCGTCGCCAGTCGATTGCTGCCGTTCAGCCTGTTCGGGCTGTTGAGTTATGTTGAGCCGGTGTTGCTGCTGGGCGTTGCGCTGCTGTTGGGTGAAAGCATCAAGGCCGGTGAATGGCTGACCTATATCCCGATCTGGATGGCGGTGGCGGTGCTGGTGTTCGAAGGGTTCAAGCACTTGGTGCGGCAGCAGCGCAGGGGCTGAAGCCCGCTCCCACCCTGGGTCTGCGTCGCGTCAATAAAAAGCCCGCCTGGCATCACTGCCAGGCGGGCTTTTTTGCACTCAGGTGTTACTCGGTCGCCAGCACCCCACGGCGCACCTGGTCGCGCTCGATGGATTCGAACAGCGCCTTGAAGTTGCCTTCGCCGAAACCATCATCGCCCTTGCGCTGGATGAACTCGAAGAACACCGGCCCCATCAGGGTTT
Source organism: Pseudomonas sp. NFACC46-3 (assembly GCF_900114515.1). Classification (NCBI taxonomy): domain Bacteria; kingdom Pseudomonadati; phylum Pseudomonadota; class Gammaproteobacteria; order Pseudomonadales; family Pseudomonadaceae; genus Pseudomonas; species Pseudomonas sp. NFACC46-3. The sequence goes on from NZ_FOTH01000002.1 coordinate 37,378, forward strand.
CCGAGAAGATCTGCAACAACAGGCGCTTGTCGCCCTGCTCGGAAGCACCGTCCAGCAGAATGCCCCGCGATTGCAGTTCATCCACCGGTTCGCCGTGGTTCGGCAGGCGGCCTTCGAGCATTTCGTAGTAAGTGTCCGGCGGCGCGGTCATGAAGCGCATGCCGATGCTTTTCAGGTGATCCCAGGTCTTGACCAGGTCATCGGTGAGGAAAGCCACGTGCTGGATACCTTCGCCATTGAACTGCATCAGGAACTCTTCGATCTGTCCGGCGCCCTTGGACGATTCTTCGTTCAACGGGATACGGATCATGCCATCCGGGGCGGTCATGGCCTTGGAGGTCAGGCCGGTGTATTCGCCCTTGATGTCGAAGTAACGGATCTCGCGGAAGTTGAACAGCTTCTCGTAGAAACCGGCCCAGTAGGCCATGCGCCCGCGATACACGTTATGGGTCAGGTGGTCGATGATTTTCAGGCCCGCGCCCACCGGGTTGCGGTCAACGCCCTCGATGAACACAAAGTCGATGTCATAGATCGAGCTGCCTTCGCCAAAACGGTCGATCAGGTACAGCGGCGCACCGCCGATGCCTTTGATCGCCGGCAGGTTCAGCTCCATCGGGCCGGTCTCGATGTGGATCGGCTGGGCGCCGAGTTCCAGGGCACGTTTGTAGGCCTTTTGCGAATCCTTGACCCGGAACGCCATGCCGCACACCGACGGACCATGCTCGGCGGCAAAGTATGACGCCACGCTGTGGGGTTCGTTGTTGAGGATCAGGTTGATCGCGCCCTGGCGATACAGGTGCACGTCCTTGGAGCGGTGGGTGGCCACTTTGGTGAAGCCCATGATCTCGAAGATCGGCTCCAGGGTATTGGGGGTCGGGGATGCGAATTCGATAAATTCGAAGCCCATCAGGCCCATGGGGTTTTCGTATAGATCTGCCATGTCGGCGCCTCATCAGTCGGGTCAATTAACAAAAAACGTTAGTTGCTGGCGATGCTGAGGACACGGGGCGGCGCGCAGGAAATGCCACGAACGCTGCGGGCGAGGAAATCGCCATAGATCAGTTGAAACCCAAGTATCTTCATTGTCGACCCAAGGCTCTTGCGGGCGAGGCTTCTGCTGCCAGAAGACGTTATTCTTATATGCGTAACTCTATTCTACACAGCGTAACCTGGTTTGTCCGCCTTCTGTATCAAATCGCCTTTTCCTTCGCCCGCGCAAGGGGTTTGTTGCACAGGAAAATGCCCACCAGAATCACGCCCCCGCCGACACACATCAAGGCCGTGAGCCGTTCGTCCAGCAGCAGCGCCCCCAACAGCACCGCCGTCAACGGATTGAGCGCGATGAACACCCCGGAACGGGTCGCACCGATCCGGCGAATGCCGTCATACCAGGCGATATAGGCCAAGGCCGAGCCCAGCACGCCGAGGTACAACAGGCTCAGCCATTGCTCCAAATCCAGCGCGCGCAGGGCTTCGACACGAATCTCGCCCGCCGCCGCGCAGGCCAGCCACAACATCAGCGTGCCCAGCAGAATCGACCAGGTCACGGTCTGCAAGGGGCCGAGGCTGTCATTCAAGCGCCTGGAAAACAGCGAATAGATGCCCCAGCCCAGCACGCAACCAAAAATCAGCAGGTCGCCGATCCAACCCTGCGCGGCGCCTTGCAACAAGGACGGATCACGACTGACGATTACCAGCCCCGCCCCACCGATGCAGAGCACGATGCCCGCCACTTTCAAGCGGCTCAACCGCTCCTTGAACAACCACCAGGACGCCAGCCCGATCACCGCTGGGTTCAAGGCCACGATCAGCGAAGCCCGCGACGCGTTGATGTACTGCAAGCCATAGAAGAAGCACAGGTTGTAGAAAAAGATGCCGAAGAACCCCAGCGCGGCCAAGTGCAGCCCCTGCTTCACACTGGGCCTGGCCAGCGGGATCCCGGCCAGGGCGAGAAATGCCAGCAGCGCGATACTCGCCAACAGGAAACGCAGGCTGGCGGCAAACATCGGCGCCAAGGCATCGGAAAGGATCCGGCCGGCGACGAAGGTCCCGCCCCAGATCATGGTGACCATGGCGAGCTTCAGGTAGACCGGCAGGTCTGACGGGGTTGGGAGGGTTTGTTCGAGGGTTTTCATGGTGCACCGAAACCTGTAAGTGAAGTCACTCACAAAACCTGTGGCGAGGGGATTTATCCCCGCTGGGCTGCGCAGCGGCCCCAAACCTGACGACTCGGTGTGTCTGGAGTTCGAGGGGGTCGCTTCGCGCCCCAACGGGGATAAATCCCCTCGCCACAAAAGTTCTGTATTGCTTTCTGATTCGAATCAGATGCCTCATCATCACGCTCATGCTTAATCATCGTAAAATGAGCAAACCCTCATGACCCTCACCCAACTCGAAATCTTCTCCCTGGTCGCCGAGCTGCGGGGGTTCACGGCGGCGGCAACGCGTCTGGGCATCGGCCAGTCAGCGGTGTCCCACGCCATCAAGTCCCTGGAACAAGAATTGGGCGTGGAATTGCTCAGGCGTCATCAATCCCAGGTGGAACTCAGCGACATTGGTCAGCAATTGCTGCTGCGGGCCCGGGCCATGCTCGGGCTGGCCAACACCTTGCGCCAGGAAGCCGCCGATGCCCGAGGCATGCGCCGAGGCACCTTGCGCATCGGCTCGTTCGGGCCGACGTCATCGATGAAACTGTTGCCCGGTATCCTGCGGCGCTATCGAGACTTGCACCCGGGCATCGAAGTGCACATCGATGAAGGGCCCGACAGGCAGGTCCTCCAATGGCTGGACGAACGGCGGATAGACGTCGGCTTCGTGGTGCTGCCCGAGGAGCGTTTCGATACGTTCATGCTGATGGAAGATCAGATGGTCGCCCTGCTGCCCACAAACCATCCCCTCACCGCCCAGGCCAGCCTGAGCCTCAAGGACCTGTGCAACGACCCCTTCGTGCACACCGAGGCCGGATCGGCGGAACTGGTTTCGCGCCTGTTCAATGCCGCCCGGCTGACCCCGAATGTGCGTTTTCGTTGTTCGCAACTGCTCAGCACCCTGGATATAGTCAGGCGCGGTGAGGCGGTGAGCGTGGTGTCCGAGGGGTCGTTGCCGGACGATGGAAATCCCGGTTACGTTGCCCGCCCCTTGTCCCCACGAGTGCCGCGTCAGATTGGCCTGGCAGTCCTGGACAGCCGCCAGGTCTCGCCCGCCACCCTGGCGTTCATCGAGCTGGCCCGACAGTCATGAGCCCGCTCCCACAGTCACGCTGCGGTCAGCAAGCGCTCGGCAAGCCATCTATCATGGACGGCATCCGACGATTCCCCCTCATCCCTTTTCTTCTCAGGTTGTGCCGATGCCCTTGACCGCCACACGCTCGCACACCCGGCCCCGTCGCGCGCTCGTCACCCTGCTTTGCGGCCTGGTACCGATGCTGTCAGGGCTGGCCATTTTGTACATGCAGGCCGAACGGACGCTGGCGCAACACACCCGGCAGACTGCCGAGGAACTGGTCAGGCAGATCGAACTGATGCTCGACAACACGGCCTTGGCGGCCCATGAACTATTACCCCTGGCCGGCCAGCCCTGCGAAGCGGTGAAGCTGGCATTACGCGAACAAGTGACGCGCCGGCCCTTTGTCCGTTCGACCAACCTTGTCTGGGACAACAACCTGTATTGCAGCTCGCTGTTCGGTGCCTTCGAGGAACGCGTCAACCCGAGCGACTACCATCAAGGCAGCTTGTGGCTCATGGACGGCAACCCGGTCACGCCGAACACCGCGCTGCTGATTTACCGGCTCAACGAGGGCCATCAAGGCGCCTTGGCCACGCTTGACGGGTACCACCTGACGAACGTCTTGCGCTTGATCGGCCGCCAGACCCGGCTACGGCTGCAAGTCGGGCCGAACTGGCTGGCGGCGGACGGCAAGGTCCGGCCAGCGCCCATGCCCGGGCTGCCGGTCGCCCAGCATGAGCTGGGGTCATCGCGCTACGCCTTCAATGTAGAAGCCGGCTTCGACGAGGGTGAAACCTGGCGCTACATGGCCAGGGAATATCCGCCGCTGTTCAGCTTGCTGATCTTCTTCGGCGTCGTGGCCGGGACCCTCGGACACTGGCTGCAAAAACGCGCCTCCTCGCCCAGTCGTGAACTGCAACGGGCCCTGGAAGCCGGCGAGTTCGTGCCCTATCTGCAACCGGTCGTACACAGCGACAGCAAACGCTGGGCCGGCGTCGAAGTGCTGATGCGCTGGAACCACCCCAAGGAAGGCCTGGTTCGCCCGGACCTGTTCATTCCCTTCGCCGAACACAGCGGCCTGATCGTACCGATGACCCGGGCGCTGATGCAGCAGACCATGCGCCTGCTGGAACCGCTGGCGCCTCAACTGGAAGCGCCGTTTCATGTTGGCATCAACATCACCGCCCGCCACTGCCAGGATCTGGCGCTGGTGGACGATTGTCGCGAATTTCTCGCCGCCTTCGCGCCGGGTACGATTGCCCTGGTGCTGGAGTTGACCGAGCGCGAGTTGATCGAACCTACGCCCGTTACCCGGCAACTGTTCGACCAACTGCGGGAGCTGGGCGTCAAGATCGCCCTCGACGATTTCGGTACGGGTCATTCCAGCCTGGCGTACTTGCGTCAATTCAATGTGGACTTCTTGAAGATCGACCAGAGTTTTGTCGCGATGATCGGTGCCGATACTCTGTCACGGCACCTGCTCGACAGCATCATCGAACTGTCGGGCAAGCTGGGCCTGGACATGGTGGCCGAGGGGGTCGAAACCGTCGAGCAAAGCGACTACCTGAGCGCCCATGGGGTGAACTTTCTACAGGGTTATCTATTTGGTCGACCGATTAGCGGACAGGCGTTCATTGAGACCTTGACCGGGCTTAATGGCAGTTAACCGCCGCCGATCTATTGACGACGATGCCCAACTGATAAAAGCTTTTGCTGTTGTTACATAACGAAAAAGTTACGATTTACACTTTACGGATTAACTACTACAATTTTTCTACCTGTGCCAGATAGCAGGAGAGTCATTAACACCAAGGCGCTCGGCTTATAGCTTTGTTTGCGGTTGGTATCAGCCAAATATTTTGATTGGAGTAACGATTTTGTCCAGACTCGCTGAATTTCGTGCAGCCGAAAAGGCCCTTCAAGAACAGCTCAAGCAGTTGGAATCGCTGAAGAACGATGCCGGGCTCAAGAAGGAAATCGAATTCGAGGAAAAGCTCCAGGGACTGATGAAAACCTACGGCAAGAGCCTGCGCGACATCGTCGCGATCCTCGACCCGAACCCGTCCAAGGCAAGCCTGCAATCGACCAAACCCATCAAGACCCGCCGTGCGCGAGTGGTAAAGGTTTACCAGAACCCGCACACCGGTGAGTTGATCGAGACCAAGGGCGGCAATCACCGCGGCCTGAAAGCCTGGAAAGAACAGTACGGTGCAGCTACCGTCGACTCTTGGTTGCGTGGTTGACACGGGCGCGGTTGACAGCGTCCATGATGCAAAAAAGCCCTGAATACACTCAGGGCTTTTTTATGGGCTAAACTTTTGGATTAAATTCCGAGCGTACTACGCTGACGGCGTTATAGTTTCAAACTGTTTCGCACCGACTGTATTTCATCCTGGCTTTCAACAAACACCTGCGCCTGCCCTGCATAGGACAGCACATAAGCCTTGCCCTCATTTAGTGCCGCGACGAGTGCCTGAGACAATACATGTCGTCCGTTTTGCGTGATCGTACAAGTGGTTTCCAACGCAGTTACGCCGCCCAACATGGAAGCATGGATTTTATTGCACACACTTTGGTAACCGCCCTGGAAGAAATCCTTCTGGATCGATTTGCGCATTTCCAGCAACACGCCTTGCAAGTTGACCTGGTGATCGGGTTCGATGGTAGTCGTGGTCAATTCCATGACCATCACGGCATTGCCTGCCGAATCGCTCTTGGTTGCACGTTGTCGCAAGGGGCCCGGTGCCGCGGCGTCGGCGGGCAGAGGCTCGACAACCCAGCCTTGGGGCCAGGCGATCTGCGGTTCGTCCGCCTGGACGCCGCCGACACTCGCAATGCAGGCAAACAGCAGGACAAACAGCGAAAGGAACGGTCGAATCATTGCGTTGGCACTCAAGGGCGAATCGTAAAGTCTGAAGCCCGAGACAGAAGCAGGCAATAGCCACACACGGTTTGGCGACACCGCTTCCCTTGCGTATCATGCTCGCACCTGCAAGGAAGCCGTCTGACGCAAGCCCAGGAACCGTCGCAACCAAGCGTGCGACGCCGTTTGCCCCACTTATATCCGGAGGGCCCATGAGCCTGCACGAACTCAACACTTTCCCTGGCGTCACCGCCCAACCCGACGCTGCCACGGCCAAGTTCGTCTTCAACCACACCATGTTGCGCGTCAAGGACATCACCAAGTCCCTGGATTTCTACACCCGCGTGCTGGGTTTCTCGCTGGTGGAAAAACGCGACTTCCCGGAAGCCGAATTCAGCCTGTATTTCCTGGCGCTGGTGGACAAGAACCAGATCCCGGCGGACGCAGCGGCGCGGACCGAATGGATGAAGTCGATCCCTGGCATCCTGGAACTGACCCACAACCATGGCACCGAAAGCGACCCGGCTTTCGCCTACCATAACGGCAACACCGACCCACGCGGCTTCGGCCACATCTGCATCTCGGTACCGGACGTCGCCGCCGCCTGCGAGCGCTTCGAAGCATTGGGCTGCGATTTCCAGAAACGCCTGAACGACGGTCGCATGAAAAGCCTGGCGTTCATCAAGGACCCGGATGGCTACTGGGTGGAAATCATCCAGCCTGCACCGCTGTAAACCTCACCACCGCTCCCGCAAAATAAGGGCCGATAAAAAACCCCATGAGCCAGGCCCATGGGGTTTTGTCTTGCCGCTTTCGGCTGCTTATGCCGGCGCGGAGGTGCGGATCAGGTGGTCGAAGGCACTCAGCGAAGCCTTGGCGCCCTCGCCTACGGCAATCACGATCTGCTTGTACGGCACGGTGGTCACGTCACCGGCGGCGAACACGCCAGGGATCGAGGTTTCACCCCGGGCATCGACGATAATCTCACCCCGTGGCGACAGCTCGACGGTGCCTTTGAGCCAATCGGTGTTGGGCAGCAAGCCGATCTGCACGAAGATCCCCTCCAACTCCACATCCCGCACGTCACCGCTCGGACGGTCCTTGTAGCGCAAGCCATTGACCTTCTGACCGTCTCCAGTCACTTCGGTGGTCTGGGCATTGGTAATCACCGTCACGTTCGGCAGGCTGTGCAGCTTGCGCTGCAATACCGCGTCGGCACGCAATTGCACATCGAACTCCAGCAAGGTGACGTGGGCGACGATACCGGCCAGGTCGATGGCCGCCTCGACACCGGAGTTACCACCGCCGATCACCACCACGCGCTTGCCTTTGAACAGCGGACCGTCGCAGTGCGGGCAGTACGCCACGCCCTTGTTGCGATACTGCTGCTCGCCCGGCACGTTCATTTCACGCCAGCGGGCACCAGTCGCCAGGATCACGGTCTTGGCCTTGAGGCTCGCACCGCTGGCGAACTTGATTTCATGCAACCCGCCGGCCTTGCCTGGCACCAAGGCGTCGGCACGTTGCAGGTTCATGATGTCCACGTCGTACTGCTTGACGTGTTCTTCCAGGGCGACGGCCAGTTTCGGCCCTTCGGTTTCCTGGACCGAGATGAAGTTCTCGATGGCCATGGTGTCGAGCACCTGCCCGCCGAAACGCTCGGCCGCCACACCGGTGCGGATGCCTTTACGGGCCGCATAGATCGCCGCCGAAGCACCGGCCGGGCCACCGCCCACCACCAGCACATCGAACGCATCCTTGGCGCTGATCTTCTCGGCCTGGCGCTCGATACCGCTGGTGTCGATCTTGGCAAGAATCTCTTCCAGGCCCATGCGGCCCTGGCCAAAGTTCACGCCGTTCAGGTAGATGCTGGGCACGGCCATGATCTGCCGTTCATCGACTTCGGCCTGGAACAGCGCGCCGTCGATGGCGACGTGGCGAATGTTCGGGTTCAGCACCGCCATCAGGTTCAGTGCCTGGACCACGTCCGGGCAGTTCTGGCACGACAGCGAGAAATAGGTCTCGAAGTTGAACTCGCCCTTGAGGGAGCGGATCTGTTCGATAACCTCGACACTGGCCTTCGATGGGTGACCGCCGACTTGCAGCAAGGCCAGCACCAGCGAAGTGAATTCGTGGCCCATGGGGATGCCGGCAAAACGCAGGCTGATATCGGCACCCGGGCGATTCAACGAAAACGAAGGCTTGCGCGCATCGGTGCCGTTGTCGAGCAAAGTAATCTGGTCGCAAAGACTGGCGACGTCTTTGAGTAACGCAAGCATTTCCTGGGATTTCGCACCGTCATCGAGGGAAGCGACGATCTCGATCGGCTGGGTGACCCGTTCCAGGTATGACTTCAACTGAGCTTTAAGATTGGCGTCCAACATACGGGCGATTTCCATTTTTTGAATTTCAGAAAAAACAACGCCCGAGCGAATCTCGCCCGGGCGTTTTTTGTGGGCGGTGCAGCTTGCTTAGGTGCGGATGACCGCCCTCAAGGGACTCACGGTCTTAGATCTTGCCGACCAGGTCCAGGGACGGAGCCAGGGTGGCCTCGCCTTCTTTCCACTTGGCTGGGCAGACTTCGCCCGGGTGAGCGGCGACGTACTGGGCGGCCTTGACCTTGCGCAGCAGCTCGGAAGCGTCACGGCCGACACCACCGTCGTTGATCTCGACGATCTTGATCTGGCCTTCTGGGTTGATCACGAAAGTACCGCGGTCAGCCAGGCCGACTTCTTCGATCAGCACGTCGAAGTTGCGGGAGATGACGTGGGTCGGGTCGCCGATCATGGTGTACTGGATCTTGCCGATGGCTGGCGAAGTGTTGTGCCAGGCGGCGTGGGCGAAGTGAGTGTCGGTGGAAACGCTGTAGATTTCGACGCCCAGCTTCTTGAATTCGGCGTAGTTGTCGGCCAGGTCTTCCAGCTCGGTTGGGCAAACGAAGGTGAAGTCGGCTGGGTAGAAGAACACGACAGACCACTTGCCTTTCAGATCGGCGTCCGATACCGGAACGAATTCGCCGTTTTTGAAAGCGGTAGCGTTGAACGGTTTAACTTGGCTGTTGATGATAGGCATCGATGTTTCTCCATCAGGGTTGAAAAGTTGATGGAGGGAATCTTAACCACTCGTCCCCGGGCTGGCTCATTGGCAAACCTCATGCGAATGATTGGTTTTGGCTATGAGCAGTTAAATAGATAGAAGAAAACCTAATAGGGCGAGCAACCTCGCTCGCCCTATGTTCGCCTGGCGATCAGGAGGCTACGGGCGTGCGCATGGTGACGAACTCCTCGGCCGCAGTCGGATGTACGCCGATGGTTTCATCGAAATCGCGCTTGGTGGCGCCAGCCTTGAGCGCAATGGCCAGGCCCTGGACGATTTCCCCGGCATCCGGCCCGACCATGTGGCAACCCAGCACCTTGTCAGTCCGGGCATCCACCACCAGTTTCATCAGCGTGCGCTCCTGGCAGTCGGTCAAGCTCAGTTTCATCGGCCGGAAGCGGCTTTCGAAAATCTGCACCTCATGGCCTTCTTCCCGGGCCTGCTCTTCCGTCAGGCCAACCGTGCCGATATTCGGCAGGCTGAACACGGCGGTGGGGATCATCCGGTAATCCACCAGGCGATATTGCTCGGGCTTGAACAGACGTCGCGCAACCGCCATGCCCTCGGCCAGGGCCACGGGTGTGAGCTGGACACGACCGATCACATCGCCAATGGCCAGGATCGACGGCTCGGTGGTCTCGTATTTTTCGTTGACCTGGATAAAGCCCTTCTCGTCCAGCGTGACACCGGTGGTTTCCAGGCCCAGGTTGTCGAGCATCGGCCGCCGACCGGTGGCGTAGAACACGCAATCGGTGAGCAACGTCTTGCCATCCTTGAGCTCGACCCTGAGGCTGCCATCGTCCAGTTTTTCGATGGACTTGATGTCAGCGTTGAATTGCAGGTCCAGGCCACGGCGGGTCAGCTCGTCTGCCAGGTGCTTGCGCACCGCACCGTCAAAGCCGCGCAGGAACAGCTCACCGCGATAGAGCAAGGACGTCTGCGCCCCCATGCCGTGGAAAATCCCGGCGAACTCCACCGCGATGTAGCCGCCGCCCACGACGATGACGCGCTTGGGCAGTTCCTTGAGAAAGAACGCTTCGTTGGAGCTGATGGCATGCTCGCGCCCCGGAATGTCCGGGATCACCGGCCACCCACCCGTGGCGACCAGGATGTGTTTGGCGGTGTAGCGCTGGCCGTTGATCTCGACCTCATGGGGCCCGGTGATCCTGGCGTGGCCTTCGTGCAGTACGACGCCGCTGTTAACCAGCAGGTTGCGATAAATCCCGTTGAGGCGATTGATTTCCCGGTCCTTGTTGGCGATCAGCGTGGCCCAGTCGAAACTCGCCTCGCCCGCCGTCCAGCCGTAGGCCGACGCCTGTTCGAAGTCCTCGGCGTAGTGCGCGCCGTAGACCAGCAGTTTTTTCGGCACACAGCCCACGTTCACGCAGGTCCCACCCAGGTAGCGGCTTTCCGCCACAGCCACCTTGGCGCCGAAACCGGCGGCAAACCGTGCAGCCCGCACACCGCCGGAACCGGCGCCAATCACATACAAGTCAAAATCGTAGGCCATTTCTATCTCCTTCGGCAGGTCATCAGCATACCTGCTGTTTTCGCCTGAGGCAGCGTTGCGATGGTTATGGGGGCGGAAAGTGAAAAAGCCAGCCGGACTTCGCGACCACCTTCTTGTGGCTGAGCGACGAACCAAGGCCTGCCTCACCCACTTGTGGCGAGGGGATTTATCCCCGTTGGGCTGCGCAGCAGTCCTAAAGCCTGCAACGGCGGTGTATCAGGCTGATCGCATCCGGATGTTGGGGCTGCTGCGCAGCCCAACGGGGATAAATCCCCTCGCCACAGGGTTCTGTGTGCCTATCGGGCTTGAACTGCCTGGTGATTTTCCAAAAAAAAACGCCCCGAACCAGTCGGGGCGTTTTTCAAGGCGCGGCGCAGGCTATCAGTAAGCCTTGCCGGTCTTGTAGAAGTTCTCGAAGCAGAAGTTGGTCGCGTCGATGTAGCCTTCGGCGCCACCGCAGTCGAAACGCTTGCCTTTGAACTTGTAGGCCATGACGCAGCCGTTCTGGGCCTGTTTCATCAGGGCGTCGGTGATCTGGATTTCGCCGCCCTTGCCTGGCTCGGTCTGTTCGATCAGGTCGAAGATGTCCGGGGTCAGGATGTAGCGACCGATGATCGCCAGGTTCGACGGTGCGTCTTCAGGTTTTGGTTTTTCAACCATGCTGTGAACGCGGTAGATGTCGTCACGGATCATTTCGCCAGCAATCACGCCGTACTTGTTGGTTTCCTGCGGATCGACTTCCTGGATTGCCACGATGGAACAGCGGAACTGCTTGTACAACTTGACCATCTGCGTCAGTACGCCGTCGCCTTCGAGGTTGACGCACAGGTCGTCCGCCAGGACCACGGCAAACGGTTCGTCACCGATCAGTGGGCGGCCGGTCAGGATCGCGTGACCCAGGCCTTTCATTTCAGTCTGGCGGGTGTAGGAGAACGAGCACTCATCCAGCAGTTTGCGGATACCGACCAGGTATTTTTCCTTGTCGGTGCCCTTGATCTGATTCTCCAGCTCGTAGCTGATGTCGAAATGGTCTTCCAGGGCGCGTTTGCCGCGGCCGGTGACGATGGAAATTTCCGTCAGGCCCGCATCGAGGGCTTCTTCGACGCCGTACTGGATCAGTGGCTTGTTCACCACCGGCAGCATTTCTTTGGGCATGGCTTTAGTCGCTGGCAGGAAGCGAGTACCGTAACCGGCTGCTGGGAACAAGCATTTCTTGATCATATAAGTCCTTGAAAAGGCGGTGTGTACGAGTTTCGGCGCAGTCTAATCAGGCGACGGGCACCTTACAATGCCCGCACTGGCCAACCGGTGCCATCATAGAGAAATAAAAAACGGCGGATAGTTCAATCGCCTTTCGTTTCGATGGCTGCAGCGGACCCACTGTACGCCAGTAGGCGCTGTTTGCGAGCATTTGACGTATCATGGCGCCCTTGATCACGCCAATGAGGCAGCTAGATGTCGGTAACAAGAAACGCAAACGGCTATTCGGTCAGCCAGGGCAAGGACGGCCAGTGGTGGATTATCAACTACCACGGCGAGCAGGTCGCCGGTCCCTTGCCCAGCAAGGCCATGGCGGTGGAAGTGGCCGCGGTATTCCAGGATGAGCGCGCTGCCCCGGCGGCGAAAGAACGCGACACCGCTCCCGCACGCAGCCCCCGCCGCAAGAAATAACCAGACGAGCCTCTAGTAGATGCCACCCGGGCATTGAACGAGGCTGGTTCAGCTGTACTTTAGCTGTACCGCAATGGCCATTCGCTATAATCTCGCCGTTGCCCTTCCCTTCTCGATGACGATCCCATGAAGACACTTCTGGCACTGTTTACAGTCCTGGCCCTGGCGGGCTGTGCCTCGGCCGAAAAAACCTATCTCGATAACGGCGAGCAAGGCTTGGCCATCGACTGCTCGGGCGAGGCCAACTCCTGGGCGACGTGCTACGAAAAGGCTGACGCGTCCTGTGCCGGCACCGGCTACCGCATCGTCGGCACCGACGGCACACCCCAGGCCAAGGAAAGCGAGAAGACCCTGGGCGTCGACGTCGGTAACTTCACCAGCCGCAGTGTCGTGGTGGTCTGCAAGTAATCAAATGTGGATCTCGGCAAACTTGATGCCCAGCCCGCGCAAGGTTTCGATCAGTTCATCAAGACGGCTGAAGGACTCCACTTCGTCCTGGTCATCCACCAGGAAAAAACTGCGCCCGGCGCTTTTCTTGAAGAACACGATCCATTCGCCCGGGCTCGCCGGGTTCTGAATCACGTGGGTGGCACAGATAAGACCTTCTGCATGGCGCTCGCGCACCTGCTCGCGTTTCATCGACTGGCTCCATAAATGACAATGCCGCCAACGTGAACCGTGGCGGCATCTTTTGTCGAGGGCAGTAGTTTATCCGATGCCCGGTCCGCTCGTCAGGCGCGGAATGTGATCAGCCGGAAATGCAGGCGTTGGCCGCATCCTGCACGTCGCCCGGACGCACCGGTACATTGGACATGCTTTCGTGCAGCTTGATGCTGCTGCCGCTGGAGCGCTCGTCAATATCGAACACCGCCGCCGGCAGGGTCGACAGTTTGCCCGGGACGATCAGTCGAACACCATTCTTGTGTGGCTCCACTTGCAGCGGACCACGGCTTTTGGCCAGTTTGTCGGAAACACACTTGGCATATTCGTGAGGTTTCTTTCCGGAGATGACGCTCATGGTGGGGGGCGTCTGGTTGATGTCCGATACCGATGCACATCCACTCATGGCCAATGCCAACACCCACACGCTGCGCTTCATATGATTCCTCCGATAAAGATCCTCCGACAGTGCAGGCCCCGTTTTTCTCCGGCGCCGCACAGCTTTATTTTTCCCGCAACCTGCAATAAATGAACAAAGCCTGGAGCGCGGGCCGGATATTAACACTCGGGGCTGATAAACTGCGCGTCATTGCCCCTTGCTATCGTTTTGATTTTGTAGAAAAAGCCCTTCTGGAGGCGCCCATGAAATTCATCCACCAGCGCGAGCACCTGAACGAAGACGACATTGTCGTCATCGAATGCTCCCAAATGTGCAACATCCGTTTGATGAACGACGCCAACTTCCGTAGCTTCAAGAACGGCGGTCGGCACACGTATCACGGCGGCGCGTTCGACACCTTCCCGGCCCGGATCACTGCCCCTAGCACCGGTTTCTGGAACATCACCATCGACACCGTCAACCGCCGTGCAATCAGCGTCACGCGCAAGCCGACCCTGACCCACAAGATCAAAATCATCCGGCGTTCCAGCTCGAAGCTGAGCTGAGCCTCGCCCACTTTCAAGACAGGCAAAACCGTGGCCCAGACGACCAAATACGTCATCAAGTACAAGCTCAACGACGAACGCCGCTTCGAATTCGCGCAACTGGAAACCGGCACCGAGGAAGAAGCCCGAGCCGCGTTGCAAAAGCTGCATGGCGAAACCGACGATGTGATTAGCAACGTCAGTGTCAGCAAGGCGCTGTAAAGACTCACCCTGATAAATGTTTGTGGCACCAGGGCGGGCACGATGCTTTTGTGGCGAGGGAGCTTGCTCCCGCTGGGCGGCGAAGCCGCCCCAATTGCCTGGTGCATTCTTGCAGGCAGACCGCGCTGGCAGGTTTTACGACTGCTGCGCAGTCGAGCGGGAGCAAGCTCCCTCGCCACAGGGGATTTGTCGTGCCTGCTGACGGGAGTGACTCAGGACATTGATGCATCGCAAGAACCGGAGTGCTGACCAACGAAACACCCTCCAGACTGACCAATCCTTTGCACCAAGGATTGTCATCATGCCCACTCCCCCGCATCTGCCCTCACTGACCCAACGAATAAATCAACTGGATTGGTCGGCCCTGGAACACGGTCTCGAGCAGGACGGCAGCGCGCTCATCCGCAACCTGCTGCCCGCCACGCAATGTCGAATGCTCAGTGGTCTGTACGCAGAGAGCGGGCTTTTTCGTTCGCGGGTGATCATGGCCCGCCATGGATTCGGGCGCGGCGAGTATCAGTATTTTCGTTACCCGCTGCCTGACCTCGTCCAGCAACTGCGTCAGTCGTTGTATCCGCTGCTGGTACCGCTGGCCAACCGCTGGAACGCGTGCATGGGCCTAGAGGTGCGCTATCCCGACCGGCATGCCGATTTCATCCAGCGCTGCCATGCCGCCGGGCAGCAACGCCCGACGCCATTGTTGCTGCAATACGGCCCCCAGGACTACAACTGCCTGCACCAGGATCTGTACGGCGAGCAGGTGTTCCCGCTGCAGGTCGCGATCCTGCTGTCGGCACCGGGCCAGGACTTTACCGGGGGCGAGTTCGTGCTGACCGAACAACGTCCGCGCATGCAGTCGCGGCCGCAGGTCATCGATCTGAAACAGGGTGACGCAGTGGTGTTCGCGGTGCATCAGCGGCCCGTCAAAGGCGTTCGCGGTTATTATCGAGTGAACATGCGCCATGGCGTCAGCCGCGTGCACGACGGTAGGCGGCACACCTTGGGAATCATTTTTCATGATGCGCAATGACGACAACCCGATCACCCTGGACCTGTTCGCCGACGAGACGCCGACAACGCCCGGCCAGGTCGAACAGATTGGCCCGCAATCGTTCGTGTTGCGTGGCTTTGCCCTGCCCTGGCTCGACCGTTTGCTGCCGGCCCTGGAAACCGTGTTGCAGGCCGCGCCGTTCCGGCAGATGGTCACACCTGGCGGCTTTACCATGTCGGTGGCCTTGAGCAGTTGTGGCACGCTGGGCTGGACCACCGACCGCAGCGGCTATCGCTATAGCGCCGTTGATCCTCAGACCGGCCACCCCTGGCCCGCCATGCCGGCGGTGTTTCGCGAACTGGCCCAGGCCGCCGCCCGGCAGGCACGGTTCGAGCATTTCGAGCCGGACTCCTGCCTGATCAACCGCTACGTGCCCGGCGCACGGATGTCGTTGCATCAAGATAAAAACGAACGCCAACTCAGCGCCCCTATCGTCTCGATGTCCCTGGGCCTGCCGGCAATGTTTCAGTTCGGCGGGTTCGAGCGCAGCGACAAAAGCCTGCGTGTGCCACTGTTCCATGGTGACATCGTGGTTTGGGGTGGCACGGACCGGTTGCGTTACCACGGCGTGCTGCCGCTCAAGGCGGGAGAGCATCCGCGCCTGGGCGCCCAGCGCATCAACCTGACGTTTCGCACCGCCGGATGAAGGTGCAGAATTCAACCGCAAGACCCGGAGTGTCGCCGCTCCCCAGGCTCGCTACTGTAGCCAAAACGGGCCAATGGACATAACGACCATGAACAGCACTTCGAATCATCTCGCCCCTGAACTGGATCCGCGCTGGGCCGCCGTGCTCGCCCGGGATCCACGCGCCGACGGCACCTTCGTCTATGGCGTGAAAACCACCGGCATCTATTGCCACCCCAGCAGCCTGTCGCGCCTGCCCAACCCGCGCAACGTCGAGTTCTTCGACACGCCGGAACAGGCCCAGGCCGCCGGTTATCGGCCCAGCAAGCGCGTAGCCCGGGACCAGACCCAGATCGCCGCCCAACAAGCGGCACGGGTTGCCGCCGCTTGCCGGCAAATCGAGGCGGCCGAGCAACTGCCTGGCCTGAATCAGCTGGCAGAAAGCGCGGGGTTGAGCCCGTTCCATTTTCATCGGGTCTTCAAGGCTGTCACCGGCCTGACCCCCAAGGGTTATGCCGCCGCCCACCGCTCACGCAAGGTGCGCGAACGCCTGGCCGATGGCGGCAGCATCACCGAGGCGCTGTACGACGCCGGTTTCAACTCCAACAGCCGCTTTTATGAGGCTGCCGACAAGGTGTTGGGCATGAAACCCGCCGACTATCGCGCCGCCGGGCAGAACACCGACATTCGTTTCGCCGTCGGCCAATGCTCCCTCGGGGCAATCCTGGTGGCGCAAAGCGAGCGTGGCGTGTGCGCGATCCTGCTGGGGGACGACCCGGACGCGTTGGTGCGCGACCTGCAAGACAAGTTCCGCCGGGCCAACCTGATCGGCGCCGACCGCGAGTTCGAGCAGTTGATCGCCCAGGTGGTTGGCTTCATCGAAGCACCGGCCCTAGGCTTGGACCTGCCCTTGGACCTGCGCGGCACCGCCTTCCAGGAGCGGGTCTGGCAAGCCTTGCGGGACATTCCCGCAGGCAGCACCGCCAGCTATGCCGAGATCGCCCAGCGCATCGGCATGCCCAAGGCCGTGCGCGCCGTGGCCCAGGCCTGCGGCGCCAACAGCCTGGCGGTGGCGATCCCTTGCCATCGGGTGGTACGCAGCGACGGCAACCTGTCGGGCTATCGCTGGGGCGTGGAACGCAAGCGTCAGTTGCTGGCGCTGGAGCGCTCATCCGGGGATTGAATGCCGATGTAGATCGCCACCGAGTCGGGGCCGCTGTAGACCTCGAAATCGGTGGTGAAACGGCGCAATGTCTGCGGGTTATCCGCGAAGTATGCCCAGATCAGGCCCCAGGTCTGGATCACGCAATCGGGCATCGGCCCCTTGGCCGAAAACACCAGGTAGTCGCCGCCCTCGATGTCCACGGCGGGATAGCCTGCGCTGGTCGCATCCACCTGCACCCCGGCCGTCACATCGAAGTGGCCGGTGGCGTCGGACTCGTAGTTGGAATACACCCCGTAGACGAACGACTCCGACTGCCGGGCCGGAATCGTGTCGAACAGCCCTTCGTTGAAGAACTGCTGCCACATCGGGCCGATTCGGGCGGTGCCGGGCTGCTGCTCGTCGGTGTTGCGGGTGCGCACCTGCAGGCCGGCCACGGTGAAGGGTTCGACGGTCTTGAGTTTCACGTCCATGGATCGGGCTCCTTGATGTATGAAGCCCGCATGGTAACCCTCCCACCGTCGGGATCAAGTTGCAGCGCTCGATTGAAAAACTCGACTGGCCCTCGCCGGTCCACACCTGCTAAAACCGCTGTTTCCTTCTGCCGTCGGAGACCCCGCCCATGAGCCAGTGGCCAGACACTCGCATTCTTGACCTGCTCGGTATCGAGCTGCCCATCATTCAGGGGCCGCTGGCCGGGGTGACCGGGCCGGCCATGGTGGTCGCGACGTGCAATGCCGGCGGGCTGGGTTCGATGCCGGCGGCGATGCTCGATGTCGAACAACTGCGCCAGGCGCTGACGACCATCGGCGAGCAAACCGACAAGCCGTTCAACGTGAATTTTTTCTGTCACCAGCCCCCGGCCTTCGACGAACAGCGGGCCGCGGCCTGGAAGCAACGGCTCAAGCCGTACTACCAGGAACTGGGCGTCGACTTCGACGCGCCGACCCCGGTGTCCAACCGCACCCCCTTCGATGATGCCGCCTGCCAGGTGTTGGAAGAGATGCGTCCCAAAGTGGTCAGTTTTCATTTCGGCCTGCCGGAAAAATCCTTGCTGGATCGGGTGAAGGCCACTGGCGCGAAAATCCTTTCCTCGGCCACTACCGTCGAGGAGGCCATCTGGCTGGAACAGCATGGTTGCGATGCGATCATTGCCATGGGTTACGAAGCCGGTGGTCATCGCGGGATGTTCCTCAGCGACGACCTCAACACCCAAGTCGGGCTGTTTGCCTTGCTGCCGCAGGTG
This sequence comes from Pseudomonas sp. NFACC46-3, assembly GCF_900114515.1. Taxonomy (NCBI): domain Bacteria; kingdom Pseudomonadati; phylum Pseudomonadota; class Gammaproteobacteria; order Pseudomonadales; family Pseudomonadaceae; genus Pseudomonas; species Pseudomonas sp. NFACC46-3. The sequence continues at coordinate 55,633 of NZ_FOTH01000002.1, forward strand.
GTGGATGCGGTGAAGGTGCCGGTGATCGCCACCGGCGGCATTGGCGATGCACGGGGGATCGTCGCGGCGTTCGCCCTGGGCGCCTCGGCGGTGCAACTGGGCAGCGCCTATCTGTTCACCCCCGAGGCGAAGATCAGCGCTTCCCATCACCGCGCGTTGCGCACGGTCAAGGAAAGCCAGACCGCTGTTACCAACCTGTTCACTGGGCGCCCGGCCCGAGGCATCGTCAACCGGGTGATGCGCGAAGTGGGCCCGATGAGCCCGCTCGCACCGGCCTTTCCCCTGGCGGGCGGCGCGTTGATGCCGCTGCGCGCCAAGGATGAAGCGGGCTTCAGCAACCTGTGGGCCGGCCAGGCGTTTCCCCTGGGCCGCGAACTGTCGAGCGCCGAGTTGACCCGGCGGTTGGCTGAAGAGGCATTGGCCCGATTCAACAATCGTGGGCGGTCCTGACAGCCGTCATCGCCTGTCAGGCCGCCATCGCTTGCTCCCTCGCTCCCCAGGCAAAATGCCACGTTCCGTTTGTCGGCCATTCGCTATATATTCCGGTATATAGCGAACCTGCCCTCGGAGCCTCACCTATGCGCCTCACCCGCTTCGCGCCGTTGCTGTTGATCCCGTTCCTGACTATTGGCGCCGTCCAGGCCGCCGAGGTGCAGGTGGCGGTCGCCGCCAATTTCACCGCACCGATCCAGGCCATCGCCGCCGACTTCGAAAAAGACACCGGGCATAAATTGGTGGCGGCTTACGGCGCCACCGGGCAGTTCTACACGCAGATCAAGAACGGCGCGCCATTCGAAGTTTTCCTCGCCGCCGACGACACCACCCCGGCCAGACTCGAGAGCGAGGGCGACACCGTCAAGGGCTCGCGCTTCACCTACGCCGTCGGCACCCTGGCGCTGTGGTCAGCCAAAGAGGGTTATGTCGATGGCACGGGGCAGGTCCTCAAGCACAACGACTTCCAGCACCTGTCCATTGCCAACCCGAAAGCCGCACCCTACGGCCTCGCCGCGACCCAGGTGCTGGACAAGCTCGGCTTGACCGCGCAGGTGAAAGGCAAGCTCGTCGAAGGCCAGAACATCACCCAGGCCTATCAGTTCGTCTCCACCGGTAACGCCGAACTCGGTTTCGTCGCCTTGTCCCAGGTGTACAAGGACGGCAGAGTGACGGGCGGCTCGGCGTGGATCGTCCCGGCCGAACTGCACGACCCGATCAAACAGGACGCGGTGATTCTCAGCAAGGGCCGGGACAACCCCGCTGCCGCGGCTTTGGTGGATTACCTCAAGGGCCCGAAAGCCGCCGCCATCGTCCAAGCCTACGGTTACCATCGCTAAAATGCCCCTGACCAGCGCCGACTATGCCGCCATCTGGCTGACCCTCAAACTGGCGTCCTTGACCACGGTGATCCTGCTGCTCATCGGCACGCCCATCGCTTTATGGCTGTCGCGCACCCGCTCGTGGCTGCGCGGGCCGGTGGGCGCGGTGGTGGCATTGCCATTGGTGTTGCCACCCACGGTGATCGGCTTCTACCTGTTGCTGGCGTTGGGGCCGCACGGCTGGATCGGCCAATTCACCCAGGCCCTCGGGCTGGGCACCCTCACCTTCAGCTTCACCGGGCTGGTGATCGGCTCGGTGATCTACTCCATGCCGTTTGTGGTGCAGCCGTTGCAGAACGCCTTTGCCGCCATCGGCAGTCGCCCCTTGGAAGTCGCCGCTACCCTGCGGGCCGGGCCTTGGGATACGTTTTTCAGCGTCATCCTGCCCCTGGCCCGCCCCGGCTTCATCACCGCGGCGATTCTCGGCTTTGCCCACACCGTCGGCGAATTCGGCGTGGTGCTGATGATCGGCGGCAACATTCCGGAGAAAACCCGGGTGGTGTCGGTGCAGATCTACGACCATGTCGAAGCCTTGGAATACGCCCAGGCCCACTGGCTGGCAGCGGCGATGCTGGTGTTTTCATTCCTGGTGCTGCTGGCGCTGTATTCCAGCCGCCGAACCCGTGCCGGTTGGAGTTGATCGATGATTCAGGCGCGTTTTCAGCTCGACCACGGGGCTTTTTCCCTGGACCTGGATGTGCAACTGCCCGGCCGTGGCGTGACCGCACTGTATGGGCCTTCCGGTTCCGGTAAAACCACCTGCCTGCGCTGCATTGCCGGGTTGGAGCGACCGGCCCGGGGTTTTATCGAGGTCAACGGCCAAGTCTGGCAAGACAGTGAGCACGCGGTGTTCATGCCGCCCCATAAACGGCCGGTGGGGTATGTGTTCCAGGAGGCGAGCCTGTTCGCCCATCTGTCGGTGCAGGCCAACCTGGCGTTCGGCCTCAAGCGCATCGCGCCGGCACAACGGCGGGTGGACATGCAACAGGCGACCGAACTGCTGGGCATCGGCCACTTGCTCGATCGGCAGCCGCACAACCTGTCCGGCGGCGAGCGCCAGCGGGTGGGCATCGCCCGCGCCTTGCTCACCAGCCCGCAACTGCTGCTGATGGATGAGCCGCTGGCGGCCCTCGATACCCGGCGCAAAAACGAAATCCTGCCGTACCTGCAACGGCTCCACGATGAGCTGGACATTCCAGTGCTGTATGTCAGCCATTCCCAGGACGAAGTGGCGCGCCTGGCCGATCACATCGTGTTGCTCGACGGCGGTCGCGCGCTGGCCAGTGGGCCGATCGGCGAAACCCTGGCCCGGCTCGACCTGCCATTGGCCTTGGGGGACGACGCCGGCGTGGTGATCGAGGGCAAGGTCAGCGGTTATGACCCGGCTTATCAACTGCTGACCCTGAATCTGCCCGATAGCCAACTGAACGTACGCGTGGCCCACACGTCCCTGGCCCTCGGCCAGCCGCTGCGCTTCAAGGTCCAGGCCCGGGACGTCAGCCTCAGCCTGGCGAACGATGCCCAGACCAGCATCCTCAATCGCCTGCCGGTCACCGTGGTCAGCGAACAGGCCGCCGACAACACCGCCCATGTGCTGGTCCGCCTGGAAGCCGCCGGCACCCCGCTGCTGGCACGCATCACCCGCTATTCGCGCGATCAGCTCAAGCTGCATCCAGGGCAGTTGCTGTGGGCGCAGATCAAGGCGGTGGCGGTGTTGGCGTAGTCCACCTTGTGTGCGAGCTTGCTCGCGATGACGACGCATCCAACATTGATGCAAGCTGATTCACCGCTATCGCGAGCAAGCTCGCACACAGGGGTTGCGGGTAACCGCAGAATCTTGGCACGACCGCAACGGGCTGCGGTCAATCGATCACATGGCCACCGGATTCGCTGCCAAGGACTTTCTTCATGCCCGACACCCTGCCGCCGGATGCATTGCCGACCGACCTGCACTATGTCGATGACACGGCCCCCGGCATCACCCGCAAGAAATTGCGTGGCAAGTTCTGTTATTTCGACCCGCAAGGCCAGCGCATCACCGACGCAGCCGAGATCCAGCGCATCAATGCCCTGGCGGTGCCACCGGCCTATACCGATGTCTGGATCTGCACCGACCCGCGCGGCCATCTCCAGGCCACCGGGCGCGATGCCCGTGGACGCAAGCAGTACCGTTACCATGCGCGCTGGCGTGAGGTCCGTGATGCGGACAAGTATTCGCGGATGCTGGAATTCGGACGGGCCCTGCCGCGCTTGCGCAAACGCCTGGAGGAAATCCTCGCCACGCCCGGGTTCAGCCGCGACAAAGTCATGGCCACGGTCATCACCCTGCTGGACACGACCCTGATCCGCGTCGGCAACAGCCAATATGCCCGGGACAATCGCTCCTATGGCCTGACGACCCTGCGCAACAAGCATGTCGAGGTCAACGGCAGCGCCATCGCCTTCCAGTTCCGTGGCAAGAGCGGCATCGAGCACCAGATCACCGTGAAGGACCGGCGCCTGGCGCGGATCATCAAGCGCTGCCAGGAGATCCCCGGGCAGAACCTGTTCCAGTACCTGGACGAACACGGCGAACGCCACGCCATCAGTTCTTCGGACATCAACGCCTACCTCAAGACCCTCACTGGCGCTGACTTCACCGCCAAGGACTACCGCACCTGGGCCGGCAGCGCAGCCGCTCTGGCCGGGTTGCGGGCGCTGCGCTGGGAAACCGAAAGCGAGGCCAAAAGGCATGTCGCCGAGATGGTCAGGCAAGTCGCCCGACAACTGGGCAACACGCCAACCGTCTGTCGCAAGTGCTACATTCATCCTGCGGTGGTGGAGAGTTTCCTGCTCGGTGCCCTGACCCAGTTACCCAAACCCCGGGCACGTAAAGGCCTCAGCGAAGAAGAAGCCGGGCTGGCGTTATTCCTGCAGCGCATGACGCAAGCTGCCCAGAAATGCGAACAGCAGCAACCGGCTTGATGCGCTCACCGGCAGCCAGCCACGGATGAGGAACATCCGCAGACCGCTGGACTCCCAACTGTACGGCACAGCCGATCCGCAGGCACTTGCAAAGGGTGAAGTCGACAGGAGTTTCAGATGTCCGAACACATTGTCCATTTTCATTGCCAGATCGATCAGGGAACCACGGAACGCTTTCGCGATAACTGCCTGGAGGCCATTGAGAAAGGCGCCGACTCGCTGATGCTCAATCTCTCCACAGTCGGTGGCAGCACCAACTTCGGCTTCACCCTCTACACCTTCATCAAGTCCCTGCCGGTACCGGTACGTGCGGTGAACGCCGGCAACATCGAGTCGATGGGCATCGTCATGTACCTGGCCGCCAGCGACCGCACCACTACCCCGCACTCGCGTTTCCTGATTCATCCGATGAACTGGTACTTCGGCCAGAAGTCGGTGGACCACTCACGCTTGCGCGAGTACCTGTCCAGCCTGGACAACGACGTGGCGCGCTACGTGGAAATCTACGTCAAGGAAACCGCTGGCGCGGCGACGCAGCTGGATATCTTCAAATGCCTGTGTGCCGAGGAACGGGTGATTCCAGCGGAGAACTCCCTGGCTTTCGGCATTGCCCATCGGGTCGAGCAAGTGGTGTTCCCGGCAGATGCCAAGCATTGGAAAGTCAGCGGTGGCGAGGATTAGAAGTGAAGGCTGGTGGCAGACCATTCGTCGCCAGCAAGCGGTTTTTTTTAAACTTCCCCCGGCCATTTTCTTTCCCAACTAATGCGAGGCACGTTGCTCGCTCAACCAAAATGAGGATTCTCGAAATGGCCAGTAGCGGAAACAAAAACCCAGGCAACTTCGCCAATGATCGTGAAAAAGCATCGGAAGCCGGCAAGAAAGGCGGACAAGCGTCGGGCGGCAACGTTGCTAACGACCGGCAAAAAGGCACTGGAGCCGGTAACAAAGGTAGCGAACGCAGCCAAGGCGGCGGCAGAAAATCGTAACCACGCAAATCGTTGGGGCGCAGACGTATTGCGCCCCGGCGCTATCCGCTCTCGCTCTCGCTACAAATACGAAATTCCATATATTCGATTGTCCGCATATACTCCGGCGCAGCCCAACCTTGCGCTTATCGGAGCCGATCGATGAAAGTCCTCTTCATGTGCACAGCCAACAGTTGCCGCAGCATTCTCAGCGAAGCGATGTTCAACCATCTGGCCCCGGCCGGATTCCAGGCCGTCAGCGCCGGCAGTTTCCCCAAGGGCCACGTGCTCCCGCGCAGCCTGAGCACCTTGCAAGAAGCCGGTATCAGCGTAAAAGGCTTGCGCAGCAAGGGTAACGACGCATTCGAGGGCAGCCCGCCGGACATCGTCATCACCGTGTGCGACAGCGCCGCTCGCGATGCTTGCCCGGTGTACTTCGGTCCGGCCATCAAGGCCCACTGGGGCCTGGTCGATCCATCGACCGTCAGAGGCAGCGATGATCAGATCGGCCAGGCCTTCCATGCCACCCTGGATCGTATCGAAACCCGCTGCCGGGCCTTTTTTGCCCTGCCCTTCGACCAGCTCGATGCCCAGGCCTTGAAAGCCGAGCTCGACCGCATCGGCACCCTCTGACCGCTCAACCTGCGCGATAGGCCTGCTTCACCGTCTCGACCCAACTCGCCTCCAGGCGCGACTGTTCGGTGCCCAGGCCCAGCGCCTGCATCTTCGCCAGGTGCGCGTCGGCCTCTCGCGCCAGGGAGCCCTGGGCGCTGGAGTTGGCGTCCAGCTGATGCATCTGGGCCAGCCCCAGGTGATAGAAACGCAGCAGCTTCATAGCGGTGGGATCCTGGGCTTGCACGCCAGCGGTCACCTGGTGCATCACGTTGGTGATTTTCATCAGGCTGCGCTTGAGCTGCCAGCCGTACACGGCGGCGGCCATCCATGGCTGCGACCAGAAATACAGGCGCATCAGCGCGGCCATTGCCAGCACCGCGACAAGCACCCCGCCGAGATTGAAACGAAAGTTATCGCCTCCGGGCGTGCCCAGCAGCAGCACGGCCAGGCTGGACAGCAACATCGCCAGGGCCAGGAACACCACCGCGATGATCAGGGTGCTGCGGCGAGTCTGCTTGCGATAGGTGTCGCTATCCCACGGTTTGATCTCGAACATCGCGGTGCAATTTCCTTGTACGGCATCAAAAGAGTCACGCATTATCGCCTGCCCGGTCGATTTAGCTATGCTGGAGCTCATTTTGTATCGCAACCGACTCGCCGGGTCCGTATCGAAGTCCATGGCGATAGCGCAAGGATCGTGCGATCTTTCTGCGTGGACGTTTTTTTCAAGATGCCGTCGTTGTGTGCATGGCATCGTTTTCAAGGAAAGCTGAATGAATCAAAGACATGTAATCAACGCCTCGGTAAGCCCCAAAGGCAGCCTGGAGACCTTGTCCCAGCGCGAAGTCCAGCAACTGAGCGAAGCCGGTTCCGGCAGTATCTATACCCTCTTCCGCCAGTGCGCCCTGGCCATCCTCAACACCGGCGCCCATGTTGATAACGCCAAGACCATCCTGGAAGCCTACAAGGACTTCGAGATCCGTATTCACCAGCAGGACCGGGGCGTGCGCCTGGAGCTGCTGAACGCACCGGCCGACGCGTTCGTCGACGGCGAAATGATCGCCAGCACCCGGGAAATGCTGTTCAGCGCCCTGCGCGACATCGTCTACACCGAGAACGAGCTGGACAGCCAGCGCATCGACCTCAGCTCGTCCCAGGGCATCAGCGACTACGTCTTCCACCTGCTGCGCAACGCCCGCACCTTGCGTCCTGGCGTGGAGCCGAAAATCGTCGTGTGCTGGGGCGGTCACTCGATCAACACCGAAGAATACAAATACACCAAGAAGGTCGGCCACGAGCTGGGCCTGCGCAGCCTGGATATCTGCACCGGCTGCGGCCCTGGCGTGATGAAAGGCCCGATGAAAGGCGCCACCATTGCCCATGCCAAGCAGCGTATCCATGGCGGTCGCTACCTGGGCCTGACGGAACCAGGCATCATCGCCGCCGAGGCGCCGAACCCGATCGTCAATGAGCTGGTGATCCTGCCGGACATCGAGAAACGCCTCGAGGCTTTCGTACGTGTCGGTCACGGCATCATCATCTTCCCGGGTGGCGCTGGTACGGCGGAAGAGTTCCTCTACCTGCTGGGTATCCTGATGCACCCGGCCAACCAGGACCTGCCATTCCCGGTGGTGCTCACCGGACCGAAAAGCGCCGCGCCGTACCTCGATCAGTTGCATGCATTTGTCGGTGCAACCCTGGGTGAGGCCGCGCAGAAGCACTATCAGATCATCATCGACGACCCGGCCGAAGTGGCGCGGCAGATGACCCAGGGGCTCAAGGAGGTCAAGCAGTTCCGCCGCGAGCGCAACGACGCCTTCCACTTCAACTGGCTGCTGAAGATCGACGAAGGCTTCCAGCGCCCGTTCGACCCGACCCACGCCAACATGGCCAGCCTGGGCCTGAGCCGCGACCTGCCCGCCCACGAACTGGCGGCCAACCTGCGCCGGGCGTTCTCGGGCATCGTGGCCGGTAACGTCAAGGACAAGGGCATCCGCCTGATCGAAGAACACGGCCCTTACGAGATCCACGGTGACGCCGCCATCATGGAACCCCTCGACCGCCTGCTCCAGGCCTTCGTCGCCCAGCACCGCATGAAACTGCCAGGCGGCGCGGCGTATGTGCCGTGCTATCGCGTGGTGACCTGACCTACCCGAAGACCACAGATCCAATGTGGGAGCGAGCCTGCTCGCGATGGCGCCGGTACATTCAGCACTGATGCAAGCTGAACCACCGCTATCGCGAGCAAGCTCGCTCCCACAGGCGTTCTGCGGCGGTCATAGAACCGAAGGCAACCGCATCAGGCCGGCCTCATCCACCTCAATGCCTAGCCCAAGGTAATCCTCGATCTGCGGATGAAGGGTGACCACCGGGTGCGTATGCGTCGCCGTCACCACCAGCACATCCGCCCCCGCCGCCTCGCCAGCCCGAATGCCCGCCTCGGCGTCTTCAAACACCAGGCATTCCTGCGGTGCCACCTGCAAGCGTTCGGCAGCCAAGCGGTAGCAGGCGGGGTTGGGCTTGCCGTCGCTCACGTCCTCGGCAGTGACCATCACTGCGGGGCGTGGGATCCCGGCCGCTTCCATACGCCGCAAGGCCAGTGCCATCGGTGCCGAAGTGACGATCGCCCAGCGCTCTGGCGGCAGGCTGTTCACAAAGGCCTGCGCACCGGGCACCTGCACCACGCCTTCGACGTCTTCGATTTCCTCGCGGGTAATCTGCTCGGCCTCGGCCTGGGCATCCACCCCCGGCAGGTGCTGGCGGGTGATGGTGTCGATGGCGCGCACGCCATGGATCGTCGGCAGGAATGTCGCCACGTCCACGCCGTGGCGCAGGGCCCAGCGCGTCCAGATCCGCTCGGCGGCGGCAATGGAATTGAGCAGTGTGCCGTCCATGTCGAACAGGAAGGCGCGGTAGGCAATGTGGGTGGGGGGACTGGCAGGCATCGGATCCTCGGTGGCGGCGTGGCGGGTGATGGCCACAGGGTTTAATGGTGGGTTGGTTACACCAACCGCTCGATCGGCTGATGCTGCCACACCTGCTTGTAGTACAGCGTCTGCAACAGCAGCATGCTCAAGTAGGCCACCGGGAACGCCATCCACACCCCTTGCAGGCCGAAGTGAGCGTCCAGCAGATACGCCGTCGGCACCTGCACGGCGACGATGCAGAAGATCGAGATAGCGACTGGCACCAGCACCGTGCCGCTGGCGCGCATGATGCCGCCGACGATCGCCTGGAAGCCGAACACCAGCAGGCTCCAGAGCATGATGTGCAGCAGGTGTTCGGCCTGGACCCGTGCCGCCGGGTCGGTGATGAACAGCCCCAGCAGCCAGTGGGACAACAGATACCCCAGGACCACCAACCCGCCCGTAAGCCAGAGGTTGATCAACAACCCCGTGCGCAGGATCGGCCCCAGGCGCTCCAGGCGTCCGGCACCGATGGCCTGGGCGCCGAGGATCGAAGCGGTGATGGCGATCGACAGCGCCGGAAACTGCACGTAGTTGACGATCTGCGTCACCGCGCCGTAGGCCGCCGTGGCCTGGGAGCCATGGCTATTGACCAGCGTCAGGATGACCAACTCGGACAACGAGATCACCACCATCTGCAACCCTGTGGGCAAGCCTATACGCAGCACTTTGCCAAGGATCTCCATGTCCAGGCGCATCGCCGCGAACAACGCCCGGTCCGGCGCCAGGGCATGCTCGCGACGGTTCAGGCGCCACGCCAGCATGGCCATGGCCGAGGCCGTCCCCACCAACCCCGCCAGCGCCGCGCTCTGGATGCCCATCTGCGGCAACCCCAACCAGCCACGAATCAACGCTGGCGTGAGCAGCAGCCCGACACTGGTGGAGGTCAGCAGCGCCAACATCGGTGACACCGTATCGCTCACCCCGCGCAGCAGCTGGGTAAACAGCACAAATACCAGCAACATCGGCAGGATCCACAGCATGACCCGGGCATAGGAAACGGCATCCTCCAGCACATCGGCCGGCGTGCCGAGCCCCTGCAACGCCTGACGCGCAAAGACACTGCCAAGCACCGCCGCCGCCAGGCCGATGATCGCTCCCAGCAACAAGGTCGAACCGGCAATCGCCTTCACCGTCCCGGTTTCGCCGGCGCCGTAGGCCTGCCCGATCAACACCCCCGCCCCCGCGCCGAGGCCAATCACCAATGCGATAAAGAAAAACACGATGGGAAACATGCCCGACACCGCCGCCAAGGCCTGGGTACCGAGCATCTGGCCGATGTAGATGCTGTTGAACGTGCCAGACATGGACTGCAGGAAATTGGACAAGACCATGGGGATCAGGAACAGGAGGTAGGTTTTCCAGAGGGGCTGGGTGGGCATGGGGGCTCTGATGGCAGGTTCGAAATCCAATGCGGGGTAATTTAGCGCAATCCATGGATTCTGTTTCGGAAGATGTCCGTTTTTCGTGGCGAGGGAGCTTGCTCCCGCCGGGCTGCGCAGCAGTCCCAAAACCTAAACACGCAATCTATCAGGCCAACCGCACCCGCCAAGTTTGGGACCGCTTCGCGCTCCAGCGGGAGCAAGCTCCCTCGCCACAAAAGCCCATGCGCCATCTCCCTTGCCATGTGGCTTATACCTTCGTCGGGTGCATTCGACATTTCCCAGACAGCGTCTAACCTGAAATAGCACAGTGCCACGTACTGTGTAGGCCAATGCCTATGCAATACCGGTATCGGACAGCCGGTCTTAAAGTCCGAGTAGAGGTCGCAGATAACCAGTTATTCGCAAATAACCTGTTAGAAACTCTGTTCAAGGACCGAACCATGACGTCGTACCCACACGGTCATTCCTTCGCCCAACCACCTCGCATCCTCTGGAACACAGTGCTCGTCGCTTTCGTTGCTGCCGTTGGCGTCTTACTGCTCAATGGTCCAAGTGTACAAAACATCATCCTGGCTGTTGCCCTCCTGGCCGTTGGTGTCGGTGCTGGCGTATGGGGTGCGCGTTCACAACGTCAGCAGTTCGACAGCGCCATCGCCGCCGCCATGGCCCGCCGCGACCTGCAAGCCAGCGAGCATCTGGCCCATAAAGCCAGCGAGCAACTCAACGAAGTCATTCTCGGCGCCATGCCGATCTGGGCCAAGCAGGTCGAAAGCTCCCGGCAGCAGACCGAAACCGCAATCGTCTCGCTGACCAGCCGCTTCACCGGCATTTCTTCGCGCCTGGAAGAGACCGTGCAAGCTTCGCAACTGGCCGCCGGTGAGTTGGCCGGCAGCAGCAGTGGCGGTGCCGTGCAGGTGCTGGCCCAGAGCGAAAGTGAACTGGTCAAGGTCATCGATTCGCTGAAAGCCACCCAGGCCAGCCGCGATGAAACCCTGGCCCAGGTACGCAACCTGACGGCCTATACCGGGGAACTGCGGACCATGGCCGCCGATGTCGCGGCGATTGCCGCGCAGACCAACCTGCTGGCCCTCAACGCCGCCATCGAAGCCGCCCGTGCCGGCGAGGCCGGGCGTGGGTTTGCGGTGGTGGCCGACGCCGTGCGCAGCCTCTCGAGCAAGTCCAGCGAGACCGGCCAGCAGATGTCGGCCAAGGTCGACATCATCAACACCGCCATCACCCAACTGGTGCATGCCGCGTCCAGCGGCGCGGACCAGGACAGCCATTCGGTCAGTGCCTCCGAGCAAAGCATCCAGCAGGTGCTGGAGCGCTTCAAGAGTGTCACCGGCAGCTTGGCCGACTCGGCCGACATGCTGCAGCGGGAGAGCTTCGGCATCCGCGATGAACTCACCGAGGTGCTGGTCAGCCTGCAATTCCAGGATCGGGTCAGCCAGATCCTCAGCCACGTGCGCGACAACATCGAGGACCTGCATGTGCACATGCAGCAGGCCAGCCAGTCGCCCGAACAGGCCGTTTCCATCGACGCTCGCCAATGGCTGGCGCGCATGGAAACCACTTACGCCACCGACGAGCAACGCCGCAATCACCACGGCGACTCGGCCGCGCAACAGACTTCACAGGAAATCACCTTCTTTTAGGAGCGCCGTTCATGGCTAAAAGTGTATTGGTTGTCGACGACTCCGCGAGCGTTCGGCAGGTGGTCGGCATCGCGTTGAAAAGTGCCGGCTATGACGTGATCGAAGCCAGCGATGGCAAGGATGCCCTGGGCAAACTCAATGGCCAGAAAGTGCACCTGATCATCAGTGACGTGAACATGCCCAACATGGACGGCATCACCTTCGTCAAGGAGGTCAAGAAGCTGGCCAGCTACAAGTTCACGCCGATCATCATGCTCACCACCGAATCCCAGGAATCGAAGAAACAGGAAGGCCAGGCCGCCGGAGCCAAGGCCTGGGTGGTCAAGCCGTTCCAGCCGGCGCAGATGCTGGCGGCGGTATCCAAGCTGATTCTTCCTTGATGAGCGGAGGCGCCCATGTCGTTGCACTACGAAACACAGGATGACACCGCCCAGGTGCACATCGACGGCGAGCTGACGATCTACACCGCCGCCGACCTGGCCGCGCAATGGTTACCGCAGCTGGGCGCAACACCGCGGATGGCCCTTGATCTGTCGCAGATCACCGAGATGGACGGCGCCGGCCTGCAACTGCTGCTGATGGTACAACGCGAGGCCGCCAAGGCCGGCACCCAACTGACATTGACCGGCCAGAGCAAGGCCGTCATGGAAACACTTGCCCTGTGCAACCTGGTTGCCTAGGGCTGCTGCAATACGTCGGACACGACAAAGGATATGAGCGTGAGCATCAATCTCGATCAGGCACAACAGACGTTCATCGTCGAGGCACGGGAACAGTTGCAAGCGATGGAAGAGTCGCTGCTGCAACTGGAAACCGACCCCGGCGACGATGACGCCATCGGCGCGATCTTCCGGGCGGCGCACACGATCAAGGGCTCGGCCGGGCTGTTCGGCCTGGAACCGATCGTCAGCTTCACCCACATCGTCGAAGACGTGCTCGATCGCCTGCGCAACGGCAGCGTCGAAGTGGACGCCGGCCTGATCGCGGTACTGCTCAAGTCCAGCGATCACATGCTGGAGCTGATCAACGTGGCCGCCAACCAAGGCGGAGCGCTACCGCCACCGGCCCTGCAGCGGGAAGTGGAACTGTGCCAGATCCTGCAGGAGTACCAGGCGCCCTCGCCGGCCACGGCCCCAACGCCTGCCCAGGACACCGAAACCCGTGAACCCGGCGAAACGCGCCTCTGGCACATCTCCCTGCGTTTCGGCCAGGACGTGTTCCGCAACGGCATGGACCCTCTGTCGTTCCTGCGCTACCTGCAAACCCTGGGTGAAATCGTCGACATCACCACCGTGACCGACGCCCTGCCCGCCGCCGATGCCTGGGACGCCGAGTCCTGCTACCTGGGTTTCGACATCGAGTTTCGCTCGGCCGCGGGCCACGGCGCGATCAATGAAGTGTTCGATTTCGTCCGGGAAGACTGCGAGATCGAGATTGTTGCCCAGGACGACGACATCGCGCCCCAGGCCAACACCGGCCTGGTCACGACGTCGCCGGAACCGGCCGAGGAAACCACCGCATTGGTCGCCACCGGCGAGTTGTTGTCCGACCAGCGCAAGACGCCACGCATGCCCGCCCAGATCGCCACCGACAAACAAGCGGTGAGCAGCGACAGCAAGGCCAAGGACGGCACCTATGTGCGGGTCAATGCCGACAAGCTCGATGAACTGATCAACCTGGTGGGCGAACTGGTCATCGCCAGCGCCGGTGCCAGCCTGTTGGCCCGCACCTGCCAGAACGATCCGTTGCAGGAGGCCACCTCGTCAGTCTCCGGACTGGTGGAAGAAATCCTCGATGGCGCCCTGCGCCTGCGCATGATCCCCATCGGCGAAACCTTCAACCGGTTCCGTCGGGTGGTGCGCGATGTCAGCCAGGAACTGGGCAAGGACATCGACCTGATCATCAGCGGCGCGGAGACCGAACTGGACAAGACCGTGGTGGAAAAAATCGGCGACCCGCTCATGCACCTGCTGCGCAACGCCATGGACCACGGCATTGAAACCGCCGAGGCCCGGCTGGCGGCGGGCAAACCGGCCAAGGGGCACCTGCACCTCAACGCCTATCACGACTCGGGCAGCATCGTGCTGGAAATCGCCGACGACGGCGCCGGCCTGAACCGTGACCGGATCCTGGAAAAAGCCCAGGAGCGCGGCCTGGTCGCCCCCGGCGCGAGCCCGACCGACCAGGAGATCTACAACCTGATCTTCGAACCCGGTTTTTCCACCGCCCAGGCCGTGACCAACCTTTCGGGGCGTGGCGTGGGCATGGACGTGGTCAAGCGCAACATCACCCTGCTGCGCGGCACCGTCGACCTCGACAGCCAGCCCGGCAAGGGCACCGTGGTGCGTATCCGCCTGCCGCTGACCCTGGCGATCATCAATGGATTTCTGGTGGGCATCGGTCAGTCAACCTATGTCATTCCGCTGGACATGGTCCAGGAATGCATCGAGCTGAGCGAAAACGATGGGGTCGCCAGCCGCGAACAAGGCTATCTCGACCTGCGCGGCGAGGTGCTGCCCCTAGTCTACCTGCGCGATCACTTCAGCCACGAAGGCCCGCCCGCTCGCCGGCAGAACGTGGTGGTGGTGCGCTACGCCGAACTCAAGGCCGGGCTGGTGGTGGATGACTTGCTGGGTGAATTCCAGACCGTGATCAAGCCGCTGGGCAAGCTGTTTGGTGCCCTTCGCGGCATCAGTGGCTCGACCATCCTGGGCAGCGGCGCGGTGGCGTTGATTCTCGACGTACCGGCGCTGCTCACCCAGATCGCCCAAGTGGAAAACCGCTTCACATCAACTCAATTACAACAAGCCAACGCTCGCTGACGCTTAAGCAATTCCATGGAGAGGTACTTCCCAATGAAATGGTTCTACGATCTTAGAATCGCCACCAAACTGATCACTTCATTTCTTGTGGTGCTGGCCCTGACCGCCGTCATGGGAGTGTTCGCGATCATCCAACTGGGCGAGGTGAACAGCACCACCGTCGATATCAGGGAAAACTGGATGCCGTCCATGCGTGCGGCCTCGGGCATGCGTTTCTACGCGGCAAACTATCGCCTCAAGGAAAACCGCCACATTACCGCCGATTCCGAACAGGAACGCCTCGCTGTCGAACAAGAAGCGGAAGACGCCAGGAAGGGGTTTGAAACCCGCATGGCGACCTATGAAAAACTGCTCTCCAGCGCGGAAGATCGCCAGCTGTTCGAAACCACCCGCAATGACTGGGTCGCTTACCTCGCAGTCAGCAAAGACCTGCTTGCACTGTCTCGGCAAAACCTGATCGAGCAAGCCCATGCACTGCTCAAGGGCCAATCCAAGCGTCAATTCGATCTGGTGGTCAACGACCTGCAAAAACTGGTGGAACTCAATGACGCGGGCGCTGGCGCCGCCAGCGAGCATGGCGCAGCGCTGTTTGAAAAATCGCGCCTGTCGATCATCGTCGTGCTGATTGCCGCCCTGCTGGTGGGCCTGGGCCTGGCGCTGTTCATCTCGCGCATCATCTCGCGCCCCTTGAAACAGGCCGCGACCGTCGCCGAGCAATTGGCCGAAGGCAACCTGAACGCAAAAATCGACGGTGGCTCCAAAGACGAAACCGGCATGGTGCTCAACGCCATGCAGAACATGATCGGCAAGCTCTCGCACATCATTGGCGAAGTGCGTAACGCTGCGGACAACCTGGCCAGTGCTTCCGAAGAAGTCAGCGCCACCGCGCAATCGATGAGCCAGGCCACCAGTGAACAGGCAGCCAGCGTCGAGGAAACCAGCGCCTCCATCGAGCAGATGAGCGCCAGCATCAACCAGAACACCGAGAACGCCAAGGTCACCGACGGCATGGCCAGCAAGGCCGCCAAGGAAGCCACCGACGGCGGCGAATCGGTGCAGCAGACCGTGGTGGCGATGAAGAAAATCGCCCAGCGGATCAGCATCATCGACGACATCGCCTACCAGACCAACCTGCTGGCGCTCAACGCCGCCATTGAAGCCGCCCGCGCCGGTGAGCACGGCAAAGGCTTCGCGGTGGTCGCCGCCGAAGTGCGCAAGCTGGCCGAACGCAGCCAGGTGGCCGCCCAGGAAATCGGCGAGCTGTCCTCCAGCAGCGTCGATATGGCCGAGAAGGCCGGGAACCTGCTCAACGAGATGGTCCCCTCGATCAACAAGACCTCGGACCTGGTGCAGGAAATCAGCGCCGCCTCCGAAGAACAGGCCGCCGGTGTGGCGCAGATCAACACCGCCATGACCCAGCTCAACCAGGTGACCCAGCAAAACGCCTCCAGCAGCGAAGAACTGGCCGCCACCGCCGAGGAAATGAGCAGCCAGGCCGAACAGCTGCAACAGGCCATGAGCTTCTTCACCCTGGACACGCCGCCCAAGTCTGCCGTGCAAGTTGCCAGGGTCGACAACACCCCAGGCTCCTCCGGCCGCAAACCGACGCGGACACCGGCACCGATCATGCCCAAGGCGTTTGCCTACAACATGGCCAGTGCCCCGGACGAATCGGAATTCACCCGGTTCTGATGGCCCGGTTCCACAGGCTTGCTTAAAGGAGAAAAAGCAATGGGCGCCATCGCGACCACACGTCAAACCGCCATCGCGGTCGAGGAAGAAGCGCAATACCTGACGTTTATGCTCGGCACGGAGATGTTTGCCATCGGCATCCTGTGCATCAAGGAAATCATCGAATACGGCAACCTGACCGTGGTGCCGATGATGCCGACGTTCGTGCGCGGGGTGATCAACCTGCGCGGTGCCGTCGTGCCGGTGGTCGACCTGTCGGCCCGTTTCGGCCGGCCGAATTCGGCGATCAGCCGGCGCTCGTGCGTGGTGATCATCGAGGCGTCCAGCGCCGACGGTCAGGCCCAGGACATTGGCCTGCTGGTGGACACGGTGTCGGCGGTGCTGGAAATCCCGGCCTCGCAGATCGAGCCGCCACCGAGCTTCGGCGCGAAGATCCGGGCCGATTTCATCAGTGGCATGGCCAAGGTCGATGGCAAGTTTGTCATCGTACTGGAGGTGGACCGCGTGTTGTCCATCGACGAAATGTCCCAACTCGCCGAAGCCAGCCCGAACGTGCTGGAAGTGGATGCCCCGTGAACGCCGATACCTGCAAGGAACGCACGGCGAACGCGCTGGCGCTCAGTGACCGAGAGTTCGGCCAGTTCCAATCCTGGCTGTACCAGGCCGCCGGCATCAGCCTGTCCGAGGCCAAGAAAGCCTTGGTGGCCGGGCGTTTGTTCAAGCGCCTCAAGCACTATGGGCTGGACAGCTACGGCGAGTATTTCAAGCTGATCATGAACGGCCAGCGCACCGATGAATTACAAGTGGCGCTGGACCTGCTGACGACCAACGAGACCTACTTTTTCCGCGAGCCCAAACATTTCGATTTCCTGCGCCAACACGTACTGCCCCACGCAACGCCGGGCAAGACCTTCCGCCTGTGGAGCGCGGCCAGCTCTTCCGGGGAAGAGCCCTACAGCCTGGCCATGACCCTGGCCGAAGGGCTGGGCACCACGCCTTGGGAAGTGATCGGTTCGGACATCAGCAGCCAGGTACTGGCCAAGGCGCGCTCCGGGCATTACCCGATGGAACGCGCCCGCACCCTGCCTCAGCCGCTGCTGGTGAAATATTGCCTCAAGGGCACCGGCAGCCAGCAAGGCACGTTCCTCATCGACCGGGCGTTGCGCAACCGGGTCAACTTCATCCAGGTCAACCTCAACGACACCTTGCCAGAGCTGGGGGAGTTCGATGTGATCTTCCTGCGCAACGTCATGATCTATTTCGACCAACCCACCAAAAGCAAAGTGGTCGCCCGCTTGATCCCCCGACTCAAGCCCGGCGGGTATTTCATCGTCAGCCACTCGGAGAGTCTCAACGGTGTGTCCGATGCGTTGAAACTGGTGGCCCCTTCGATTTATCGCAAGCCATGAACACCGCAATGAGGGCAGTGGCCGAGGTGTACCTGGCACCGGGGGAGTTTCGCTTTGCCACTTGCCCGACCCGCCTGCGCACGATTCTCGGCTCTTGCGTGGCGATCACGCTGTGGCACCCCGAACGCAAGATCGGCGGCATGTGCCACTTCATGCTGCCCAGTCGGGTGCGTTGCTCCAAGGCCTTGAACGGCCTGTACGCCGATGAAGCCATTGAGCTGTTCATCCGCCAGGCCAGGGCCCATCACACCGAACCCGAGGACTATCAACTCAAGCTGTTCGGCGGCGGCGAGATGTTCCCCGAACTGCAACGCCATGTGCCCTACGGCGATGTGGCGCGGTTGAACGTCAATGCGGCGCTGGAAATCGCTGCCCTCTACCGCCTGGACCTGATCGCCCAGGACATGGGTAGCACCGGCCACCGAAGCATCATCTTCGACCTTTGCAGCGGCGATGTATGGGTCAGGCACCAACCTATAAGGACCCGGCACTGACTATGTCAAAAAAGATCAATGTACTGCTGGTGGATGACTCTGCGGTGGTTCGCCAGGTGTTGCTGGCGATCCTCAGCGACACACCGGACATCCACGTCATGGGCGCGGCGTCCGACCCGATTTTCGCCATGGACAAACTGGCCAAGGAATGGCCCGACGTGATCGTGCTGGACGTGGAAATGCCGCGCATGGACGGCATCACGTTCCTGAAAAAAATCATGAGCGAGCGCCCCACTCCGGTGGTGATCTGCTCGTCTCTGACGCCCCGGGGCGCGGAAACCACCTTGCAGGCGATGGCCGCTGGCGCGGTGGAAATCATCACCAAGCCCACCACCGGCCTGAAGAACTTTCTGTTGGAGTCGGCGCCGGAACTGGTGTCGGCGATCCGTGCCGCCGCCCAGGTCAACGTGCGCAACCTGGGCAAGCGTCCCGCCCCGATCGCGCTGACGCCCGCGACCAAACTCACCGCCGACGCCATGCTGCCCGCCGCCAACGGCCACGCCATGGCACAGACCACCGAACGCATCGTCGCCCTGGGCACCTCCACCGGTGGTACCCAGGCCCTGGAAGCGGTGCTCACCGCCCTGCCACGAGTGTGCCCGGGCATCGTCATCGTCCAGCACATGCCGGAAAAATTCACCGCCTCGTTCGCCGCCCGGCTGAACAGCCTGTGCCAGATCGAAGTGCGCGAGGCCCGCAACAACGACCGCATCCACCCGGGCCTGGCACTCATCGCACCAGGCGGCAAACACATGATGGTGACCCGCAGCGGCGCGTTCTATCACGTGCAGGTGGTGGATGGCCCACTGGTCAACCGCCACCGCCCTTCGGTGGATGTGCTGTTCCGCTCCGTGGCCAAATTCGCCGGCCGCAACGCCACCGGCATCATCATGACCGGCATGGGCGACGACGGCGCCCGCGGCCTGAAGGAAATGCTCGACGCCGGCAGCACCACCGTGGCCCAGGACGAAGCCAGTTGCGTGGTCTTCGGCATGCCCAAGGAAGCGATCAAACTCAATGCGGCGCAACGGGTGATGGGGTTGCAGGAGATTGCGCAGGTGATCTTGCATCGGTAACAACGACCGTCCCTACAGTGGAGCTTGATCAGGTGAATGATCGCTCCCCACGCTCCGCTTTCTGGAAAGTGACGCAGAGCGTCACGGGATGCATTGCCCACGCAGAGCGTGGGAATGATCGACCGCAGTGGGCTTGTCGCCACAGGCGCTTCAGCAGCCTGTGCCTACACGGGCGAAATCGTCGCCAGCACGCCGATCAAAAGAGTCAGTGCCAAAAACCCACCTAGAAAAATCGCCATCTTCGCCATGAGCACTCCTGGACCAAAAAATTGCAGTACACGGGTAGCCCGATAGGCCAGCCGCGTGATTATTCTGGGGCTGGGCCCGGGATCATTACAGAGGCACCTGGCGCAGAAAAATACGGATCAGACGAACGCCTTCCCTCGTCGCACAACTTTCAATAGGCGAAAAAAGTTAAAGCCATACCGCGAAGTTCTCTCTCCGACTGACGGCGAGCGCGAGGTGATGGAGCTGGTCGTGTCGGGGCTGTTGAACAAGCAAGTGGCCGCCCGATTGGGCTTGAGCGAGGTGACCGTGAAAGTGCGGCACGGGTCGTTGATGCGCAAGATGAATGCGGACTCGTTGGCAACGCTGGTGAAGATGTCGGAAAAACTCAAGGAAGCCGATCGCTAGCGGCCCATGATCACGGCTATCATTGCCGTTCGCCCTGTTGCCGGGCGATGTCGCTGCCCCCCTCAAGGACTCAGGTATGAACCTTCTGCCGTCACGCTCCACCCTCTTCGTCTCCAGCCTTTTGCTCAGCTCGCTGTGCTTCGCCGAAGGCGAGCCAACCGACGGCAGCCTCATCAAGGACTCGACCAAGGCAGCCGTCTCAAGCTTCATTACCGCTGGCAAGAACCTGTTGGGTGGCGTCAGCGAAGGCGTGCTCGATGGCCGCGAATCGGCCCAGGGCGCCGACGGCGCGGCGATCATTTCCTCCAACGAGCAACTGAAAGACCGTGTCTCCATCGAAGTCCTGAAGCTGGCGCCCGTCGACGACACCTTCAGCGTCACCCTCGGCTTCAAGAACAGCACCGACACGCAACTGCGCCTGATCAACCTCGGCCAAACGGGCGCCTTGCTCGCCATCGACCAGGCCGGTTACGCCAACAGGCTGGCAGGGTTTGAAAACCCGGATGAAGTCACCATTCCGCCGAAGACGGCCGTGCGCCAGAAGTTTGTGTTTGAAGGGTTGAACGAGAAAATCAACACCGTGCGCGTGTGGGGCCAGGATTATCAGGTTAAAAAATAAGGTGGCGGTACGTTGATTGTCCCAAGTGGCATCCCACGCACGGGAGCGATCGAAAGTTGTTAGCTCGAAACACAACCGTGGCGAGGGAGCTTGCTCCCGCTGGGCTGCGCAGCAGCCCCAAAACAGCGAGTTTCACGCCCCGACAAAGGACTCATTGATATACCCCGTGTTCAATCCGAGTCAGATAATCCTCAACCACTTGAAAGCCTTGCGAACTGTCGATCAGCTCCAGCGGTACATGATTGTCCAGGTACTTGCAGGGCTTCTGCAGCCAATCCTCAGCCAAATGCCGACTGCCGAAAACACCGGTGGCGTGCTCCAAAGTCTTGGCGTAGCGGCTTCCAGGCATTGATTTGTCCTCACGATCTAAAACGAAGCTGGGTGTACCGGATGCAACGCGCAGCACTGAGACAACGCCAGATCGTAAGTGCAGTACTTCCGAAGGCCAACCTTAAAAAGTTGTCAGAGACTTCCTCGATTTCTCCCAAAGTGATCACTTGCCCGTCGGACAGTGTTCAAAAACAGTCTGTGTGGCTACAACATCCAACATCATTGCCTACATCTACTACAGAATCAGCTGGCTTTCGCCACACTCACCGGCCCGACATTCAACGCAAGCACACTCGCCAACACGATAACCGCCCCAACAATCACCATCGCCACTGGGCGTTCGGCCAGGACTAGACAAGCCATCAACATCGCGCTGGGCGGTATCAGGTAAAGCGCCATGGAAGCGCGGCTCACGTCGCTGTGAGCCAGCACGTAAGCCCAGGCGAGGTACGCCAGCGCGCTGGGGAAAATACCGAGAACCAACACCGCCAGGTTCACCGAAGCCGAAGCCTGTCGCGCCGCGCTCAACATCCCCGGTGCGAAAATGAACAACAGGAGTGTGCCCGACCAGACGGTGTAGCAAACCAGGGTCAAGCCGTCGTAGCGATGGGCATGGTGCTTCTGCAAAGCGAAATACACACTCCAGGACAGCGCCGCCAGCAGGATCAACAGTCCATGGGCGTCCATGTCACCCAAGCCTCGATCCCCCGTGACGACCACGGCTGCGCCAAGCAAGCCGCACAGGACACAGCCCCATTGCCAAGCGCCGACTCTTTCCTTGAAGACAAAATGCGCAAGCAATGTGCTGAACAACGGCGTGGACTGGGCCAACACACTCGCCGCCGAGGCACTGACGCCCCGTTGGCCGTAGTTGAGGGCGATGTGGTGCAGACTCACGGCAAAGAAACCCAATACCGCCAGCAACGGTAAATCCCCGAGACGCGGCCAGGAAATACCCTTCGCCATCGCGACGACGGCCATGAACACCGAAGCGATGAGAAACCGCATCAACGCCAGTTGACCCGGTTCGTAGGCCTGCAAGCCGATGCGAATACCAACGGGCGAATAGGCCCAGCAAAGAATCACGAACGTGGTCGCCAGGATCACTTTTACGCGGGGTCTGCTGGGGTTCTTCAAGCCCTCAAACGGCACACAACGGGTTTCCATTCAGAGTTCCTGCGCACTGGGCGTCTGGTCGATTTACCCTGAAGTATCAAAACCACCCACTCTCAATACAAGTGACTTAAACTCAGCCAACCATTCACTTTGGGTGAGTTATGGAACTGTCCCAACTGCGCATGTTCAAGACCGTCTGCGACACCGGCAGCATCGCCCGCGCCGCCGAAGTGCTGCACTGCGTACCGTCCAACATCACGGCACGGCTCAAATCCCTGGAGCGGGAGTTGGGTACACCGTTGTTTTTTCGTGAAGGTCGCGGCTTGCGGGTCAGCCCGGCGGGCGAGGTGCTCCTGGGTTATGCGACAAAAATCCTCGGCCTGACGGAAGAAGCCCGCCGCGCGGTAAACCCCAGCCACACGCCAAGCGGACCGTTGCGCATTGGCGCCATCGAATCCAGCGCCACGGGGCGCCTGCCTCAGTTACTGGCCAAATACCACGCGCAATATCCTCAGGTGTCACTGGAGCTGAGCACGGGGACTTGGGCGCAGTTACTGGACGATACCCAACATCACCGGCTCGACGGTGTGATCGTGGCGGTCGATGTGGAACGGCCGGGGCTCAAGCGCGCCGTGATGTACAGCGAAGACCTGATACTCATCGCCTCCGAATCCCACGGCCCCTTGCGCAACGCCGCAGACCTGCAAGGCAAGGCGATCTTCATGTGGCCCCCAGGCTGCCCGTACCGCTTTGCCCTGGAGCAGTGGTTGCTACACCATGACCAAGTACAACCGATCATCAGCATCGCCAGCTATGGCGCCATCGTCGGCTGCGTCAGTGCCGGTGCCGGCGTCTCGCTGGTGCCGCGTGGGATCTATGAGCAATACCGCCAGGGGGCTGGCTGGACAGGGTATGAGTTCCCTGGATTGACGGGCATCGACAACCTGTTCTACTGGCATGAAAACGCTGGCCGGCATCCTGCCAGGGAAGCGTTTTTGACGATGTTGAAGACGGAGTTCGAAGGGTAGTTGCAACCTCGCCGAAAAAGCCATTGGACTGCGCTGAGCGACATCCCGCTGACCATCCTTGTGCACTCTGATGCATCCCTGTGGCGAGGGGATTTATCCCCGTTGGGCCGCGAAGCGGCCCTAAAGCGTTCACCTCGGTGCCCGGACAACACAAGACCCGTGGCGAGGGAGCTTGCTCCCGCTGGGTTGCGCAGCGACCCCAACCAAGCTGAACGCGTTCTGCCTGATGCACCGCGGGGTAGATTACAGGGCTGCTGCGCAGCCCAGCGGGAGCAAGCTCCCTCGCCACGGGTCCTCATCAACCGCACCTGTCAGCGCACGGCTGAGAAAAATGTACATAGTTGAAGGAACGGTCCGCGACCCCTCCCCACAAAAGCCATTGGACTGCGCTGAGCGGCATCCCGCCGACCATTCTTGTGGCGAGGGGATTTATCCCCCGTTGGGGCGCGAAGCGACCCCAAAGCTGACAACTCGGTCCACCGACCAAACAAAACCCTGTGGCGAGGGAGCTTGCTCCCGCTGGGTTGCGAAGCGACCCCAACCAAGCTGAACGCGTTCTGCCTGATGCACCGCGGGGTAGGTTTTAGGGCTGCTGCGCAGCCCAGCGGGAGCAAGCTCCCTCGCCACGGGTCCTCACCCGTCTCGCCTGTCAGCGCACGGCTGAAAAATGTTACATAGTTGAAGGAACGGTCCTGACCGCACTACGACAGGGAGTCTGCCTTGGAACTAGCACCACCGTTTATCCTCCATGAAACGAGCCATTGGACAGTCAACCATCACTTGGCGTCCGCCCTACCCGGCTACCTCATGCTCGGCTCCAAGGCTCATGTGAACTCATTGGCTCAATTACCCGCGTCGGCATTAGCAGAGCTGGGTGGCCTGATGGCGCATGTCCAGAGCGTTCTTGAAACACAGCTCCACCCCAAATGGCTTTACATCAGCCGATTCGGCCACGATCCCCGCTACCCCATCCACTTCCATTTCATTCCGGTGTACGACTGGGTCGAGACGTTGTTTTGGAAAGATACGCGGTACAGGCTGCTGGAGACTTTTGGGAGTCCAGGGAATGCCCAGACAATGACCGACGGTGCGGAGCTGACGTTGTTCATTTGGCGGGAGTTTGGGGAGAGCACGACGCCGCCAGCCATTCAGGGGCCGTCGATTGAGCAAGTGATTGAATGTTTGCGCGAGTCGTTCAAGGCTCGGCCAACACCAGACCTTCCTCCAGCGCAATGGCCATGATGTCTGCTGCGGGTACGTTGACCCAGGTTAAACTGTCGGTTTCCCCCCTCAATGCAAGCCAGCGTCCAACCATTTGATAACCCAATGAATAACCGAGCCATTTGGGTTTGTCGCCGACACCGAAGAACCACTCGTTGTGATCGTAATGCCTTGATTCAAGCGCTTGTAGTCTAGCCGGTGAGCGCAAAAGATCCGCAGATGCAATGGCATACTCCCAAGGCTCTGGGTCGCTACCGAGCAAATGCCGAACAAACTGGCCGGCCAGCCCTTCGCTGACCAAAGCTTCGCCTAGAGTCCAGCCGTAGCCAGGACCGCCCATGCGCAGGCAATGATGAACCTCATGGATAACATGTCGGCGTAATGCACCGGCGCCCAGGCTGGAAAAGAAATTTGGATTGTCGGGATCAAGGGTCATGGTGAACATCGAACTGCGATACGCCCGTCCTACCAAACCCATTTCCGGAATGGTTTCGCCCGAAAGCCTCTGAATCAGAATATCGAGTCGCGGTGGGGGCATCAGGCGCGCTATGGCCTCATAAGCGGCAGCGAATTCATCAGCCAGCTTGCTGCGAAGCTCGGCCAGGCTCCCCGAGGCTTCCAGCCAGTGCAGCGTCCATTTCTCCATGACCCTCTCCTTTCAAGTACTGGCTCGACGGCACTAGGCCGCTCGCGACAGTAAATTTCCATGGCGCAGCTGTCCGTGTCGATACAGATTCGGCTGCCCTCGCCTGCCAGGTCATCTCTGGCAAAAAACTATCGCGGTTCCGTGTGCCATGGCTCAGATATTAAAGGAAAAGGCGCCTTGGCCAAGAAAAGCCCCCCCATCCCCGACCTTACGACACCCCGCCTTCAAAAAACGACTGACCGATTACCCGGGAGTGATAGTCTCGTCGATCATACTTCGCCCAAATGGAAACCTGATTCCAAGGACCTTGAAAGAGAATGGCGTGAAGATCCCGCCGCACCCTTGGAGCGTCAAGGACCTGCGCGATCTGCATCAATACATGAGTGAGGTCATTTCAAATAAATGATCTTACGGGAAACTGCCCCCTCGGCTTATCGATAACAACAGGCAATGCCCAGATTTCTCGGACCTGGGCATTGAAGTGTTTTAAAAAACACCGTCAGTAAAGCGTATTGGCAACACGCTCGGGCAGTGCCTTGTCATAAGCGTCGCCATCGACCTGCGATGGGCAGATGCGTTTGAACACCTCACCGGCCGTGGGCAGTGCGCTGCGCTCGATCTGCCGCTTTACGTCCCACAGCCCCGCCCTGATCACCGCCCTGCTGCATTGGAAATAAACACTGGTTACGGTGACTTCCAGAACGGTTCGAGGGAGTTGCCCTTTTACTGCGAAGCGGGACAACAGGGCTGGCTCGACGGATATTCTGGCCGTGCCATTCACGCGCAAGGTTTCCCCCACGCCGGGCACGAGAAAAAGCAGCGCGACCCGAGAATCCTCGACGATATTTCGCAGGGAATCGATACGGTTGTTGCCACGGCGGTCGGGCAAATACAGCGTCTTGCTGTCATGGACATGAACGAACCCCGGCGCGTCGCCCCTCGGAGACGCGTCCAGCCCTCCGGGGCCTGAGGAAGCGAGGATCGCAAAGGATGCAGCCTCTATGAAGGGCTGGTAAACCGGATGGATATGGTCGACTTCCTTGAGGATTGAGGGTTTCGCGACGGGGCCATAGAGGCTTTCCAGCGCTTGCATCGTGGTGATGTAGGCGCTGCTGCTGTCGTTGTCGCGTTCCATGCTTGTCTCCGTTGCAGGTATTTAAAAATCGTATTCAGGTGACTGACCAGACCATTGCACAGCGGCTGCCCGGTGCGTATCCGCGTTGGTATTCGGCACTCAACAGGGCCGCCAGTCGCGGCCCCAGGTCTTGGGTGGCTTGAGCCTGGAAACCCATGCGTGCATAAAACGGAGCGTTCCAGGGCACGTCAATGAATGTTGTGAGGGTGACCAGATGCAGCCCGTTGGAGCGGGCATGCTCCTGGGCAACCTCTATCAGACGCCGCCCCACGCCCCGGCCCTGCCAGGGCCGCGCGACGGATATCTCATGGATATGAAGAGCCTCGCCGTAGCGCTCGGCACTGAGAAACCCTTGCGGTGCGCTTTCGTCATCGAGGGCAACCCAGCACGTCGACAACGCAATGAGCTGGCGATGTCGCTCGACAGACATCGGCGGCGACTGCGCCACCCAGCTCAGCCCATCAATGCTTCCGAACACCAGGGCGGCGGACGCCTCGATGGCGGACAGTTTTTGTGCGTCGTCCGCAACGGCGACACGAACAGTCACAGGCATAGGTTCCCTCGGTTCTGTGAATGGACTGGCCCGATCAAGGGCCTGGCAGGCCGCGCCCATTCGTTGGCGCAGCCTGCGCAAGCATCAGCGCAATGACCCTTGTGGTCAATGCGCCTCCCTCATCAGCTCGGCCACCGCTTTCTCCAGAAAGCCCACGCAGCGTTCATCCAGCCAGGTGCCCTCGGCAAGACTGGGCTCCTGTTGCATGGCTTGGCGGATCTTCTGATGGGTGCGCGGATCGTCTCCGGCATAACCCCGGAACAGGGCGAGCCAGCGCCCGGCCAGTGCCCGCCCCTGCTCTCCAGGTCCGCACGGTCAATCCCGTGCGCTTGGCCAGTTCACCCACTCGAAGCAACATCGTTTCAACTCCTGTTTCCTTAGACGACGCCCATGCTGCAGCCTCACGTTGCGTGAGGGTCAAGCCCCGGGTGGACGACCCTCAGGGCTTGGAACGCATCCGGCCGCGGATCGCCATGTACAGGCAACCCCAGGCAATGAAGCCAACGACCACGCCTCCGACGATACCCTCCAGCAGGTTCAAGGAAAAACTGAATGGCTGCTCGGCCCAGTAGAAGGTCGTCGAGCCCGTTCGAAAGCCACTGACGCGCAGCCGTCCGGTAAAAATGGCCGGCACCAAGGTCATGATGTTGGTCAGTTCCAACACCGCAAAGAAGGCGCCCAATAGCATGAGCAAGGCTCGTGCGGGCATGCCCAGTTTCTCGGTCGGCTCAGGCGCAGGAGCGTCGCCGTTTTCCCGGCGCTGACGGGCTGCCCTTACCGCCTTGCCGCTGGTAGGGGCCGGAGTTGGCCTATAGGGCACCTTCACAACCGGCGCCGCCCCTTCGACCACCTCGGTGGGCAGCGCCACGCCCAGGTAGTCGGCCAGCTCCCGCAGCCACAAGTCCGTGCGTTGACTGCCCGGCACCACCGGAACGTTGTCGGTGGTCAGGCGGTGCGCGGTGCCATCGCGCAGTATCAGCCACAGCTGGGTGCGAGCTCGCCCAGCCTGCGGGAGGCGGCGCAGTTCGAGGAATTTGGCAGCCTCGATCTGGAAGGCCGATTGCACACGCTCGCGGCGCCCGAAAAAGTTGCGGGTCAGGCGCTTGCCTTCGCCGTCGACCCGCGACAACACCAACGTCTCGTGGACGCCGGTGTACACCACCAGCAGCAGGCCAAGGGCAGGAATCAGCAGCCACAGCAGCACCATCAATAGAGCGGACAGTGGATCCACCTCAGCCATCAACGAGGCCCCGTCAACCATCACGAACACGGCGAACGCCATTGGCAAGATAAAGGCCAACGCCCCTATCACCAACACGACCAAGCTCTGCACCACGTTGCGCGAATGGATGTGCAGGTCACCCTGCGCCGTGCGCTCGAACCGATGTCCTATCAACATGCATGACTCCTGTTGCGTTGCTTTGCAGACTGTTCGAGGGGTTGGGATGACGATTGAACGCCTCGGGCCAGGGTGGGGTTTCAGGGGGCGGAGAATACCTGATGCCCGGGAGACTCAGGAATCGGGTGGGTTTTCTGCGGTGTGAGCAATTGGTCCTACGGAAATGGATCACGTCGATTCGTTTCCTTGGAGAATTCTCATGATTCCTACGAAGGCGTCGGAATCTCTCACCTTGTTCGTCTTGGGGGCGCAAATCTATAGTTCTTTCCGTCGCCAACCATGGTGATCAGGTTTGGCGACCTGCGTATCGGATAAGCCCTCTAACCAAATGGAGCAATCCCATGCAGAGATACATCCCCATCACCGGCATCGACTGCACCCCAGCCGCCCTGCTTATCGACACCCAAGCCCCCCTTGACGTCCTGCACGCAACTGCCGATTACCGTATCCGTACCGTGACCCAGGTATTGGAAAACATCGCGTTTCGCTCCGAGATTGCCAGCGATACGGTGGTGCTTTCGGATTTCGCGCAGCTTTTGGTGATTCCGCTGCGGGATGGGTGTGATTTGCTGGAGGTGATTGGTAGGCGACTTCAGGCGCAGGTCGAAAACTAATGGAACGACGGGCGCCTGAGAGCGCCCGTTTTCACGCAACTGCAGCATACAAATAGCGCCTACTGCCAGCCAGAGCGACACCATCGGCTCTATGTTCGATGAAAAGAACCATGATCTGCAGTCAATCCTCCCATCTATCAGGAGTAGCCATATGGCTACAAATGAGACTATGATCGATAAGAAAATGTACGAGATCCACCAGACGCCCGATTTTGAGGATTGGCTTGACAGTGTGAAGGATGCTCAAGGAAAAGCGGCCATCTTGGCCCGCCTGGATCGCGCCCGAAATGGCAATTTTGGTGATTGCGAACCGGTTGGCGATGGGGTGAGCGAAATGCGTGTTTTTATCGGACCGGGGTACAGAATCTACTTTGTACGCTCGGGGACCGCAGAGTACTTGATGCTCAGCGGAAGCGATAAAACAGATCAAAAACGAGGCATTAAGAGAGCCAAAGTGATTCTTGATGCCCTGAGAGGTCAATGACATGAGCGACAAATTCAATCCTGAGGATATGCCGGTCCTTAGCCTCGGCACTACCGGTACGACTCGTTACGAGGCTTCGCGTTTTCTCGATACCCCAGAAGCTATAGCGGCTTATCTGGCTGAAAGTATGAAAGCCGATGACACAGAGAGTCTTATTCATGCGTTGGCCGAGGTCGCAAAAGCTAAAGGTGTCAATAAAGTCGCCAAAGATGCCGGAGTTAATCGTGAAAGCCTTTATAAGGTGCTGAA
Organism: Pseudomonas sp. NFACC46-3; assembly: GCF_900114515.1. Classification (NCBI taxonomy): domain Bacteria; kingdom Pseudomonadati; phylum Pseudomonadota; class Gammaproteobacteria; order Pseudomonadales; family Pseudomonadaceae; genus Pseudomonas; species Pseudomonas sp. NFACC46-3. The sequence goes on from NZ_FOTH01000002.1 coordinate 85,076, forward strand.
ATCTGGAGCAAAAACGCGGTTTGAAACCATCAGGAAATTGATGACCGCGATGGGTGTGGAACTCACGGTACAACCGATTAAAACATTAGCGGTGGCTTCCAAAGCTGCGGCTCCAAAAGCTGGAAAACCACCGGTCGCTGCATCAAAACCTACAGCAAAATCCGCTGCGAAAAAACCAGCCGTACCGGCGGCTAAAACAGACGCGAAACCTGCTGCGAGAAAATCAGCTGAGGAAGCTGGGTGGGAAGCTGGGGACAGACCACGATTTTGAATCCATCTGCGAAACCTCGCACAGCTTCACGGGGCTCCCCTTTTAAGAACAAATCTGCGTTGTCGCGAATCGCTGCATGAAGCTTCGGATATAGCACCCTGAGTCCTTCAATAAGCATGAACATCTGCGATGTTGACTTCCCCCTTGACCAGTGGAAGTGCAAACATGAGTGTCAGCGTCCGGGGAAGGCACATTGCGATGCGCTAAGCTGTAATCCTTTAGGATTGAGGTCCCAGCATGGAATGTCACGTTCGTCCCGCCACGAGCAGAGATGCAGCAGCGATAAGCCGCGTAGTTATTGCCGCCCTGCGTGAGTCAAATTCACAGGACTATCCGCCTGATGTGATCGCTCAGGTTGAGCAGAGCTTTTCTCCTGAAGCCATCACCACACAGCTTACGAAGCGTAGGGTCTTCGTAGCCTTATTGGGCGAAAACATTATTGGCACTGCCGGTCTCGACGGTGATGTGGTCAGAAGTGTTTTCGTTGACCCGGCTCACCAGAAAGGCGGTATCGGGCGGCATTTGATGGATGTCATTCATACAACTGCTGCCAGCGCAGGAGTTGGAGCTGTACGTGTGCCCTCGTCGATTACAGCTGAAAGGTTTTATACAGCGTTGGGTTATCAGAAAATCCGAGAGGAGTTTCATGGGGCGGAGCGCACCATCGTTATGGAGAAGCGGCTGTAGGGTAAGCGTCCAGTTAAGTCATCTACCGATCCAGCTATCAGCATGAGGATGACTGCTTGCCGCCCATGCCGTAAGGTTCGCTACCAAAATCACCACAGCCTTCCAGTGGTGGCAATACAGCAAAGAGAGCGAACAATGAACACCTTCAGATCATCAATCCAAAACGTAGCTGCGGCCATAGGCCTCATCGCAGCAGTGACAGTCGGGGGATGCGTGATGATCCCTTATGACACGCCGGAATCAAAAGCCCAAATCCAGCGCGATCTGAAAATTGCACCATCGGATATTCAAGCCGTGTCGGAAACGAACTGGTGCTTGTTCCCATATGGAAGCGAAGGCAGCTGCAAAGCCACTCAAGGCCTGGGAGTGTTGACCAGCAAAGGCCTGATCCTCAGTCTCTACAACAACCACACCTACACTGAAACCGCACGCATCCTCCCAGAACAAGTGCAGTGCGTGAAGACAGTTGGTGGTCGCACTGGAGTCGAACCGTTCGTTGTATTCACCAAAGACCGAGCGATCATGCTCGCCGTCATTACGCCTGGTGGACAAATGAATGTGCCTGTGAAAGTCAGTTTCTTTGATTACCTGACGAAGCCAGGGCAGCAAGTCTTCACTGGAGCGGATGGCGGATATGTGCGCAAGTCGGGTCGACAGCAAACCGTAGGCGGAATGGTGTCAGGCACTGCCATTCCGTGGCATACAACACTCGACGTAACCGAGGTTTTTAACCCTTGCCAGCAGGTTACAGATTAACAAGGAGTGGTGCGTTCCCTCGCAAGCGGTGCGCGCAGGCCGAAGCCCGTAGGTATGAAGGATGAAGCCGGAAGGGCCGAGACGCCCCGGTGGCTCGGCTCGCGACAGCCGCCCTCGTGAAGCTGGTGAGGCTGGGGACAGGCCACGATTTTGAATTCACCTGCAAAAAAGGAAACAGATTTTTTATCAGAAAAACAAATCTGTTCCTTTCTCCAGAATACCGTACGAGTAGAAGCAGCAAGCGTGGCGCGAGGCGCAAGTAGCGAAGGGTATTGCCCTCAAAAAGCACAGGGGTCGGCGGATGTTTGCCGCCCTCCCCCGGCGCCGAGTGATCAAGCGCCAGGTGAGTCAACGGCAGAGGAGTCAATTGGTACAGCCCGTACCTATAACCTGGCACTCCATGATGTGCCGATCGCCCTTGGAGTCGTCGTAAGTCATCCGCACCGGCACTACGTCGCAGATATTGGGTATTGGAGTCATCGCCACAATGTGCGCGATATCCAGGTTCTGAGAGTAACGATAGGGCTCGACCCTAACTTGCGCTGCCTGAGTATCCTGTTCATCGGCCATGGCGACAGAGCCAAGGCAGCCCAGGAATAAAACGAGTAACAGTCTCATAGCAATCACCTGCAATGAGGGCGTGAGAAGGCCAAAGCACTCAATTTGTGCTCAGTCGTAATAAAGGTTTGGGGTGTAGCCCGGTCGCCGCCAGACGCCGGGCTGACTTACATCAGAAAGGCTTGGTAGGCAGGTACTTGCCGTCCAGGGTGATCACGGCACGATGGCCGCCCTCCGGATCTTCGACTTTCTTGATGTCCAGCTTGAAGTTGATGGCACTGATGATGCCGTCGCCGAACTTTTCGTGAACCAGAGCTTTGAGGGTGGTGCCGTATACCGAGATCATCTCGTAGAAACGGTAGATGGTCGGATCGGAAGGTACGCCGTCAAAAAAGCTGCCGCGAATTGGCATCGATTGCAGCAAGGCGATCTGATCAGCATCGAGGTCGAGTTTCCTGCCCACGACATTGGCGGCGCTGGCAGGCAGCGGATGCTGGCCGAGCAAGGCAGCAGTGACGAAGGCTTCGGACAAGCCGGTGCCGTCAACGATTTCGGCGAAGGACAGGTCTTTGCGAGCCTTAGCCAGAATGATGGTTTCAGTCAGCTCCTGGCGAGCGGTGCGTGTGGCTTGAGTCTGGATCATGGCGTATCTCCTGGGTTAGCAAGGGTGCAGGTACAGGCTTCAGGCAACGTGCCTGGCTTGTTGGGAAACGGCGTGAACTTCGGAGTTCTCCGCGAGGGACACGAAGATCCCGGTACTGCCATCGAAGGCGTCGATACGCCCGCTCTCGATGTCATAGACCCAACCATGCAGGGTCAGGCGGCCTTCTTCGAGAGCCAGGCGAACGGATGGGTGTGTCTGGATGTTGGCCAACTGCGCGATGACGTTTTCGCGCACCATGGACGCTACTTTGCTCGGCAGATCCGGGTGTTTGCGGGCTTCGTTAACGACCTTGGCCGAGTCGGCGTAACGGAGCCATCCGGCGACGGCAGGCATGTGATCCAGACACTTGCAAGTTGCCACAGCGGTCATCGCGCCGCAGTCGGAGTGGCCGCATACCACGATGTCTGCGACCTGAAGTGCGGCGACTGCGTATTCAACCGAGGCCGAAACGCCACCCGGCTCTGGCCCATACGACGGCACGATGTTGCCGGCATTTCGAATGACAAACAGATCGCCTGGCTCGCGCTGGGTGACTAGTTCCGGCACCAAGCGGCTATCAGAACAGGAGATGAACAGCGCTCTCGGGCTCTGCTGATTGGCCAGGTCCTTGAACAATTTGGCTCGCTTAGGGAAGGCGTTTCTTTGGAATTTCAGAAAACCGTCGATGATCGCTTTCATGGTTGCTGTCTCAATGTCGCGGGTGTGAAACAAAGACTAAGCAACGCGTTACATAAGGTAAAAGTCTCATTTATTATGAGATGGATCAGATTACCTTATGGCAAAAACCATGCTTGCTCGGCACGTCCAATATTTCCTCGCGGTTGCGGAACATCTCAGTTTTACGAAGGCCGCAGCGGCGCTGCACGTCTCTCAGCCAGCCCTTTCGCAGCAGGTGAGGCAGTTGGAAGAAAGCCTTGGAGCCCAGTTGTTCGACCGCTCAGGACGCACAACCCGTTTGACTGACGCGGGAGACGTCTATCTTCTGTATGCGCGCCGTGCTTATCAGCAATTGCGGGAAGCCAAAAGCGCCATCCATGATGTGAGCGACCTCACCCGCGGCTCATTACGCCTGGCCGTGACGCCGACGTTCACGACCTATCTGGTGGGGCCGGTGATCGAAGCATTTCACTCCCGGCATCCTAAAATCACTCTCAACCTGAAGGAGATTTCCCAAGAGCGCATTGAGGAGCAGCTTTTGGCAGGAGATTTGGACGCGGGGATCGCGTTCGATGAAATAAATACACCGAACATTGATGCCGTCCCTTTGCTGAACGAAACCCTCGCTTTGGTGGTGAGTCGCAAACACCGCTTGGCCGAGGAGCGGTCCATTGGATTGCAGGACCTGAATGCTGAATCCCTGATTCTGCTCAGTCCAGAGTTTGCAACCCGCGAACAAATCGACCGCTACTTCCGCAAACACGCGATTCATCCTCAGGTGCAGATGGAGGCTAATGCCCTCGGCGCCGTGATCGAAATTGTTCGCAGGACAAATCTATCGACTTTGTTGCCTGCCAAAATAGCGTTGGCCCATGATGATCTGGTGGCTATCGCACTGGAGCCCGAGCGCTTGCAACGCACCGCCGTCCTTATGCGGCGCAAGGATGCCTTTCAGAGCGCAGCGATGCGAGTTTTCATCGAGGTGGCTAAAGAGGTATCCATTCAACTGAACGTGTAATACCTGTGCTCGTCGAGCTTGACGGGGCTGAGCCGAGCCTGTGCCGTGTTGATAGCAGGCTTGTTGGAAAACAACAGACTGCCCCTTTTTTCGGAACGCTGCTGTCCGCACGAAGATATGCTCGGACGCTGCGATTGCAGTGGCGGTTTCTGGCTGGCTCCAGCCGGTCTAGGGAAAGGGGGCAGATTTATTATCAGAAAAAATAAGCCTGTCCCATTTTTTTGTCCCGTTTTTTTCCATTACAACATTAGCGGTGACTTCCAAAGCTGCGGCTCCAAAAGCTGGAAAAACACCGGTCGCCGCATCAAAACCTATAGCAAAATCCTCTGCGAGAAAATCAGCTGCGGTCAAGCTTGGCGCATCGGAAGACCTCCAAACCTGCCCGGTGCTGGCAATACAAATAACAAAAGGGGGCCCGATAAGGGAACGAAACTATTTTCAAGCAAATAAATCAGTCCCCTTTTTTACTTGGACATCACCGCGGCGTACGCAGGGCTATCGCGTGGTGCGCGCAGCGCTCTCTACAAAGGCACCTGAGCACTTGGCGCCGCGCAATGAGGCGAAGCATGGACTTCGCGTACGCTAACGTTATGCCTGAACCAATGCATTAACGAACCACTCGTAGAGTGCCTGTGGGTGGTATTGGGGAAAATACGCAGCTAGCACGGTTGAAGTTACAAGCACCAGAACCACCAACAGCGCGGTAAGTAGCTTTACCAACGTCGAGAGAGGTGGATTGGGCGGGCCGTATTTATTAATCGCTTTACGCCCCGGAAGCATGATGAGCGGAAGCGTTATCACAAAGCCGATAACAGGGAACACCCAGAGAATTCCCCATATCGGACTCCAGCCTAGATCACGTGCCCTACGTACCAGTAGAGACACGTCGAGCAGGATGGCAGGAACGACAACGGTGACACCGACTATCAGCAAAACCACCAGTTGATGGCGCAACCCCACCATAAAGAACGACAGCAAAATGCACGGAAGAACCAGCACCAAGGGCACACGAATCAGCCAGAAGCGCGCCAGAGAAATACGCCCGGAAAAATCAAAAATCCTGGGTTTTGAAAACGTGACAACCTCGTCGTCAATCAGTTGGGCGTCGCCCAGTTGGTATGGGTTTTCGATTTCGCTGCTGATGCTGCCGAAAACGGGTTCTATCCTTGCCATTTAGTGCTATTTCCTTGTGTTTGATGGTGCTATTCACGTCACAACGTTTACGCTTGGTATCTAATCGAAGGCCGGCATCAAACTCAAGAGGAAACGCTATCGTGTAAGGGGGGCTGTGCGCACCACAGCATGTGGGGGTCTGTCGCATGGTGCGCGCAGTACACCTTATGAAGTGTTTTGCCGCTAGTAAGAAGGCGGGTCATGTCCCTACTCTGAACGACGGCTTCTGGCCGACTCCTGCCTAGCAAAAGGCTCCAATCGACCTAATCACAGCAATAACAACAGAGGCCGCAAATGCAGCCTCTCGGAGCGCCTGGCGAAATCGCCTTTAGCGTGTTTCCACACAGCTTGCAACGGCACCTCCTTAATCGTGAGCAACCTCAGAAATCAACAGTAGCCGACACCTTCAGCGTACGCGGTGCACCTTGAGTCAAATAACCACCATTAGCCGAGGCCCAGTAATTCTCATCGGCAACATTCTCCAGCATCGCGTTGAAGGTCACCCCGCGGCCATCCATTTTCGTCCGATAGCGCGCGCCCAGGTCGACACGGGTCCAGGCGGGGATGCTGTATTCGTTGGCGCTGTCAACGAACTGGCCGCCGGTGCGCAGTAGCAGGCCGTTCAGGCTCACCCCGGGCAAGCCGGGCACATCCCAGTCGGCGCCCAGATTGAACTGGAATTTCGGCACCCCCACCGCCTGGTTACCATCGTCGCGACCGCCGGTGGTGCCGCTAAGTTCGGCTTTGGTCCAGGTGGCGCCGCTCAGGAGGCGCAGGCCGTCCAGCGGTTCGCCGAACAGGCTCAGTTCCACGCCGCGGTTGCGCTGCTCGGCATCCACCCGGTAGTAGCCGTCGCCGCCGAGCACGCCTTGCGGCTGCTCGATGCGGAACAGGCTGAGGCTGCCGCCGAAGGTGCCCCAATCGAGCTTGGCGCCCACCTCGGTCTGCTTGGAGCGATAGGGCGCGAACATCTCGCCGTTGTTGAGCGCGGCGGCCGGCGCGGTCGGGCCCTGTTGCAGCGACTCGACGCGGTTGGCATAGAGCGACAGGAACTCGGTGGGCTTGATCACCAGGCCATAGGCCGGCGTGGTGATGCTTTCCTGATAGCTGGAGGTGCGGACACCGCTGGCCGCGCTCCAGGCATCAGCGCCGATGGATTGGCGGCGCACACCCAGGGTCAGCAGCACGCGGTCGTCGAGCAAGCCCAGGGTATCGGACACCGCCAGGCTACGGTTCTGCACCTTGGCGGTGGTGTCCGGGTCGTGGATATCGCCGGAGACGCTGGTGGCCGGCGGCTCGGCGACGGGCTGGCCGTCATACAGATTGCCGAAGCCGCGACTGCCCGCCGCGGTGGACTCGAACGCGTTGCGCTTCTCCTGCCAGATACCGTTGGCGGCCAGGTTGATGCGGTGGCTGACCGGCCCGGTGGCGAGTTCGCCGCGCAGCCCGGTGACGGCGCTGAGGGTTTCCTGGTCCAGCGGCGAATAGAGGCGGCCGATACGGGCGTCGCCATTCGCGCCATAGACGTAGTTGGAGGCGTAGACGCCGTTCTCCCGCGTGTATTTGCCGCCGGCGCTCAGGTAGGCGGTCCATGTGGGCGACAGGTCGTACTCGGCGCTGAACATGCCATAGGTGTCTTCGAGCTGCGACCAGCTCCAGGGTTGCGCGTAGTTGTGGTCGGCGTCGGGTGCCGACGGCGTCTTGCCGTTGAGTGTGCTGGTGGGCCCCGTCGTGGTCAGGTAGACCACCGAGCGTCCCTCATTGACCCGTTGCTTCTGGTAACCGAGGTCCGCGGACAGGCGCAGACGGTCACCGCGGTAATCCAGACCGAGGGTGGCCAGGCTGAAGCGCGAGTGCTCATCGTCCACCGCGGTCTCGCCCTCGCGCTGGGCCAGGTTCACCCGCACGCCGAAGCGGTTGTCCTCGCCGAAGCGCTGGCCCAGGTCGAGGTGCCCACCCACTCGGCTGTCGCTGGCATAGTCCAGGGTGGCGCTGCGCGTGGGGGTGTCCTCGGCACGCTTGGAGACCACGTTGATCGCCCCGCCGACACCGCTGCCCGACGGCGATACACCATTGACAAAGGCGTTGGCCCCCTTGAACACCTCGACCCGCTCGACCGACTCGGTGGAGATGATCTGGCGCGGCAGAATGCCGTACAGGCCGTTGAAGGCAATGTCGTCGCTGAACAGCTGGAACCCGCGCACGACGAACACTTGGGAGAAGTTGCCAAAGCCAAACGACTGACGCACGCCCGGATCGCTGGCCAGTACATCGGCCAGGGTCTGCGCCTGGCGCTTCTCGATCAGCTCGGAGGTGTAGCTGGAGAAAGCGAAGGGCACATCTTGCATGTCCTGGTTGCCCAGCACGCCGATGCGGGCACCGCGCGCCGCCTCCCCGCCGGCGTACTCGGCCGGCAGGTCGACACGGTCTTCGGCGAGCCCACTGATAGTGGTCGGGCCCAGCTCCAGCACGCCCTGCTCGGGCTGCGGCACCAGGGTGATGGTGCCGTCGTTGCCGGCCTGGAAGGTCAGGCCGCTGCCCTCCAGCAACCGCTGCAGGCCGTCGACCACCGAATAGTCGCCCTTGAGCGCCGGCACCATGGCGCTGCCACGAGTCAGACCAGCGTCATAGAGCAACCGCACGTTGGCCTGCTCGGCGAAATCGGTGAGTGCCGCGTCGAGCCGCTGGGCAGGCACGTCGAGCTCGACGGCTCGCGCCTGTGCGGCGGCCATGGCCAGGGGAAGAACGGCTAGCGCCGCGAGGAAGGAAGTCGACCGCATGCTGATGTCCTTGGCTTTCAATACGAAGAAGTCGCATTTGCAGGAACGGAAGACGAAGGCGGCGATGATTTCTGAACCATCGCCGCCTAAATATTTTCTTTTTTTGAAGGTACAGGCGCGGCGCGGGGCTCAGCGGGACGTGACCAGGATCAACCCCGGCAGGCGCACCAGACGCACAGGCAAGGTGGTTTCCACAGCGCTCAACACCGCCTGTGGGTCGTCAAGGGCGAACACGCCGGTCACCTGTAGCCGGCGAGCGGCTTCGTCGACAAACAGCACTCGCGCAGACTGGCTGCGCTCAAGCTCGGCGAACACTTGCTCCAGCGGCTGGTCGCGGAACACCAGCTTGCCGCGCTGCCAGCTCAAGCGCTGGCGCGCATCCAGTGCCTGCGGCGCCTGCAGCGCCCCGCCGCGCCACTGCACCTGCTGCCCGCCGACCACGGGCAGCGGTTCGCTTCCCTCGCTGGAGGCCAACACGCGGCCGTCGCTTACCGCAAGGTCGACACCGCCCTCCTCCAGACGCACATCGAAGCGCGTGCCAGTGACGCGGATGCGCGCCTCGCCGGCCCTGACAGTGAACGGTCGAGCCGGGTCATGGGCGACCTGGAAATCCGCCTCGCCGCGGTACAGCCTGACCTCGCGGCGACCGTCGACAAACTGCCAGTCCAGCGCCGAATCGCCGTTGAGGGTCAGCAGCGAACCATCGGCCAGCCGCACCTCGCGCACCTCCCCCGGTTGGGTGCTGATGTCGGCATACAGGCCAATCCAGGTGCCACGCGGTAACCACAGGGCGAGCAACAGCATCGCAGCGCAGGCAAGCGGGGCCGCCCACAGTCGATGGCGACGTATCACGCGTACCTGGGGCTGCTCGGCCGGACGTTCTATCTGGCCGAGCAACGACCACAGCCCTTCCACCTCACGCAACGCCTGCTCGTGCTCGGGCGCCGCCTGGCGCCAGGCCTGCGCGGCATCGCGATCGGCAGCGGTGGCGCGGCCAGAATGCAGCAGCACCTGCCATTGTCGGGCCTGGTCGAGAAGCGAAGGATGATTCACGGCTGCGGGTCCATCTGCTGCTGGCAGTGTTCGAGGGCCTTCAGGATATAGCGTCCGGCCATGCTTTCCGAGACACCCAGGCGCTCGCCGATCTCACGCTGGGTCAGCCCGTCCAGGCGATTCCACAACAACGCCTGGCGCAGGTGCGGGGGCAAACCCTCGACCACGCGCTGCAGTCGCTCCAGGCGCTGGGTGTCGCTTGCCGCTCGCTCCGGACCCGGCTGGGCACTGACCAATTCGATGGATAGCTCCTCCTCGACGGGGCGGGATTTTTGCTGGCGGCGGTAGTCGATGATCAGGTTGCGCGCGATGCGATAGAGGAACGCACGAAGGTTGCCGATCTCCTGCCCGGATTCGCGCCTGCGAAAGCGCAGCCAAGTCTCCTGGCGCAGGTCGGCCGCCAGTTCTGCGCACTTCACCTGCCGTGTGAGGAAGTGCAGCAGCTCGCTCGAATGGCTCTCGAACTGGCCGTCGGTGGAATGAGGATCGGATGGCCTGGACACGCAAGCGACTCAAGCGAGGAGGAGTCGCGAGAATATATCAGATGATAATGACTTTCAATTACTGACAGGCCTGCGGCATTTCGTCCTCCTTTTCCAGTATGGCCATCCCTGGAACGACCCTATCGTCGCCGCTGCTGGCAACCAGACTGAACCCTGTCTATTGTTTTTGGCGACGCAATAGCTATCGGAGGCATGGACATGAATCAGAGCATTTCGCCCGCCGCTTCAGCCGTGGGGAAAACAGGCATGGTCGCCACGTCCTTGTGGGGCTCGGACAAAATCGGCGGTATCACGGTCGATCCGGACGGTGCTATCTGGCTTGGCGCCTATAGTCGCCTGGGACTCGGCGGCGAAGAGGATTCAGGCTTCACCGGCAGCCTGGTCCGGTTCAATGCCAACGGTAGCCTGGACCGCCACTTCAGTGGCGACGGTAAATCCCTCCTGCCTGTGGCGCTCGATATCGAGGACGGCGGTAATGCCGCGGTGCAGCCGGGAGGGGGTTACCTGGTGGCGCAATACGTGAAAGTAGGCGACACCTGGGTGTCGGGCGTAAGCCGTACCTTGGCTGACGGCAGCCTCGATACGAGTTTCGGGAATGGCGGCACCGCGACAGTGCCTTTCTACTGGAATGACTCTCTAGGCCAGCAAGCGTCGTTCTCCGTGCAACGCGACGGCAGTTTTTTCGCCAGCGCCGCGTATCCCTCTGGGGAGATCTATATCGCCCGCTTCGACGCGACGGGGGCCTTGGTCTCGTCTTTCGCAGAGGCCGGGATCCTGCACCTGCCAGCGTCCGTCGGCATTCAACCCAGCCGCACGATCGACGTTTCGCTGCAGGGAGACGGGAAGGTATTGGTCACGGGGCAAGATACCCTGACCCGCCTCAACCAGGACGGTACCCTGGACAGCAGCTTTGCCAACGGCGGCAGCCTGGCCCTGGATGTTCACGCAGACGCCCTCGTCCTCCAGGATGACGGCAAAATTCTCCTGGCGGGCGCCTCGGGCGGCGTGGCGACCGTCATCCGGCTCAACGCCGATGGCTCGCTCGACACCGATTTCGGTAATCAGGGTCGGGTAAGTTGGGGCTCGCAAAGCGCGCCTTTCGCCGTAGCCGACATGGTCGTACTGGCCGACGGCAAGCTGTTGATTGGCGGAAGCCAAGGTACAAGCGCGGACGGCTATCTGGCCGCCCTGGTCCAGTTGAACCCCGACGGCAGCCTGGACCACAGCTTTGGCAATCCCGACGACGGCTATTACCACCTTGACGGTGGCCGCGATGATGACTTCTTGCTCGGCACCGCCTCGTTCGACGATGCGATCTTCGGCGGGGCCGGCAACGATCTGCTCGATGGCCAGCAAGGTCGCGACCTGCTGACGGGCGGTGCCGGGGCCGATACGTTCCGCTACCAGTCAGTCACAGACAGTTACCGAACCGCAACCGCGGCCCATAGCGACCGCATCACCGACTTCGACCCCAGCACCGATACGATCGACCTCGCCTCCCTGGGCTTCCTCGGGCTGGGCAATGGACATGACGGAACGCTGGCGATTCGAGTCAATGAAAGCGGGACGCGGACCTACCTCAAGAGTTTCGATGCCAACGCGGATGGGGAACGCTTCGAAGTGGTCTTCGACGGTGACTGGAGCCAAGCGCTGAATGAAACCAACCTCCTGTTCCAGCCAGCCAGGCTGATGGGCACCGAAGAGGCCGATCGTTTACAAGGCAACGCTCGCGGCGAAATCATCGAAGGATTCGCGGGCGATGATCGCCTTCATGGAGCGCTAGGCAATGATGTATTGGTTGGCGCAGAGGGCCGGGACCTATTGACGGGTGGCGGCAACAACGATGTGTTCCGCTTCGACGTACTGAGCGACAGCTACCGTACCGCCACCGAAAACCACACTGATCGCCTGGTTGACTATACCGCGGGTGAAGACACGATCGATTTGTCCGCCTTGGGCTTTACCCGGCTGGGAAACGGTTACAACGGCACGCTGGACGTGGTTTTCAATGAAACCAAGAACCTGACTTACTTGAAGAGCTACGAAGCCGACGCCTCTGGGGCTCGATTCGAGTTGAGCTTGGTCGGGGACCACTCCGGTTACCGTGACTTGGACATCACTTTCGCCGAGCCCCCGGCAGAGGAGGTCTTTCAGTTGATCGGAGTGGCTGACTTATGGGTGTAGAACGCAAACATTTGCGCTGGCGGCAGCTTCAAATAGGCGGCGCTATCTGCCCGGCAGGGATTCCACAATCCGTCGGGGCCAGGGGCATCGTCTCAGAGTGCTGGACCTCTTCCAGAAGCGTATGCAGTAGCGATTGCATTGGTTTCTCCCAGATGTCGACATGACTAGGAATAACACCCCTCGTGGCGCGAATATTGTAAATAGGAAATCGGTGGGGAATGTGCGTGCCGGCCTCTCCACGGTCTATGAAATGCCCGTCAGCTACCTCTGCGCAATCGGCGCTACTATCACACCGGGTAAGCTCCAGCTTGCCGTCGATGCACATGCTCAGCGGCCTCCCATTGCCTGCAAAGGAGAAGGTGGTTGCTCGATCTGAACAACTGCTGACCGTCTTCAGTTGATGCGTAATGTATGGAGTGTAGTGCCCTATCGCGGTGACATCCTGTTCCTTGTAGGCGCCATCTGGATATCCTTGAAAAATGGTCCCTAGATGGCGGCCTATCTTAAAAAAGAAGCCTGTAGCGGAATCAGCTTTGGAGGTAATGATCATTAGCCGCGGCTTCTGCTCATCAGGGTATTCGAAGTTCCGCGCATAACTATAGATCGGTCGCAACCGCATGGCTTCGAAGGCCGGGTTTATCAGCACCACGAGGTCAGCAATTGGTGTGTACTGCTTGCTCCGCTGGCAGTCCCGACGAATCTGTTCGGCAATGCCATCCGACAGAGCGGAATAGAGGATGGCCCCACCGAAGCTATGCCCTATTACTAGGAGCCGCGATGTCGGGTTTCGACTACGAATATCGGAGAGGGTGCGTAACAGCTCCGTCACTCCACCAGCGTTGCCGATGGTGTGAGCTGTGTTTTTGCGATCCCAGAAAGTACCCAGATAGCTGGGGCCATAGCCTAGTACCGAATCTGAGTTGATCGACTCCCCACGCCAGCCAACGTAGATACCGACAGCTGGCTTGCCCTGCTTAACCTCTTTGACCAGGTTGCGGAAGTTCGTTATGTCGGAATCGTCAATCTTGGCATTGTGATGCCAACCGTGGATGTAGACGACCATCATCCCCCCATGCTCGGCAACAGCTTTTGCCGCCGTAAGCCCAGCGTTGAATTGGTTGCGACTTTCCGCGTTCCCAAACTCATCGAACTCAACAAAGTTGACGCACCGATCCCCCCCCGTGCATTCCATCGAAGGGGCAAGCTTAAGTGCGGGAATCGTTCTCCCTTTCTCATAGTGGATCACACCGGTTGGGTCGGGAGGAGCGTCCCGTAGGGTTCTGTAAGGGGTATTGGGCGTGCACCCAGAGAACAGTAGAGCTAGTCCAAGAAAGGTGAGGTATCGAACGATAAGCATGTTTCCTCCGTGAAAATTGGTTACCCCAGCCTTCAGTACATCGAGGAGAGCTTCTTGGGGTTGGATACTAAATGCTGAATGGCTACGATTACGGCGATCGCATGATTCATCATTAACAATCTGGGCATCGATAATCGCAGCGTGATGCAGCAGCCCCCCCACGCCAATACTTGAAGATTACAAATCAAGTAACCCGCCCCCCTGAGCAGCTTCTAAAATTACGCTGACTCGACACACTCGTCCAACTTCGCCATCAGTTCATTTTTTTCAGCAGCGGGAACTGCCTGTCGCGCACTAATCACTCTGTCTAACGCCGTCCGCTTATCTTCATTCAACGTATCGATTTTCTCCTTCAGCAGATCCGCACGACTTCTCGTTAAGTCTTTCTGCCCCTCATCGTCCGTAGCTACTATTTGTCTATTTAGAGATTCAAACTCACCCTGACTCATTTGTATCTCATCCGTCAACCTCTGCACTTCATCTTCAGCTAGAGCCAGCTCAACTTCAGCCGCGCGCTTATTACCGGCAGCTGTCTGGCCCCTTTCAAATGCCAGCTTGAGCGCATCAACATCGGGAGCCATGAGTTCAAGGCTCCACTGAGCATCAAAAAGCTTGTCCACAGTTTTATTTATTTTTTCGTTTACTTCCGTAATCTCCGCCAAAGTTATCGCCCTGTAAGGGGTAATTCTATTTCTCAGACATCTAATTGAGTCATAGGCCTGACGATAGTTATGCGCCTGAACATCAAATTGATATCTTTGTGAATAAATAGACGATGCAGCCGCCAGACCAGCACCTCCGTAGATCGCTCCACTTTTCTCAAAAAAACCGCCAACCACGCCCACAACGGCACCTAAAGCAGTCCCGTCGCTGGATGTATAAGATTTCGTTCTATATTCGATTGCTGTCTTCTTAAACGATTGTTCATACAGCTTTAAAGATCTAATCAAATCACCGTAATTTTCAGCGGGATCTAGCCCACCGATAGTTTTATCAGGGTTATTTTTTACCTCACTGGAGGAGCCGTCTCCTGCAACAACCACGGAGTACTCCGACGGTTCCTTCAGCGGAATTGGATTATTAGAGCACCCCGGAATTACGATTACAGCAACTACAGTTAAAGCCCTATACTCCATGAAATGACTTCTGGACATTCCGTTGTTCTCCTAAGTTCGCACCAGACTCAGGGTAGCCCATAGCCATCACCACGTCAAAGCGCCCGCTTAAAAATGTAAAGCCTCGAAGTTTTCACTTTCTCCAACTATGCAATTGTGTGATTTTTCAAGCGATACTGGTTTTACACATTATTACCTCCCTACTGATTTTCGTCGCTTTTTCTCCGAACTCCTCTCTCTGATGACTCTATTGCCGTGAGGGCTCCTCTCGCCCTAACCCCAACGAACTGAAGCTCTCAATATCTAGATGCAGAGTCTCCACCTAGAGCAATAACCTCCGATATCACGATGTAGCCGGAAATGAAGTTCTTGGCACCGTTCTGGCTGGGTACGACGGCCATCGAGGATGGCTGTACTCGGTGGCGGTGCATCCTGCGCATCGTAGAAAAGGCTTAAGGGGCAAACATGGTGCATGCCTCTGGCGCCTTGACTGCCCAAGGTGAATGAAGATCAACGTGCAGATTGTCCCCCCACTGCGCATCGCCTCCTCCAACCGCAACAAACTTTATCGCTCAGATGAATCCTGCGACAATTAATGCGAATTACTCTCACAAGCATTAGCATCCAAGGATCCATTCATGTCGACTCGCACCACCCCGCCGCGTCACTTCACTCCTGCCCGCAATCTTCTGGCCATGGCTATCTGCATGATCTCCATGGCCCCCGCCTACGCCGATGACAACACCATCACCCCACCCGCCACCCTGGAACTAGACGCAACCGAGGTCTCCGGCAGTGGCCAACTGGGGAATACCACGGAAGGCACCGAGTCCTACACCACTGGCGCGATGTCGACCGCGACCAAACTCCCGCTGACGATGCGTGAAACCCCACAGGCCGTCACCGTCATTACGCGCCAGCGCATGGATGACCAGGTGATGACCGACATCAACGACGTGGTCAAGGCGACGCCCGGTTTGTTCCTGGACTTTTCCTCTGGTCCTGGTCGGCAGACCTACAAGGCGCGCGGTTTTGAAATCGACAACTTGATGTATGACGGCATCCCGAGTGGCTACAACGGCGTTAACGTTGGCGCCCAGCCTAACCTGGCCATGTTCGATCGGGTCGAGGTGGTGCGCGGTGCCACCGGCCTGGTGACGGGTGCAGGCAACCCTTCGGCCGCCATCAACCTGATTCGCAAGCGGCCATTGGCCGAGCAAAAAGTCACCCTGACCGGTGCCGCCGGCAGTTGGGACGACTACCGTGGCGAGGTCGATGCCTCCAGCCCGCTCAACGACAGCGGCACGCTGCGCGGCCGGGTCGTGACCTCTTATCAGGACGCCAACAGCTTCATCGACAATGTCGAAGAAGATCATGGCCTGTTCTATGCGGTCACCGAAGCGGACTTGAGCGAAGACACCACCCTGACCCTGGGTTTTTCCCACCAGAAGGACAAGACCAATTACTTCTGGGGCTCTTCGATGATCGGCCAGGACGGCCATCATCTGGATCTGCCACGTTCCTACAATCCGGGCACGGATTGGGAGAACAAGGATCAGGAGATCAACACCGTATTCGCCGAAGTCCGTCATCGCCTGGCCAACGACTGGAACCTTCAGGTCAACGCCAACTACGCCGAACAGAACGCGTTATTCTCCGGCTCTTACCAATCGCGCTGGGTCAACAACACACTGGCCCGCACGGTTTACCAGGCCGACTTCGATGAAAACCAGGCCGGCATAGACGCCTTTGCCAGTGGGCCCTTCGCAGCGTTCGGGCGTACCCATGAACTGGTGGTGGGCGCCAGCAAGCGCATCTACGACATGACCACCCACAACTACAGCCCGTACGACACCAACTGGCCGCTCAATGCGGGTAAACCGGACTTCGTCCACACCAGCAACCAGCGCGAAGTGACCACTCAGGACGGCGTCTACCTCACCACACGCCTGAGCCTGGCGGACCCGTTGAAGCTGATTCTCGGCGGGCGCCTGGACTGGTACGACTACGATAACCGGGATGGCGACGGCGACTACAAGGTAACCCGTAAC
This sequence comes from Pseudomonas sp. NFACC46-3, assembly GCF_900114515.1. Taxonomy (NCBI): domain Bacteria; kingdom Pseudomonadati; phylum Pseudomonadota; class Gammaproteobacteria; order Pseudomonadales; family Pseudomonadaceae; genus Pseudomonas; species Pseudomonas sp. NFACC46-3. Next base: position 101,903 of record NZ_FOTH01000002.1, read on the forward strand.
CTCACCCGTTACGCCGGCTTGATCTACGACCTGGACGAACATCATTCGGTCTACGTCAGCTACAGCGATATCTTCACGCCGCAGAGTTCCAAGGATACTTCCGGTAGCCCGGTCAAGCCGATCGCCGGCAAAAACTACGAGGTCGGCATCAAGGGCGAATATTTTGATGGCGCGCTGAATGCGAGCGTGGCGCTGTTCCGCGTCGACCAGGAAAACCGCGCCGTGCAGCTGTTTACCGCAAACTGCCCACAGGCAACCTGCTACGAAGCCTCCGGCGAGATTCGCAGCCAGGGTATCGACTTCGAACTGCAAGGCGCCTTGACCGAAAACTGGCAAGTCGGCGGTGGCTACACCTACGCGCGCACACACACCATCAAGGATGCCGCGAACCCGCAGAACGTAAACAAGCAGTTCGACACCGACACGCCGGAGCATCTGTTCAAGCTGACCACCAGCTACCACTTCCAGGGCCCGCTGGAAAAACTGCGCGTGGGCGGCAACGTCTCCTGGCAGAGCCGTATGTACAACGACATCTCGCTGGCTGATGGCAGCACATACCGCCTCGAACAAGGCAGCTACGCGATCACCGATGTGATGGCCGGCTACCGGGTCAGCCAGAACCTGGACTTGCAGGTTAACGCCAACAACATCTTCGACCGCAAGTACTACTCGACCATCGCCAACTCCGTGAGCTACGGCGGTGATTCCTACGGCAATCCTCGCAACATGATGTTGACCGCCAAGTACAGTTTCTAGAAAGCAGAAAAAGGGGACGTAACTTGGAGCGCCCCCTTTCAACCCAAAGCAGTGCACTTGCGACCATCCTTATGGTCTACCGGAAGCCGCAAATGGCACCACCTGCCTACCTCTGCGCTAGAGAGACAATCACATGAAAATGGCTGCCATTTTTGTACTCACCTGGATTGGCTTCACCTCAGCGGGCGCATTTGCCGGTGATCGGAACCAGGACTATCGAGAGGCAAACAGGCGCCACTGGGAACACCAGCGCGAAATGGATAGAGCAGCAGACAGGAAACACCGCGAGCGCCATCAAGCGAGGGAGCGGGAAGAACGCAAGCATTATGAAGAAATGGAGCGAGAAGAAGCCAGGCGTAGAGCGCAGTACTATCAAGAGCGGTAGAACGTCTGCCGCGATTGGCTTCATCAGGCGCCTGATTCTGTCACTGCCTATATATCCGGAATTGAACTGACCTGTAGCATGCCAGAGACCTATACCTCAGCAGAAATCCGGATCAGACTATAACTTGACAGCCGTGGCCTGACCCGACTCTGCGATTTTGGCGTGATCTAGTTACCTTTTACAAATATCTGGAAAAACCAAGCTTGAAAGTTCCTTGAAATTCTTAGCATCAAGAAAACTCATGTCCTGCTTCGCGATCACGCGTCCAGGATAGCTTTTTTTCTTTCTGTCAAAAGTTGTGGAAACGAAGCCATGGTTACCGACCATTTTAAGCGCCTTTGAAATACGCTCAGGATAGCTCTTGCCTGCCCACTTCCGCAGGGTATCTTCTGGCGCACCACGCAAGTTCAGCTCCTCGCAAACGGCCTCTTGAACAAATCTACTAAGATCACAGGATGCGATTAGCCGAGCATCAATTGCGGCTAGATACCGCATGAGTATGGAGACGAGTGTAGAAATATCCTTAAGAGATGGCTCGCTCTTAGAACTGTATCGCTCAAGGGTTTTTTCGAAGTCTATACCGGCATGCTCGGCAGCCAGATACTCCTTATCCGCGATCAAGTCCGAAACGACCTTGGGATCTAGCGGATCCGTATCCATGTCGTGTACGAGTACATTGCGCCATGCAACCAATAGGACCACAGCCGAGTGATAGGACGGTCTTAGAGGAATGGCGGAAATGGCAGGTCCGTTCAAGGTTTGAGCGTGGGAAAAAAGCCCACCACAACGAGCATTCAACGATAGCGTTTTTTGTTTGCCACAGAACTTTTCCGAAAAATCACGCAGGACAGATTTGATCTCGGATGGGCGATCGATGACTTCATTCAGTCGCGTCTCGAGCATTGATATGCCGCTTGGCGTGAGCGCCTGGCCCCTTTGGGTAATCTGAGGCTCTTTTCTCAGCACTGAACGTAAGGTCATATCAGCCAATGGGCTCGGACCAACGCCTAAGTCTTCAAGGTAATGATCCAAGGCATCACAGGCCGTTACCATCAAAGACTTTATTGCAAACCCTCTTGCCTCACGCTCAGCCTGGATGAGATCACCAGGAGCCCAGCTAACAGCAAGATCCTTGGGTTTCAACGCTATTCCTGCACCGACCCCGCATAAACCAATCACGACACTGTTCAGGTTTCGCACCGGATTGCCAAGCTTGGTACGGAACAGCTTCAAAGCTCGCGTACGTAAAATTATAGTGCTCGTCATATTGCTGCTTAACGTGAAGTAGGCCGGATTCGAACCGGCATGGAGAAAACTTCTTCTCCCCCGCGGATAATGTAAAGCCGAAGCTTAAGTAAAGGGCGGGTGAGCTTACCGATGCTCAACTACTCCGCCGCGGATAGTACCAACTCAACTGAGTGATATCAACTCAACATCACTCAGAATGAGCCCGCTTCGGCCTCCGGGCAACGTTCGTTTGAGTGCCGCCATACAACCAAGCACAGTACTATTTGCAATCAGCTAATGAAAACGGACCTTTCCTTGAACAAGAAACAACGCGACGACATCAGCAAGCTCCTCAGCTACGTACTACGCCACGCCCCCGAATCCATGGGGCTAGTCCTGGACCGCGACGGTTGGGCCGACATTGATAATCTGATTTCGAACGCCCACCAACATGGCCATACCTTCGACTACCAGATGCTGCACGAGGTGGTCGAGACCAACGAAAAGAAGCGTTTCACGCTCTCTGAAGATGGCCAACGCATTCGAGCCGCACAAGGTCACAGCACCGGGCAGGTCCAGGTGCAACACGTCGAAAAAACACCACCTGCCCAGCTCTATCATGGAACCGCCAGCCGCTTCATGGCCTCCATCGAGGTGCAGGGCTTGATCCCAGGCAGTCGGCACCATGTCCATCTGACTGAAAGTCCCGAAACGGCAATGGCCGTCGGCAAGCGCTATGGACAACCTGTTCTACTCGCTGTTGATGTACAGGGTATGAAACAGGCAGGGGTTCGGTTCTTTCAGGCGGACAATGGCGTTTGGCTTGTGGAGTCGGTACCTGCGGCCTACTTGAAGACGGTAGAGGATAAAACTCATACATGAATGGGTCCGTGTTATACCTTTGGCCTGGAGCCCGTAGGTAAACCAGTTACCCATTGGACGTTCCGTCAAGCCCCGACCCGTGTTGTTGCTCGATGCAGTGCCACAGGCCGGTAGTCGTCGCTTCACCGACACTGGCCGGCCTGATTGCTGGCCAGGGCTCGCATCAGCTAATCACTCCCTCTATCCTAAGCCCCCAGCCCCAAGACATCGCCCCACCCCGCCTCCCTCAATGGACTTACCGGAGACATCTGTGCAACGCCCTACCCTTCTCATCGCCTCAGTGCTGCTAACCGCCTGCGCCAGCCAACAGCCACCAGCCGATAAGCAAGCCACCCTGCTCGCTCAGCCGTTGACGCCCAATAGCCTGATGCGCGAAGGCGACGTCATAAACTTCCAGGTGTTCGCCCCCCGCGAACCGAACATACCCTTCTGGCAAACGGTTCAGTTTTCGGCGGCCTGCTCCAGACCTCAGGTCAACCAGGTTTACTCGTTCATGCTCCGCCGCTCCTACGCCAACAATAGCGGCCACTATGCCCCGCCAACAGCGTTGCCCGAGCGTTATCACGCCACGCTGATGAACAACCGGGAGTTCACCCAGGCGTGTAAAAACCTCCCCGCTCCGGATTGGCGCCAGGTGATGAAGGGGGACGCTGAACGGTGGCTGTTGCTGGATAACAGCAGCGTGCGCAAAAACGGTAAACAGGTGCAGTTCTGGATGGCCTACGACGAGCCGCAGACCCGCCTGAACCCGCTGAGTAGGTCTCCTTTCACGCAGACCCGCGAGCAGTACACGCTGGACTGCGCAGCGCGAAAGGTCACGCTGTTGGCCCGTTATTACCTCAATGCCAATAACGAGGTCACTGACGGGAAAATCGAAATGTTTCCCGAGGCCAAGGCGATGACAGCGGCCGATCAGGATCAGTTGAAGGTTTTTGAACTCGTGTGCAACGCGCCTACGACCATTGCCACTCTGCCGACGTTCAAGTCTCGTACCAAAGCACCGATCGCGGCGGATGCTCTGCCCGACATCAACCCAGGTGTATTGAGGAGCATTGAGCAACTTCACATGCCGGCCCCGGTCAAGACGCTGACTTATATTGAGTTGGCAGGCACCGCCAGTCATGCCCAAGAAAGTTGGCCGGAGCGTACTGAGTACTTCCTGTCCACTGACCCTGTGACCCGGCAGCTCAGCATCGTTCACAAAAGCGAAAACCTCAATGGCCGCCAGATCAACTGGCGCGGCCTGATCAGGCTATCGGGCACAGAGCAGGCCACGCGTTCCGAGAACACCGAGGTGGTCAACAGCCTGAGTTTCCGTGGCGATTGGCAGCGTATGCCTGTGGGCAGTCAGCTGGGCTTTACCCGCCAGGGCAGCCTCACCAGCAATCTGATCGGCACCGTGGGCAAGGAACCGAAAACCTTCGACTGTACCGTCGACAGTGAAGGGCCAGCCAAACGACTGAACCCAGCCTTGAGCGGTAACGCCAAGGCGTTGAGCTGCCGTGAACAGCGCCCAAGCTCAACAGTCGTGCCGCTGACGCACTATTACTACTTGGTTGACTATGGGTTCTTCTATCACGCCAGTACTGACAAAAATGACTCGATATCCATCGACATGCATGTGCAGAGCGTGAAGTGAGTGCAGGTCTGCGGGGCCGGCTTTCGCCGGTTCCGCGCGCTCATTGCCCCACCGCCCCCTCATACCGCCGCTGAATCCGCTCCAACTCCCCGGAACGCCGCAACTTCTCCAACGCACTGGCCCACGCCGCCACCACTTCATCCTCACTGTCAGGGCTGAAGGCGATGTACAGCGATGAGCGATACAGTTCGATAGGGATCCGTCGCAAGGTGCCCGGCGCGATGTTCAACTGACGGCTGTAATAAGCCACGCCCGCATCGGTGTCACCGATGATGATGCCGGTGCGCCCGGCAAGCAGCATGCGGTAAAGCAACTTGCTCTCGGTGGCGCTTTTATCCAGGTTGTTGAAGCCCAGCGACTGCAACATCTGCGGCACCAGGCCGGCGTGACGGGTGGTGATCTGCGGGGCATGCAGCAGTTGTTCCAGGGAGTTGACCGGCGGCGTACTGGCCAGTTGATAGGGGTGGATGGACTCCTCCACGATCGGTCCGACCCATTTGTACAACGGCTCGCGCTCCGGTGTGCGGAACAGGGAGTACATGATGGTCTTGGGTCGCGTCTTCAGTACCTGGGTGGCTCGCATACTCGGCTGCAACAGCACCTCGAAGTCATTCCCGGTGAGCGCCATGATGGCCCGGACGATCTCGGTGGTCATGCCGGTGAGCTGATTGTTTTCCTGATAGTTGTACGGTGCCCACTCTTCGGTGATGACTTGATACTCCTCGGCCCTGGCATCAACCGTGCCGAGCAATAGGCAGATCAGCGCTGCAACCGGTGTCGAATGTCTCACATGTTCTCCCGGCGGATTGTTCGGTGTTTGTGCATGGACGGGCTTGGTTCAAGGGGGCAAGGTAAGCATAGACCCAAACACGCGCCCGCCAGTTGACGTAGCCCACATTCCGCCCCTTAGCAATCTCCAGGCCTTGGTGTACGATCAGCGCGATCCGGATATCGGACAGCGTACGCCGCGCTTCCGTTTCGCCCTTCTCCCTGTGACCCGCCCACATGAATCCGATCGACCCACTGTCGTTTCAACGCATCATCACCGCCCATGGCAACTGCGAAGGCGCGGCGTATTTCGACGCTGAGGAAAGCCTCGCCCATGAGGTGTTTGCTGACCGCATCGTTTTCCAGACCAACTACCTGGATTACCGCAGCTATGAGGTCGATCTCGCCGAGGGCAGCGTACGCGTGCGCAAGACACGGCTGGATAACTACCTGCGCGGCCATAAGGCCCAGGTGATCGATGACGACATGGACGACGAGGACTGGGCCGAACTGAGCAGTCTATGGCAGCGCTTGAGCCACGACCTGGACACCCAGGGACACGGGCCGCAGCCCGATTTGGCCGATACCCTGGCCGATCTGTTTGATTGCCTGTTCGACGAGGCGCGCGCGCAGGCGCTCATTCAGAACATCCCGGCGCCTACCGGGCAGTGGGATTGGGCTTGGACGCAGGTCGAGTCAGCACTCACCGAGACCAATCAGTTGGCCGGGTTCGAATGGAAGGAGTGGTCGTCCTGCGGGATCGATGCCGTCAATGCCCTCGCCCCGCTGCGACAGTTGGGCATTGAAATCCCTGTGCCCGAGCGTAACGCCATCGATGCCATCAACCGCGCCAACGATTGGGAGCGTGCGCTCCTGCAGTATTTCAACGCCCAGCTGGAGGCCCATGACTTGAAGTTGTTGGCCATCGGCACGCACTTCGATGAATACCAGGCCTTCGCCTGCCTGCCCATGAACGGCCTGGGCCTGACCAATGCCTTGGAGATCATGGGCAGGCTGGGCATCGTCTACAAATATTAAGCGACTGACGCCACACATGTTCGGTCCGCTTTTACGAGCCCATAAAGGGCCCCCCCTCCTTTGAGCCTCGAAGTGACGACATGACAAACTGTGATCAATGCGGGTCCCTCCTCCCTTACGACACCGCTGTTTGCCCGCGATGCGCCGGAGAAATTCGGCACATGGTCGAGGCACACGGGCCAAGGTCCCAGCCGTCGAAAGGGCAGAAAATCCTGAAATGGGTGCTGATCGGCATTGTGGTCGCCGCGCTGGCAGCAGTGGCGGCGGTCATGTGGATCTTGCACTCGCTGGGGCCGATGCCTTCTTTTGGTTGATGGCGACAGACACTTCCCAACCCACGGATGGATGAACACATGAAAACCACCCTTGATCACCTTGTCATCGTGGCAACGGACCTCGATACCGGCTGCGCGTTCGTGACTGACGCGCTGGGCGTCGACCTTCAGCCGGGTGGCGTCCACTCACGCATGGGCACCCATAACAGGCTGCTGCACCTTGGCCCCGGGGTCTACCTCGAAGTGATTGCCGTGGACCCGTCCGCCCTACGTCCGCACCGGGCACGCTGGTTCGGCCTCGATCAATTGGCTCCCGATTCGCCGGCACGCCTGGCGACCTGGGTAGCACGCACCGATGATATCCATACGGCTCGTGATGCCTGCCCTGGCCTTGTCGGAGATGTCGAACCCATGACGAGAGGAGCACTGAATTGGCAAATCACCATACCGGCTGATGGAAGCCTTCCCATGGCTGGATCAGTCCCCACCCTCATTCAATGGGCGCCTGGGCCTCATCCTGCGGACATGCTCCAGGACAAGGGGTGCGCGCTATTGACGCTGGAGATCTTCCATACGGATCCGGAAAAAGTCAGCGCGATCCTGACGGCCATGAACTTTTCTGGCCCGGTTCATCTTCATGCACGGCAAGCGTCTTCGGCTCCCTCCCTGGTTGCACATATTCAAACGCCAAATGGCCTGAAGACACTGCCGCTTTCATCCGTGTGAATCTGTACAGAGCAGGCAATTGTGGCGAGGGGATTTATCCCCGTTGGGCTGCGTAGCAGTCCCCTTAAATTTTGGGGTTGCTGCGCAACCCAGCGGGGATAAATCCCCTCGCCACAAGGTCACCATAACCCGCGCCGACCATTCACACGCAACCGAAGCGAAACGCAGCTATCCGATTTTCCCATAGTTGCTATCGATACCGGCGCCGTTCTCGTCCTCGGCCTCTCTCTCTAATCTGCCCACCAACGCGATCGACGACGATCGCCGCAGATCAAACTGACCTTATGGAGAGAGAAACGATGAACACATTCAACCGCACCCTCGCTGTCGCCACCCTGGCATTGGCCACCCTCAGCGCCGAAGCCGCGTCACCTGTCCAGTCCGCTGCCAGCGCGTCTGCTGTCGGCAGCGTGGTTCAGTCCGCCAGTTACATCACCACCAAGGATGGCGTCCAGCTGTATTACAAGGACTGGGGCCCGCGCGATGGTCAGGTCGTGACCTTCAGCCACGGCTGGCCACTGGACTCCGACAGCTGGGAAGGCCAGATGATGTTCCTCGCCTCGAAGGGTTATCGCGTGGTGGCTCATGACCGTCGCGGCCACGGTCGCTCCAGCCAGCCTTGGGAAGGCAACGACATGGATCACTATGCCGATGACCTGGCGGCGGTGATTGAAGCGCTGGACCTGAAGGACGTCACCTTGGTGGGCTTCTCGACAGGGGGCGGTGAAGTGGCTCGCTACATCGGCCGTCACGGCACCGCTCGAGTGAAGAAGGCCGTGCTGGTGTCCTCTGTCCCGCCGTTGATGCTCAAGACAGACACCAACCCCGGTGGCTTGCCTATCGAGGTGTTCGATGGCCTGCGCAAGGCATCCCTGGAGAACCGCTCGCAGCTGTACCTGGACATTGCCTCGGGCCCGTTCTACGGCTACAACCGCAAGGGCGCCAAGCCATCCCAGGGGTTGATCCAGTCGTTCTGGGTGCAAGGCATGCAGGGTGGCAGCAAGAATACCTATGACTCGATCGCGGCATTCTCGGCTACCGACTTGCGCGGCGATTTGAAGAAATTCGATGTGCCGACGCTGGTGATCCATGGCGATGACGACCAGATCGTGCCTATCGACGCTTCAGGCCGGGCCTCGGCGGCGCTGATCAAGGGCGCTCGACTGATCGTCTACCCTGGCGCGCCGCACGGCTTGACCGAGACGCACAAGGATCGTCTCAATCAGGATCTGCTGACCTTCCTCAAGGAATAAAAGCCCAGATCCCTTGTGGGAGCGAGCTTGCTCGCGATGGCGGTGGATCAGCTTGCCTCAATGCCGAATCTGCCGAAGCCTTCGCGAGCAAGCTCGCTCCCGCAGTTGTTTTAGGATGGTTCCCGAACTCAATGCCGCAACAACTTGCGCAATGGAATCTCATCCTTGCGCACCGGCGACTTGATGACGATGTAGCTGAAGTACTTGGAGATGCCGATGTTCTTGTCCAGCAGGCTTTCCATCACGTCCTGATAGTCCTGGATGCTGCGGGTCATGAAGCGCACTAGGTAGTCGTAGCCGCCGCTGATGAGGTGGCATTCGAGTACTTCATCCACCAGGCGGATGTTGGATTCGAACTTGGCGAAGTCCTCACGCTTGTGGTCGCTCAGGGTGACTTCGGTGAAGACCGTCACCGAGTCGGTAATCTTGGCCAGGTTCAGATGGGCCTTGTAGCTGGAAATGTACCCCAACGACTCCAGTCGCTTGACCCGCTGCAGGCACGGGCTGGCGGACAAGCCCACGGCATCGGCCAGGCTGACGTTGGTCATGCGGCCATCTTTTTGAAGCTCTACCAAAATGCTGATGTCGATCCGGTCCAGTTTCGCTAAACCTTCCATCGCATACCTCTTGCCTGCCGTTTGTAAGACAATCTTCTAACAAAATCAGCGTCGTAAGGACAGCTGATGCTGAGCGACCAGATCAGCCATGCTGTTGATGCAGTAGTCCGCCGCACAGGGCGCGGGAGACCTATCGGCGTTGCGGCAGATCAGGCAGACAGCCCCAACCGACCGTGGACGGGCGCCAGGACGGGTCACCTGAAGAATCGTCCCGGCGCTCAGGCCATTGGCCGCCAGCCAATCGTGATCCTGCAACGGGTCGCTCGCCAGCGAAATAAAATCATCAGGCTCGATGCCCAGGCGCTCGCACAACACGCCCCGGTCCTCGGCATCGCGATCCCCTTGCACCAACAACCGATAAAACTTGCGCAGATAGAGCATCGCACCCGGCGCATCCTCGAACAGCGTCCAACCAGCAGCCGAGCGGGCGAAGCTCATGCCCTCCTCCCAACTGATTTTGAGCTTCCAGCGCTCGGCCAATTGACGGTGGGCGAAACACAGCAAGCCGCTGAAGCCCAATTCGCCGAAACGCGGGTACAAGGCTTGCAGTACTTCGTCAAAATCGGCGAGCACCTGTGCTTTGTCCAACGGCTCGCCATGGTTTTCCAGCAACGGTTGCAACGCCGTCCAGACGCCGGAGTCCCGATCCACCAAGACCTCATCGCAGTCGATCAACAACGCCCGATATTCAGTCAGCCTCATCTGTAAAGCCTCCGATGATGTCCCATCGATCAACGCTCCATTAACCGCCACTGACGCTTGCCCCGGCAAACGTCATGAACGCGGGCATCAGCCCAGGACGCGTGCCAAGGCACCGTCGAGAATCTGCAACGCTTCGTCGATCTGCGCTTCGCTGGTCACCAGCGGCGCCAGGAAGCGCAAGACGTTGCGGTACACCCCGCACTTGATCACCAGCAAACCACCGGCCCGGGCTTCGTCGATCAGGCGTTGGTTCAGGTCGGCATCCGGGGTGCGCGCCTCATCATGCTTGATCAGTTCGATCGCCAGCATGAAGCCGCTGCCGCGCACGTCGCCGATCTGCGGGTAACGCGTTTGCAGATGCAGCAGGCCCTGGCGCAAGCGCTCACCCAGGACTTCGCCACGGGCCAGCAGCTGTTCTTGCTCGTACGCCTCGATCACCGCCAGCGCCGCCGCGCACGACAGCGCATTACCGCCGTACGTACCGCCCAGGCCACCCGGCAGTGGAGCGTCCATGATCTCGGCCTTGCCGACCACACCCGACAACGGCAAGCCACCGGCGAGGCTCTTGGCGACCGTGACCAGGTCCGGCTGGATGCCAGCGTGCTGGAAACCGAACCATTTACCGGTACGACCGAAACCGGTCTGGATTTCATCGAGAATCAACACAATGCCATGCTTTTGCGTCAATGCGCGCAGGCCCTGCAAAAACTCGGCGGGGGCCGACAGGAAACCGCCATCGCCCTGCACCGGCTCGATGATGATGGCCGCGACCCGCTCGGGCGCCACTTGGGTGGCCAACAGCTCGTCCAGCGCCTGCAGCGCCATGGCGCTGGTGATGCCGCGATAGGCATTTGGATACGGCGTGTGGAAGACCTCCGGCGCGAACGGGCCGAAGTTCTGTTTGTACGGCTGGCTCATGCCAGTCAGCGTGGTGCCGAGCAAGGTCCGGCCATGGAACCCGCCGCGAAAGGCAATCACGGCCGAGCGGTTGGTGTGGGCCCGGGCGATCTTCACCGCGTTTTCCACCGCTTCGGCACCGGAGGTGAAAAATGCCGCTTTATAGGCGTGCTGGCCGCCGATCATTTCGCACAGGCGCTGGGCCAGGTCCAGGTAAGGCTTATAGGCCACGACCTGGAAGCAGGCATGGGAGATCTTCTGCAACTGGGCCTGCACGGCCGCGACGACCTTGGGGTGATTGTGGCCGATGTTCAACACACCGATGCCGCCGACGAAGTCCAGGTAGCGCTTGCCATCCACGTCCCATAATTCCGAGCCCTGGGCCCGATCGATCACCAACGGGTGCGCGGTGACCAGGCCACGTGGCACGAATTGATCACGCTGACGGAGCAAACTTGGGGTTTCTTCGACTTTACTGTTCATTGGCATTTCCCATCGTGAGCCTCGCACCCAGGAAGCGGCTGCGGTGTGTTCACAGGTTAAGCGTTCGACGCGATTGTCTAAGCCGAACTTGGTCGTTGAGAAATTCGGATCGACTGTTTACACCCCGGCAAACAGCAGAATCCTCCAGAGGCATTCCAGCCCCATGGAATCTGCCGCAAGAGGCACCTTGCAACGCAGTGCGATGCTGCTACGCCGGCCCTTTCGACAGATCCTGCTCTGGCGTTGAGGCATGCTAGGGGCTCCTTGATTTCAGGCGAGAAGTGACCCATGGCCCTGCTCTATAAAGCTGACCCGGTACGCGGCGAACACTGGCGGCGCCTATTCGCCGAACACGCGCCGGACATTGAATGGCGTGCCTGGCCAGACATCGGCGACCCGCGGGATATCCGGTACCTGGCGGCCTGGCAGGCACCGGACGACGTCGAAACGCTGTTGCCGAATCTGCAGGTGCTGTTTGCCTTGTCGGCCGGCGTGGATCAACTTGACCTGAGCCGGTTGCCTACGACGCTGCCGGTGGTGCGCTTGCTCGACCCGGGCATCAGCCAGGGCATGTGCGAATACGCCAGTTTCGCCGTGCTCAGCCTGCACCGGGACATGTTGCGCTATCGCCAGCAACAGGCCGAACGGGGCTGGCAAGCGCACCGGCTGGTGCCCGCCGGGCAACGCCGGGTGGGCCTCATGGGCCTGGGTTTGCAGGCACGGCAGATACTCGCCACCTTGAAGACCTTTGGTTTTGCCTTATCGGGCTGGGCCCGCAGCGAGCATGACATCGAGGGCGTCGCGTGCTTTGCTGGCGACAAGCAATTGCCGGCCTTTCTCGGTCAATGCGACATTGTGCTGTGTGTCCTGCCGTTGACCGAGCAGACCCGGGGGATCCTCAACCGCCAGCTGTTCCAACACCTGCCCAAGGGCGCAGCGTTGGTCAACATGGGCCGAGGTGGGCACCTGGTGGAAGCGGACCTGCTTGAAGCCCTTGCCGACGGCCAACTCAGCGCCGCGGTGCTGGACGTGCTGGAGCAGGAGCCGGCACCGATGGATCACCCCTTCTGGCACCATCCACAGATACTGTTGACGCCGCACATCGCGGCGATGACTCAGCCTGAAAGTGCCTTTGGCGTGTTGTTGGAGAACATCCGCCGGCATCAACGGGGAAAATCGATGCTGGGCCTGGTTGATCGTGAGCGTAACTATTGAGCCCTCGATGACCTCTGGTTTCGATCTGAACAGCGAAAAAACGACCCGGTATTTACTGCTGGCCAAGCGTCTGATTTGAGCAAGAAATGTGGCCGGCAGAGCCGTTGCTTACGGAAGATACCGAATCGATTTGCCGCCCTTGCCAGGCCCGATGGCAGGTGAGATACAAAGACTTTCAGCGCACACATCCATCCGATTTCGCCCCTTATTTTATGGTGATCTGCCATGTCCATTTCGCAACGCCCTACTTACTTCTATCGCGCCATGACCGCCGCCGATGTGCCTGCGGCCCATGCCTTGTCCGTGCAATTGAAATGGCCCCATCGCCTGCAAGACTGGGCGATGTTGCAACGTGTTGCCCAGGGTTTTGTCGTGGAAGACCAGGGCCGTTTGATTGGCACGGCGTTCACCTGCGCCCAGGGGGATTACGCCACGATCGGCCTGGTGATTGTCGACGATGAATATCAAGGCCGGGGAATCGGTCGCAAACTGATGGAACTGGCAATCGAAGCTTGCGGCTCGCGAACCGCCATCCTCAATGCGACGCTGGCCGGTGCCCCGCTGTATGCCAGCCAGGGGTTCGTGGATTTTGGGCATATCCAGCAGCATCAAGGGCAAGCGCTGGTGCCGGCCCCGCAAGAACTGGCCACCGGCGAACGCTGCCGCGTGCTGGACGAAGCCGATCACGCCGAGTTGATCAAACTGGCCAATGCCGGGAGCGGGCTGGAGCGAACCGCCGTACTCAATGACCTGTTCGGTGTCGTTGAACATTGCGTGGGTATCGAACAGGACGGTCACCTGTGCGCTTTCGCCCTGCTGCGCCCCTTTGGCCGTGGTCGCTGCATTGGCCCAGTCATCGCCCAGACCCTGGAACAGGCTCAGCACTTGATCGCCGTGCTGCTGGCCCAAGTGCCGGGGGCATTCGTTCGCATCGACATCCCCTCAAACAGCGGTCTGGCCCCTTGGCTGGAAGAGGCCGGGCTCAAGCAGGTCGACACCGTCGCCCAAATGGCACGGGGCACGCCCCCGCAGGCTACCGGTGCGGTTCGGCAATTTGCGCCGGTGACCCAGGCCATTGGCTGAAAACCCACACTTCCCTCAATGCTCCCTGGAGAATCATCTTCATGCACGAACCCACTGCAGTGCTGTTGGCACACGCCGATGGCAGTCTTGCCTCAACCCCGTTCACCCCGGGTTCACTGGGTACCAAGGATCCGTTCGACCGCCTCATCGCCTATGCCGGGGAGGATGGCATGACTGCCGGCGTGGTCCGGGCGAGCGGGCTGTTCAGCGTCGATGAATACCCCTTCAGTGAGACGCTCGTGGTGCATGCCGGCGCAGTAACGCTGCGCAGCCAGGGGCAGACGCTGCAGCTCAAGCCAGGTGAAAGCGCGGTGATCGGTCGGGGGACCGCGCTTGAGGTCGAGGCGCAACCCGGCTCGCTTTGGGCCTTCTGTGCCGACACCCAGCGCATCGAAGCGCACCTTCCCGGACTGACGGCACTCCCCGCCCACACCCTGCTCTCGCCTTCCGCAGCCCCGGATGACGAGATCCTGCTCAGCCCGCCACCGCAATGCCGCTCGCACAATCTGTTTGTCGAAGAAGCGAGCAACCTGCGCATCGGTATCTGGGACTCGACGCCCTACACCCGCAAGTCACGACCGCACAAACTGCATGAACTGATGCACCTGCTCGAAGGCAGCGTCACCTTACAGGCAGCCGATGGCAGCGACTTGACGGTCAACACCGGCGATACCGTATTCGTCCCGCTGAATGCCCCGTGTGCCTGGAAAAGCAGCGTTTATGTGCGCAAGGTGTACGTCGTCAAGTAATCCGGTGTACGGCAGCACTGGCGCTATCGCGAGCAAGCTCGCTCCCACAAGGGATTGGTGGCGGGTGTGAAGTGGGTGGTCGATCTGGAATAAAAAAAGCCCGCCGTGTGGGCGGGCAAAAGGTGTCGCAGGTTGGATCAAGTCTCAGAGCGCCGCGGCGATGGCCTGGCCAACAGCCTGGGTCGAGCCTTGTCCACCCAGGTCGGGGGTGATGGGGCCTTCGGCGATCACCTGTTCGATGGCCTTGAGAATCCCATCATGGGCCGCGCGGTAGCGTTCATCGCCGTTACCCAGGAAGTCGAGCATCAAGGCGCCGGACCAGATCATCGCGATCGGGTTGGCGATGTTCTGCCCATAGATATCGGGGGCCGAACCATGCACCGGTTCGAACAGCGACGGGTAGCGGCGTTCCGGATCAAGGTTGGCCGACGGTGCGATGCCGATAGTGCCGGCGCAGGCCGGGCCTAGGTCGGAAAGGATGTCGCCGAACAGATTCGACGCCACCACCACATCAAACCGGTCGGGCTGCAAAACGAAGCGAGCGCACAGGATGTCGATGTGTTGCTTGTCCCACTGCACATCCGGGTACCGCTCGGCCATCAACGCCGTGCGCTCGTCCCAATACGGCATGCTGATGGAAATGCCGTTGGACTTGGTTGCCGCTGTCAACCGTTTGCGCGGTCGGGTCTGGGCCAGGTCGAAAGCGAACTTCAGGATCCGGTCGACCCCGCGCCGGGTGAACACCGATTCCTGCAGCACGAACTCATGCTCGGTGCCCTCGAACATCTTGCCGCCGATGGAAGAGTATTCGCCCTCGGTGTTTTCACGAATCACCACGAAGTCGATGTCCCCCGCCTTGCGCCCGGCCAGGGGGCACGGCACGCCCGGGAACAGCCGCACCGGGCGGATGTTCACGTATTGGTCGAAGTCGCGACGGAACTTGAGCAGCGAGCCCCACAGGGAAACATGATCCGGCACCTTGTCCGGCCAGCCCACGGCGCCGAAGTAGATGGCGTCGAAGTCCTTGAGTTGTTCGAACCAGTCGGCGGGCATCATCTGCCCGTGTTTCAAGTAGTAATCGCAATGGGCCCAATCGAGCACTTCGATGTCCAGCGACAACTGCCACTTTTTCGCGGCTTGCTCCAGTACCCGCAGCCCTTCCGGCAGGACTTCCTTGCCGATGCCATCGCCGGCAATGGCAGCGATTCGAAATGGTTTGCTCATCAATCGTGGCTCCCTGGTGTCTGTTCAAATGACGGTCGCATCACAACCCACCGATGTGGAAGGCTTTGACTTCAAGGTATTCGTCCAGGCCGTACTTGCTGCCTTCGCGCCCCAGGCCCGACTGCTTGATGCCGCCGAAGGGCGCGACTTCCATGGAAATGATCCCGGTGTTGAGCCCGACCATGCCGAACTCCAGCGCCTCGCCGAAACGCCATGAGCGGCGCAGGTCCTGGGTGAAGTAATAAGCGCCCAGGCCATACGGCGTGGCATTGGCCAGGACCAGGGCCTGCTCTTCTGTAGTAAAGCGCATCAGCGGAGCCACCGGGCCGAAGGTTTCTTCGTTGGCCAGCAACATCCCGGCGTGGGCCTCGCCCAGTACCGTTGGCTGGACGAACTGACTGTCGCCCTCGGGAACGCCACCACAGAGCAGGCGCGCGCCCTGGCTCAACGCATCGTCGATGTGCCGGGCAACTTTGTTCACCGCAGCGAGGTTGATCAGCGGGCCGATCATCACGCCAGCCTCCAGCCCATTGCCGACCTTGAGCTTGCCCACCTCCTCCACCAGCCGCGCGGCGAAGCGTTCGTAGATACCGTCCTGCACCAGGATGCGGTTGGCGCAGACGCAGGTCTGGCCGGCGTTGCGAAACTTGCTGAGCATGATGCCGGCGACGGCTTGCTCCAGGTCCGCATCGTCAAACACGATGAACGGCGCGTTGCCGCCCAGCTCCAGGCTCAAGCGCTTGATGTGCTCGGCGCTCTGGCGCATCAACAAACGCCCGACCGCCGTCGAACCGGTAAAGGAAATCTTGCGCACCGTCGGGTTGCCGGTCAGTTCTTCGCCGATACCGGCGGGCATACCCGTCACGACATTGAACACCCCGGCCGGAATCCCGACCCGCTCGGCCAGCACCGCCAGGGCCAGGGCCGACAAGGGAGTCAGGTCCGAGGGTTTGACGATGACCGGGCACCCCGCCGCCAAGGCCGGTGCGCACTTGCGAGTGATCATCGCATTGGGGAAATTCCATGGGGTGATCGCGGCACAGACCCCCACCGGCTGCTTGAGCGTGAGCAGGCGTCGGTCGCCGCTGGGCGCCGGGATGGTCTCGCCATAGACCCGCCGGGCCTCTTCGGCAAACCATTTGGCGAAACCGGCCCCGTAGCGGATTTCGCCTTTGGCTTCGCTCAACGGCTTGCCCTGTTCGCACGTCATGATCAGCGCGAGGTCGTCGAGGTTGTCCATCATGGCCTGATACCAGCGCTCCAACAGCGCTGCCCGCTCCGCCGCCGGACGCGCGCGCCACGCTGGCCAGGCGCGCTCGGCAGCCTCGATGGCACGCCGGGTTTCCACGCCTTGCATCGCGGGTACACGAGCCAGCGACTGGCCGGTGGCCGGGTCGATGACGTCAAGGGTGGCGGCGTTGTCGGCACCGATCCACTGACCGTCGACGTAAGCGAGTTCTGCCAATAGGCTGGGGTCTTTCAATCGATTCTTGAGCATGGTCGCGTCCTGTTCCGAGGTAGCTCCAGTCTAGGGAGATGCCGCGGGGCAGGATGCTGAAAGCGGGGATTGGGCAGTGTTGGATGCTGAAATTTCGAGGTGGGACGGCAGGCTCTACCGAGGTGTCAGCGTCACCACTGAAGCCTATGTGGGAGCGAGCCTGCTCGCGATGGTGGCGGCACATTCAACATCATTGCCAACTGAACCACCGCCATCGCGAGCAAGCTCGCACACAGGGGAAGGTAGTTTCACTTGAGAACAGCTTAGATTTTCAACGACCCCAACAACCCTTCCAGAAACCGCTCCCCCGCGTCCATCTGGCTGATTTCGATGAACTCGTCAGGCTTGTGCGCCTGTTCGATGGAGCCTGGGCCGCAGACCACCACGGGGACATCCAGACGCTGCTTGAACAGGCCGCCCTCGGTGCCGAAGGAGACCTTGGCGGTGCCGGTGTCCGGGGTGGCGAAGTTTTTCAGGAAGCGCACGGCTTCGACGCTCGGATGGGTGTCGAGGCCCGGATAGACGTTCAGGGTTTCGATCTCGATGTCCGCGACGCTGGAGAGTTTTTTCGCCTCGCGCACGATCACCTCGGCGCGCTCACGCAGTTGCTCCAGGAACAGGTCCAGATCATCGTCCGGCAAATTGCGCACTTCGAAATCCAGGGTGCACAGGTTTGGCACGATGTTCAGTGCCTTGCCGCCGACAATCTGCCCGACATGCACGGTGCTGTAGGGCACGTCGTAATCCGCGTCCTGGGCGCCTTGCTCCTGCAATTGCTGCTGGCTCTGGCGCAACGCCGCGATGAAATCGCAGGCCACGTGAATCGCATTGACCGAGCGCGGCGCCAGCGATGAGTGCGCTTCCAGGCCGCGACAGTAGGTGCGATAGGAACCCTTGCCCTTGTGGCCTAGCACGAATTGCATGTTGGTTGGCTCGCCAATCACGCACAGAAACGGTCGCACCGGCGCCAGGTGCAGCACGTCGAGCAAGCGCCGCACCCCCACGCAACCGATCTCTTCGTCGTGGGAAAGCGCCAGTTGCAATGGCCGGTTCAACGAATGGTCGGCGGCATCGAGCATGGCGTCGATGGCCAGCGCAATGAAACCTTTCATGTCACAACTGCCGCGCCCGTAGACCCGCCCATCGCGCACGGTCGCCTGGAACGCCGGAACGGTCCAGGCCTGCCCCGCCGCCGGCACCACGTCGGTGTGGCCGGACAGCAGGACCCCGGGCAAGTCACGCGGGCCAGTACTGGCGAACAGGTTGGCCTTCTTGCCGCTCTCATCCTTGACGATCAGCGACTCGATGCCCTTGCTCAGCAACAGCTCGCGCACGTACTCGATCAGGGCTAGGTTCGATTCTGAAGAGACCGTTTCAAACGCCAGCAGGCGTTCGAAAATGGCTAACACGCGGGGTTTCATGAGGCCTTGCTCCGTTGCTCGGCGAAAAGGGCGAACCGGCGGATGGAGAACGGCTCGATGAAGGTTCGAGTGCTGCCGGTGCTGATCAGTTCAGCCATGACATCGCCAACGCCCGGACCGAGCTGGAAGCCATGGCCGCTGAAGCCGAACGCATAGTACAAGCCATCGACGTTGCCGCTGGGCCCCATCACCGGCAGGGAATCGGGCAGGTAGCCTTCGATGCCGCTCCACACGCGGATGATGTTGAGATTGCCGACACCCGGCAGCAGCCGACGCATCTGGTCCAGTTGGTTGAGGATGCTGCGCGGCTCGACATAGGCCCGGCGGTTGAGCATGTCCGGCTTGCTGCGATAGCCGCCGCCGATGATGATATTGCCCCGGGGAATCTGGCGGAAATAGATCACTTCTTCAGGAATCTTGGTGTACACCCCGATCACCGTCGGCAAGGCGTAAGGCACCGGTTCGGTGACGGCCATCTGCGGGCCGTTGGTTTCCAGCGGCACCGGCTCGCCGAATTGCGCCGAGAGCTTCTGGCCCCAAGCGCCTGCGGTAATCAACAGTTGCGCGGCGCTGAACTGGCGACCATCGGTGGTGCTGATACCGAACCCTTCACCGACCTTCTGCACCTCGGCCACTTCGCAGCGCTCCTCGATGCGTGCCCCGAGCCGCCGCGCCGCCCGGGCGAACGCCGGGGCGGCCAGGCGCGGGTTGGCGTGACCGTCGTGGGGCGCATAGGAGCCGCCCTTGACGTCCTTGCCAAGAAACGGAAAACGCGCGTGAAGCTCGCTGCCGCGATAGATCTGCAAGTCCAGTTGCGCCGCTTCGGGGGCGGCCGCATAAGCCTCGAGCTCAGGGATCTCATCCTCGCGATAACACACGCGCATGTGCCCGCTGGCGATGAACTCCAGGTCGTCGTCGATCAGCTCCGGCAGGCGTTTCCACAGCGCCCAGGAGCGGTTCGCCAGTTCCAGTTGCCCAAGGAAACGTCCCTGGCGCCGGACGTTGCCGAAGTTGACGCCGCTGGCGTACTGGCCGATCTGGTCACGCTCCAGCAAGATCACCGACTGCCCCCGCTGGCGCAGGAAAAACGCTGCCGCCGAGCCCATCAGGCCGCCGCCGACAATCACCACATCAGCTTTATTCAGCGTCATGGCGTCACCTCCCGAGTGAGCATCGAAAGGGGTTTCACGGGCGCCTGGCCGCGCTGGCGACCCACCTCCTGCACCTGGACACCCGCTGCTGCTGCAATGACTTCGGCCCCGGCCTGGGAGCAATAACGTCCCTGGCAGCGGCCCATGCCAACCCGGCTGAACGCCTTGGCCCGATTGACTTCACAGGCGCCCTTTTCGCTGACCGTGCGGCGCAGTTCGCCGGCGCTGATCATCTCGCAGCGGCAGACGATGGCTTCGTCCGGCAAGGCCTTGGCTTGTGCCGCCGGCCACGGAAACGCCTGGGCCAAGCCTAGGCGAAACGCGTCCATCACCTTGAGCGCCTGGCGCTGTTCGGCGACGAGTGCGGCGTCCACCGGCTGCTGCAGATCGCTCAACAATGCCAGGGCGACCAGGCGTCCGGCGTGCTCGGCGGCATCGGCGCCACGGATCTTCGAACCATCACCGGCGGCGTAGACACCGCTGACCGAGGTCCGCCCCTCTTCGTCCGTGTCCAGCAGCCATTGACTGGAGGCCTCGTCAAAGCGCAGGCGGCAGCCCGCCAGGTCAGCCAGTTGGGTTTCCGGGCGCAAGTGATAACCCAGCGCCACCGCGTCGCACGCCACCGTCAAGGTTTCCCCACTCGCGGTACGAACCCGCACGCCGCTGACGCCGCTGCTCGCCTCTCCCAGGATTTGCAGCGGCGAAATGCCCAGGTGCACGGCAATCTTCGCCCGATACAACTGCGCCAACAATTTCATGCCGGTGAACAGCAAGCCCGGGCGCGCCATGAGCTTGGGCAAGGCTTTGATGCGCTGGCCCAGCGGCGATGTGTCCAGCACCGCTGCGACATTGGCGCCGGCCTTGAGGTATTGGCTGGCGACCAGATACAGCAATGGCCCGCTGCCCATGAACACCACCCGATGACCGATGGAAACCGCTTGGGCCTTCAAGGCGATCTGCGCGCCGCCGAGGCTGTAGGTGCCGCCCAACTGCCAGCCCTCGATGGGCATCAAGCGGTCGGTGGCGCCGGTGCAGAGGATCAGCGCGTCGTAATCCACCGTCGTGTGCTGGCCCTGGCTGACGCAGCACAATTGCCCGGGTATCAGGTTCCACACCAGGGTGTCCGGACGGTAGTCGATCTGCGGGCGCAGGCGGTCGAAGCTTTCGTGCAGGTCACGGGCCTTGTCCGCCTCGGTGCCGTACAGCGTGGCGTAGTTGCGGGTGAACCCTTCGGGCTGGCGCCGATAGATCTGCCCGCCATCGCGACGGTTTTCGTCGAGCAGGATCGGCTTGAAGCCCGCTGCGACCAGGGTCTGGGCACAACGGATGCCGGCCGGCCCGGCGCCGACGATGACGACTCGATGCGTGTTCAGCCGCGCAGTGGCCATATCGCCTCCGGTTGTTGAGTCATGATGTCCAGCCCTTCGCGTACTTCATTGGAGCAGGCCCGCAGGCGTTCGCCGCTGCGGGTCCAGACCCAGCAATCCTGGCAGGCGCCCATCAGGCAGAAACCGGCACGGCTGCCCGGATCGAATTCCGACTGGCGCAACGCCGGGCCGTGGGTCAGCAAGGCGACCATCAAGGTGTCGCCCTGCAACGCCTCGACCGGGACGCCATCCACTTTCAATTTGACGACAGGCCGGCCCTGTTCGGCCAACCTCACGAAACGCGCGTTCATGCGTAGGCTCCCACGATCATGCTGTTTGAATCCTGTTGGCGCTTGAGCAGCTCGGCGCTGTCGTGATGACAGAGCACCTCGCTGCCGCCATCGATGATCCGCCGGGGCGGCGCGGTGTGATTGCACAGGCCGTCGACCCGCACCGGGCAGCGATTGAGGAAGGTACACAGGTCCGGCACCTCGGCGCGCGCGCCCAACACCGGCAGCGTGCCGCAGGTGGTGGCGCCACAACTTTCCAGCCACCCCTGACGCATCTCCGGTACCGAGTGGATCAGCAGGTCGGTGTAGGGATGGAACGGCGCCTGGGCGAACGATTGTCGGGTGCCCGCCTGGACCTTGTGGCCGCTGTACATCACCACGATGTCGTCGCACAGCGCCCGCACCGTGGAGATGTCGTGGCTGATGAACAGGTAGGAAACCCCCAGTTGCTGGCGCAGGTCGCGCAGCAGTTCAAGGATCGCCGCGCCGACCACGGTGTCGAGGGCCGAGGTCACTTCATCACACAGGATCAGATCCGGCTTGGCCGCCAGCGCCCGGGCCAGGTTGACCCGCTGTTTCTGTCCGCCGGAGAGTTCGCTCGGGCGGCGCTCGGCCATGTCCCGTGGCAGACGCACCAGGTCGAGCAATTCGCCGATACGCTCACGCAGCGCCGCACCCTTGAGGCCGAAATACATCTTCAACGGCCGACTTAGGATAGTGCTGATGCTGTGCATCGGGTTGAGCGCGGTGTCGGCATTCTGGAACACCATTTGAATACGCCGGAACTGTTCGTCCGTGCGTTCCGACAAGCTGCCACCCAGTGGCTGACCGTCGAACGTCAGCCCGCCCAGGGCCGGGGTCAACAGCCCGGCCACCACCCGCGCCAGGGTCGATTTGCCCGAGCCTGACTCACCGATCACACCGATGGCCTGGCCCCTGCGCACCGTCAGGTCGATGTCTTCGAGCACCCGGATCGCCGGCATGCCCTGCTGGTTCTTGTTGCCGTAGCCTGCGACCAGGCCTTGGATGGTCAGCAACGGCGTGTCTTCGGCCACGCCGCAGGGTGGGCGAATCGTCGTGTCTGGCCGTGCCGCCGCCAGCAGGCTGCGGGTGTAGGCGTGAGCCGGGCCCTTGAGCAGCGGCGCCGTGGCGCTCTGTTCAAAGATCTGCCCGCCGTTGAGCACCACGATCTGATCGGCCATCTGCGCCACGACGGCCAGGTCGTGGGACACATAGACCGCCGTCGCGCCACGTTCGCGCACGACCCGCTTGAAGGCGCGCAGCACGTCGATCTGGGTCGTCACATCGAGGGCCGTGGTCGGCTCATCGAGCACCACCAGCAGCGGGTCGCTGATCAGCGCCATGGCCGCCATCACCCGCTGCAGTTGCCCGCCGGACACTTGATGGGGATAACGCTGGCCGATGCGCTCGGGATCCGGCAGCGCCAGGTCGCGGAACAGTTCGATGGCCTTGGCTTCGAGCACGGCACGGCTGCCCAGGCCATGGATCACCGCCCCTTCCACCACCTGGTCGATGAGTTTCTTGGCCGGGTTGAACGCCGCCGCGGCGCTTTGGGCGATGTACGACACCCGATTGCCGCGCAGGCCTTGCAGCTCGCGTTCACTCAAGGCGAGCATGTCGTGCTCGCCAATCTGCACCACGCCGCCGGCCAGGCGACAACCGCGCCGGGCATAACCGAGCAACGCCAGGGCGATGGTGGTCTTGCCCGAACCGGACTCGCCGATCAGCGCCAGCACTTCACCTTTCTCCAGGGAAAAACTCACGCCCTTGACGATCTCCACCTCGCTGCGCTCGCCACAGGCGACTACGCGCAGGTTCTCGACTCGGATCAATTGGCTCATATCAATGGCCTCCCGTACGTCGGTTGCGCCGCGAAGACAAGCGGTCGATAAACAGATTGACGCCGATGGTCAGGGTGCCGATGGCCAGGGCTGGAATCACGATGGCCGGCGCCCCCTGGTTGAGGCCGCCGATGTTTTCCCGCACCAGCGAGCCCAGGTCGGCATCCGGCGGTTGCACGCCCAGGCCGAGGAAGCTCATGCCGCTAAGCAGCAGGACGATGAAGCCGAAACGCAGGCCCAGGTCGGTCAGCACCGGGTTGAGCATGTTCGGCAGGATTTCCACACAAGCGATGTACAGCCGGCGTTCGCCACGGGTGCGGGCCACTTGCACGTATTCCAGGGCCTCGATGTTCACCGCCATGCTGCGGGCGATACGAAACGCCCCCGGCATGAAACTGAGCACCGCCGTGCAGATCAGCAGCGTCACCGACGAACCGAACGCCGAGACCATGATCAGCGCCAGCATCTTGCTCGGGATTGAAATGAAAGCGTCCATCAGGCGGCTGATCAGCTCGTCCAGCCACTTCGGCGAAACCACCGACAGCAGCGCGCAACTGGTGCCCAGCCCACTGGCCAGCACCGCCGCCACCAGCGCCAGGCCCACCGTGAAGCGCGCGCCCACGAGAATGCGGCTGAGCATGTCGCGGCCCAGATAATCGGTGCCCAGCGGATAAGTGGCGCTGAGGTTGTCGAAGACATTGTCGGAGACCACTTCACCCACCGGGTGCGGCGCCAGCCATGGCCCGAAGATAGCCACCAGCAACCAGATCACACACATCGCGGCACCGATCAGGCCGAGCCAGGGCGTTTTGCGCGACACCTTGACCAACGCCGGTTCGGGCGCCGCAGGCGGGGATTTCACAATGAGATTGTTCATTGGTTTCTCAGCCTCGGATTGGACAGGATCGCGCACAGGTCAGCCACCAGCACCAACGCCAGGTACGCCGTACAAAACAGCATGGTGCAGGCCTGGACCAACGCCATGTCGCGGTTGGTCACGGCATCGACCATCAAGCTGGCGATGCCGGGATAGTTGAAAATCGTCTCGACGATCACCACCCCACCCAACAGGTAGGACAGGCTCAGGGCGATGGCATTGGCGATCGGCCCGATGGCATTGGGCAAGGCATGGCGCAGCACCACCCGCACCGGACTCACGCCTTTGAGACGGGCCATTTCCACGTAGGGGCTGTCGAGTTGATCGATCACCGCCGCCCGGGTCATGCGCGCCATCTGCGCAACGATGACGCAGCACAGGGTCATCACCGGCAAGGCGTAGGTACGCATGAATTGCAGAGGCGAAGTGATCTCGCTGGAATAGGACAGCGCCGAAAGCCAACCCAGGTTCACCGCGAAAATCAGCACGGCAAGGGTGGCGACCAGGAACTCCGGCACCGCCACCATCGTCAGGGTGAAGAAGCTCAGGAAGCCGTCGATGCGTCCCCCTCGCCCCATCGCCGAGCCGATGCCCAGGATCAACGCCACGGGCACCGACACCAGCGCCGTGGCCGCCGCCAGCATCAGGGTGTTGGGCACCCGGCCAGCCATCAACTCGCTGACCGGCGTAGCGTTGGAGATCGACACGCCCATGTCACCGCTGAGCAGGCTCATCAACCAGTGCAGGTAGCGCAACACACCCGGTTGGTCCAGGCCCATCTTCACCCGTAGCGCCGCCACTTGCTCAGGCGTGGCGAACTGTCCAAGGGACTGTTGCGCCGCGTCTCCCGGCAACACCGCCGTAATGGCGAACACCACCATCGATACGATCAACAGGGTCACGACCGCAGCGCCCAGGCGCCGGCCGATCAACCAAAGTGTGTTGCTATTCATCGCCCTACCCCTTGTGCCATGTCACGCCGCAAGACAACACGCATCAAGCGTCAAGCCAGACTTGCTCGGCGAACATATAGCCCATGAAACCGCCCAACGGGTTGGTGCCATAACCTTTGACGCGTTGGTCGACGCCATCGATGTTGCTGATGAACACCGGGATGCCGATGCCGCTGTGTTCATGCACCAGGGCCTGCATGTCCCCGTACATCTTGCCGCGCTTGACCTCATCGGTTTCACCCCGGGCCTGGATCAGCAACTGGTCGAACTGCGGGTTTTTCCAGCCGGATTCATTCCAGGGCGCGGTCGATTGGAAGAATTGCGAGAAGATCATGTCGGCGTTGGGCCGTGGGTTGATGTTGCCAAAGCTCAGCGGGTGCTTGGCCCAGTGGTTGGACCAGTAGCCGTCGCTCGGCAGCCGATTGACGTTGAGCTTGAGCCCGGCCTCCTTGGCCGATTGCTGCAGCAGCACGGCAACGTCGACCGAACCGGTGGCGGCTGGCGAGCACATCACCGGCATGCTGATGCTTTCCATGCCGGCCTTCTTCAGCAGGAAACGAGCCTTCTCCGGATCGTAGGTCCGTTGCGGCAGGTCGGCGTTGTAGAAGCGTGCGCCGGGGGCGATCGGATGGTCGTTACCGACCCTGGCGAACCCACGGAAGATCGCCGACTTGACCTGTTCGCGGTCCAGCAGCAGTTTCATCGCCTCGGTGAACTCCGGGCTCTGGCCGGGCATCTGGTCCTGGCGAATGATCAGGTCGGTGTAGTTACCCGACGGCGAATCCACTACGCGATGGGTGGTGCTGTCCTTGATGCGCGTGGTCGAGCGCGGGTTGACCTCGTTGATGATCTGCACGTCGCCCGACAGCAACGCGTTGACCCGTGAAGGCTCGTCACCGATGCCGATGAATTCGATTTCGTCCAGGTACGGCAGGCCAGGTTTCCAGTAATTGGTATTGCGCGCACCGATGGAACGCACCCCAGGCTTGAACTCCTTGACCTTGAATGGACCGGTGCCGATGCCCTGGTTGAAGTCGCTGGTGCCCTCGGGGACGATCAACAGGTGGGAAATGGCAAGGATCGATGGCAGCTCGGCATTCGGGCCGCTCAGGCGTATCTGCACTTCATGGGTGCCGGTGGCCTTGACCTCGGCAAACTGCTCGGCCAGCGGCAAGACCTTGGAACCGGTGATCGGGTCCTTGTGGCGCATCAGGGAAAACACCACGTCGGCGGCGGTGAGGCCCTTGCCGTTGTGGAAGGTCACTTCCTTGCGCAGGGTAATCACCCAGAGCGTGGCATCGGTGGTGTCCATGCGCTCGGCCAGTTCCAGTTGCGGCACCATGTGGCTGTCGAAACGCGTCAGGCCGTTGTAAAACATGTAATGGCGCACGTAGTCCGTGGACGATGAGCCTTTGGCCGGGTCCAGGGTATCGGCGGTGGAACTGGAGATACCGGCGACCCGGATACGCCCGCCGGGCTTGCCTTTGCCGGGGCTCGCCTGTTCATCGGCAAGCAGCTTGCCGGCGGCGCCGAACAGGCTGCCGGCACCCGCCGCGGCCACACCGGCCAGCCCCAGCATTTGCAAGGCATGCCGGCGTGACATGCCACGATTGAGCCCTTCGAAAACACGCAGACTTTCTGTACCGGTGATCAACTGGTCTTTGATGCCGTTTTTAGTGTCACTCATGTCAGTTCTACCTTTCGGAAAATGATAGGGCTCGATGACGTTGCGTTAACGCAACGTGGTTGAAACGCCAAACAACGCGGTGAAACTCAGTGCAGGTAGTCCTGCAAGCGGTAATACGCGCCGACCAGCGGCAAAAACCAAGGCTTGCCGAAGTGCCCGGGAATGGCCGGCCAGTCCAGTTCGCGCCAAGGGTTGGCCTCGACCTTGCCGGCCATGACCTCGGCCATGACCTGGCCCATGTGCACCGACATCTGCACACCGTGGCCGCTGTAGCCCATGGAGTGATAAACCCCGCCATGCTGGCCGGCCCGGGGCAGGCGATCGGAGGTCATGTCCACCAGGCCGCCCCAGCAATAGTCGATCCGGGTGTTCGCCAACTGCGGGAACATCTGCACCATGGCGGCCTGCAACACCTTGCCGCTCTTGGCATCGGAAACACTGTCGGACATGGCAAACCGCGCACGGCCGCCAAACAGCAAGCGGTTGTCCGGGGTCAGGCGAAAGTAGTTGCCGATCATGCGGCTGGTGACATAGGAGCGGCGTGCCGGCAGCAAGCTGTCGATCAACGCTTGGGGCAATACCTCGGTGGCAATCACGAAACTGCCCACCGGCACGATTCGCCGCCGATACCAGCCCAGGCCGCCCTGCTGACAGGTACCGGTCGCCAGCAGGATCTGCGAGGCCAGCAGCGCCCCTTTGCTGGTGTTGACTCGATAGCCGCCGGCACTGGCCTTCCAGTCCTGCACCGCCACGCCCTGGAAGATCAACGCACCGTGACGGGCGGCCGCTTCAGCCAGGCCGACGCCGAAACGCCCGACATGCATCTGCACACCATTGCGCTGCAACAAGCCGCCATGAAACTGCGCCGAATTGACTTCCGCCCGCGTCTCCTGGGCCGAAAGCAACTCGACCTCGGCATCGACTTCCTTGCGGATCAATTCACAGGTGCGCGCCAACCCTTCGTAATGCATCGGCTTGGCAGCCAGCTTGAGCTTGCCGTTGCGCTTGAGGTCGCAAGCAATCTGCTCTTGCTCCACCAGCGTCACGACGCTGTGCACGGCGTTTTCATAAGCTTGGTAATACGCCCGGGCCTTGTCGGCGCCGAGGCTGGCGGTGAGCGCCGCGTAATCCTGGGCCACGCCGGTACTGCAATGCCCACCGTTGCGCCCCGACGCCTCGCCAATCACCCTGCCCGCTTCCAGCACGGCCACGCGGGCCCCCTTCAAGGCCAGGGCCCGCGCCGCCGCCAGGCCGGTGAAGCCGCCACCGACGATGGCGACATCGACCTGCCCGGGCAATCCGCCGAGCTGAGCACCGGTGAACGCCGGTGCGGTGTCGAGCCAATAGGACTCACTGCCCATGTCTAACCCCTTTCGCCTTCAAGCGTGCGTCGAGACTCAGAGCCCGACCAGAGCGGGCAACCCGCCGATGTCCGAGATCTGTTGGTAGCCAAAGGCAGCGTTGGCCGGTTGTTCATGACCGCGGGCGACGAAGGCCTTGTGCTTGATCTTCATGTCGTGGGCCGACATCAGGTCGTAGCGGAAGCTCGACGACACATGCAGGACGTCTTCCGGTCCGCAGCCAAGGTTATCGAGCATGAATTCGAACGCGGCCAGGCGCGGCTTGTAGGCCTGGGCCTGTTGGGCGGTGAAGACTTTGTAAAAAGGCGCGCCGAGCTTGTCGACGTTGGACATGATCTGCTCGTCCATCGCGTTGGAAAAAATCACCAGGGGGATCTTGTCGGCGATTTTCGACAGGCCCGCCGGTACATCGGCGTGGGGGCCCCAGGTTGGCACGGCGTCGTAATAGAGCTGGCCTTCGCCACGATATTCGACGCCCCAACGCTTGCAGACCCGCATCAGGGAGGTCTTGATGATTTCATCATAGGGCCGCCAGTCACCCATCACCTGGTCCAGGCGATAAGCGGAGAAATCCTTGACGAACTGGTCCATCTGCCCGGCATCGACACGGTCGGCGAACAGCTCGCGGGTCATGGTGCCCATCTGGAAATTGGTCAACGTGCCGTAGCAGTCGAAGGTGATGTACTTGGGTCGAAGAAAGCTCATGAGTGCGGTCCTGGATGGTTGTTGAAGGCTCGACGAGGCGAACATGGCGCCTTTCGTGAGGCATCGGTGCAACGCTGCATCACGTTTTCATTACAACACCATGAGACCGTGGATAAATCGTTAAAAATACCGGCCGCTTGGTACAAACCACCGTTTTGCGGGGCTCGCTCAGCAGACTTTGCGGGATGCTCCAGGCGTGGGCGTCGCGCCCGTGTTTCTTTGGGTTTGCGGGCAGTTATGGTGCGCCAAACGGCTCTGCAAAGCGTTGTTTTCGGCAGAATCTGCGCTTGGCGCAGCAGCTTCAGCATCCCTGGTGAATGGGCTCGCGATGGCGGTGGGTCGGTAGGAACAGTGTCCTGTTCAGACCTTCAGTTCGGCCTCCAGGAAACTCACCAACGCCTGCACCCGTGCACTGCGCAGTTTGCGCGAGGGCACCAGCAGGTTGATTGGGGCGCTGTCGAATTGCCAATCGGCGAGCACCCGTACCAGGCGGCCGTCGGCGATGGCTTTGTTGACGTCCCATTGCGAACGCAGCACCAGCCCCAGGCCCTGTTCGGCCCAGCGTCGAGCCACGCTGCCATCGTTGCTCAACAAGGCAGGCTTGATCCGCAGGGTCTTGCGCCCGTGCGCGTTGCGCAGGTGCCACAGGGTGACATCTTCATCGTTTTCACGAATACAGATACAACGATGCTCGGCGAGTTGCTCCGGCGCTAACGGTGTGCCGTTCTGCTCCAGGTAAGCGGGGCTCGCGCACAGCCAACGGTCATTTTGCGTAAGGGGCCGGGCGACCCACTGGCTGTCGCTCAGGTGACCGATGTGAATCACCGCATCGCTGTCATGACGGTCAGGCCAGGGCGTTTCCCGGAGATCCAGATGCAGGCATAGCTGCGGGTGCAACCTGGCAAAACGGGCCAGCAGCGGCGCGAGGCGTTGGCGTCCATAGCCGAACGGTGCCGCCAGCCTCAGGGTGCCGGCCAGTTGATCATCTTGCTGCCTGAACGATTCGGGAAGCGCCTCCAGCTGTTCCAGCAATAGCGCACTCTGGCGCGAGAAACGCTCGCCGTCGGCGGTCAGGCTCAGCCGCCGGGCGTCGCGATTGGCCAAGGTCAGGCCCAGGAACGTCTCCAGTTTGCGCAAGCGCATGGACAGCGCCGGTGGCGAGACATTGAGGGCCCTGGCAGCGGCGCTCAACGATTCGCAGCGTGCCAGCGTCACGGCCATACGCAGGTCTTCGAGGCTGATCATTCAGTTCAACTTAATGATTGATTACAGCGCATTGAACCACGGCTTTACGATGACTGAGTAGAGTCGAACCTGTCTTTCACCCGCGAGCCTCGTTCATGCCAGTCTCAATTGCTTCCCTCGATACTCCAGTCGCGCTCATCGATATGCCGCGAATGCAGCGCAATATCCAGCGCATGCAACAACGCATGGATGCCTTGGACGTGCGTTTGCGCCCGCACATCAAGACCAGCAAATGCCTGCCGGTGATCCGGGCGCAGCTTGCAGCAGGCGCCAACGCCATCACCGTGTCGACCCTTAAGGAAGCCGAGCATTGCTTCGCCGACGGCATCCGCGACATCTTTTATGCCGTGTCCATGGCACCTGGCAAACTGGCCCAGGCCCTGAGGCTGCGGCGCAAGGGCTGTCGATTGAGCATCTTGACCGACAGCCTGGCGGCGACGCAGGCCATCGTCGATTTCGGCAGGCAGCACGACGAGCGTTTCGAGGTCTGGATCGAGATTGATTGCGATGGCCATCGTTCCGGCGTGCGCGCTGAAGACGATGCACTCGTCGACATCGCACGGCGACTCAGCGAAGGCGGCATGCAGCTTTGCGGCGTCATGACCCACGCCGGGTCCAGCTACGAGCTCGATACCCCCCAAGCGCTGCAAGCCTTGGCCGAACAAGAACGCCACCTCTGCGTCAGCGCCGCCCAGCGCATCCGCGCAGCCGGGCTGGCCTGCCCCGAGGTCAGCATCGGCTCCACACCCACGGCACTTTCGGCGCAAAGCCTGGAGGGCGTCACTGAAGTGCGCGCTGGCGTCTATGTGTTCTTCGACCTGGTGATGCACAACATCGGTGTTTGCCAGGCGGATGAGCTGGCCCTGAGCGTACTAACCACCGTGATCGGCCATCAGCCGGACAAAGGCTGGATCATCACCGACGCCGGCTGGATGGCCATGAGTCGTGATCGGGCTACCCAGCGCCAGCAGCGGGATTTCGGGTATGGGCAAGTGTGCAGCGAAGCCGGCGACTGGATCGAGGGCGCCCTGCTCTGCAGCGCCAACCAGGAGCACGGTATCGTCACCCTTTCCACTCCCGGGGACATCGATATCACCGAGCGGTTTTCCATCGGCAGTCGCCTGCGCATCCTGCCCAACCACGCCTGCGCCACTGGTGCGCAATTCCCTGACTACCGCGCCTGCGATGCCTCGGGCGCGGTGCGCACCTGGAGTCGTCTGCATGGCTGGTGAAATCGAGTTGATTCACACGACCCAGGCGGCCGCAGCGGGCGGACATTACACCCAGGCGGTCTTGCACCAGGGCGTCTTGTACGTGTCCGGGCAACTGCCGGTACGCGCCGATGGCAGCCACAGCGTCGACCAACCGTTCGAAGTGCAAGCCGCCATCGCCCTGGACAACCTGATGGCGATTCTCGGCGCGGCAGGCCGCAGCCCCAGTGACCTGCTGAAGGTGACGGTCTATGTCGTCGGCATCGAACACTGGCCGGCTTTCGACCGGATCTACGCCCACTATCTCGGCGAACACCGGCCCGCACGCGCGGTAGTGCCCGTCCCGGCCTTGCACCATGGGTACCTGATCGAAATCGAAGCGCTGGCACGTGTGCACGCCTTCCCGACGGCCTAGATGAACCTGTGGCGAGGGAGCTTGCTCCCGCTTGAGTGCGAAGCGCTCACCGCTTTTTTTGGGGCCGCTGCGCGACCCAGCGGGAGCAAGCTCCCTCACCACAGGGGGCTGGCCAGGTCTTGTATTGCTATTGAACCGCGGTCGAGGATTTTCGAGGGAATATCATGAAGCCAGAAAAAAGCGATGTATTGATTATCGGCGGCGGCATCATGGGGTCGGCGTCGGCGTTCTTTCTGCGCCAGCGTGGGCACTCGGTGACCCTGTTGGAACGCGATCTGATCGGCCAATACGCCAGTGGGGTGAATTTCGGCAACGTGCGACGCCAAGGGCGATTCCTCGGCCAACTGGAACTGTCGAATCGCTCGTACGGATTGTGGAAACGGCTCCCCGAGTTGATTGGCGATGACCTGGAGTTCATCCCCAGCGGCCATATGCGCGTCTGTTATCGCGAGGACGAAATCGCCGAGCTTGAAGCCTACGCCGCCGCCCCCGAAGCCCGGGAGCTGGACTTGCAGATCATCACCGGCAAGGCGTTGCACGCGCGTTTCCCGTTCCTCGGCGCGGAGGTCAAGGGCGGCTCGTACGCCCCGCACGACGGCCACGCCAACCCGCGCCTGGCGGCCCCGGCATTTGCCCGCGCGGCGACACGGGCCGGGGCCAGCATCCGCGAGCGAACGGAAGTCGCCACGGTACGAAAGGAGAATGACCATTTCCACGTGACCACCACCGACGGCCAGCTATTCATCGCTGAGCAACTGCTGATCACGGCGGGCGCGTGGGGGGCGAAGCTGTCCGAGCAATTCGACGAAGCGGTGCCGTTGCAAGCCAATGGCCCACAGATGTCGGTCACCGAACCTGTGCCCTATGCCTTGCCGACCGTGATCGGCGTGTTCACCAAGATAAAGGAAGAAGTGATTTACTTCCGGCAGATCCCCCGAGGCAATCTCATCATCGGTGGCGGCAACCGCTGCAAACCGGACATGATCAACCGTCGCGCCTACTTCAAGCCCGAGAGCCTGCTCAACCAGATGCAGCAGATGAGCCGCCTGCTGCCCGGGGTGGCGAACCTCAACATCATCCGGGTGTGGAGCGGCATCGAAAGCTATACGCCAGACTCGCTGCCGATCATGGGCCCAAGCGGCAAGGTCAAGGGGTTGTTCTATGCCTTTGGGTTCTGCGGGCATGGCTTCCAGCTCGGCCCGGGCGTCGGCGACGTCATGGCCGAGCTGATCAGCACCGGCAGCACCCGCACCCTGATCAGCCCCTTCGATATTCGCAGGTTCACCGAACCGACCGCTCTGACAATGCCTCAGATGAGCACGCCCGGCACCGGCAGACTCATTTGACACAGGCGACTGGGCGCCCTTTTTGCCCTGGACGGGCGTCGCCATTTTTTTGCCAAGTTAGCCCGGCAGATACAGCAGATTCTTCTTTGCCAGGCTTGAGAACGGCATATCCCTTCCGGGCCGCTTTGTTAGTTTATCGAGAAGAAAACGGCCTCAGAATCTGTCGCCGGCAGTGCTATCACCGCTCTATGGGAGCCCGTTGGATGACCACCCCTTTTTTGAACACCTCGCCTACGTCCCAGCAGTTCTATATCAATGGTGACTGGCTGTCTCCGGCATACCCGGCCACGCTGCCCGTGGTCAATCCCGCTACCGAGCACGTCATTGCCGAGGTCGCCCGAGGGTCCGGCGAAGACGTTGACCGCGCCGTAGCGGCGGCTCGCGCAGCCTTTGCCGGCTGGTCTTCGACTGCGGTGGATGCCCGCGTGGCAATCCTGGGAAAGATCCATGCACTGATCCTTGAACGCAAAGAAGAACTGGCCCAGGCGCTCTCGCTGGAAATGGGCGCGGCCATCGGCTTCGCACGGGCCATGCAAGTGCCGCTGGCCGCCGAACACGTTCGGGTGGCCCGCGATGTGCTGTCCACTTACACCTTCCAGAAGATGGAGCATGGCACGGCCATTCAACGCGAACCCATTGGCGTCTGCGGCCTCATCACGCCGTGGAACTGGCCGCTGTACCAAATCACCGCCAAAGTCGCCCCGGCGATTGCCGCCGGTTGCACGGTGGTGTTGAAACCCAGCGAACTGTCGCCCCTGAGCGCCCTGCTCTTCGCCCAACTGGTGCATGACGCAGGCCTGCCTGCCGGCGTCTTCAACCTGGTGAACGGCAGCGGTGCCGAGGTCGGCGCGGCCATGGCGGCGCATCCCGACATCGACCTGATCTCCATCACCGGCTCGAACCGCGCGGGCGCACTGGTGGCCCAGGCGGCCGCCCCTACGGTCAAGCGCGTTACCCAAGAGTTGGGCGGCAAGTCACCGAACGTGCTGTTGCCCGACACCGACTTCGCCAAGGCCGTACCGTCGGGCGTGATGTCGGCTTTTCGCAACGTCGGCCAATCGTGCAGCGCACCGACCCGAATGATCGTGCCAAGGAATCGGCTGGCAGAAGTCGAGGCGTTGGCTGCCGCCACCGCCAACGCGATCATCGTGGGCAATCCGCAATTGGAAGAAACCGTACTCGGTCCCATCGCCAACGAGGCCCAGTTCAATCGCGTGCAAGCCATGATTGAAGTCGGCATGAATGAAGGAGCCAAGCTTGTGTGCGGTGGCCCAGGACGCCCGGAGGGTCTTGAACAAGGCTTCTACACCCGCCCCACGGTTTTCTCGCAGGTCGACAGCGCCATGCGCATCGCCCAAGAAGAAATCTTCGGCCCGGTGCTGTGCATCATTGCCTATGACACGGTGGATGAAGCCGTCGCCATCGCCAACGACACCGTCTATGGGCTGGGGGCGCATGTCCAGGGTCAGGACCTTGATCTTGCGCGCGCCGTTGCGTCGCGTATCCGCGCAGGGCAAGTGCTGTTGAACTACCCGGCGTGGAACCCGATGGCACCGTTCGGTGGCTACAAGCGTTCGGGCAATGGTCGTGAGTATGGGGTTCACGGTTTCGAGGAGTATCTGGAGACCAAGGCGATTGTCGGCTTCGAATGAGCGCCCTACTCCTCAGCCCGCCCGGTGCCCTCGCGATCATGCGCGTAATGTCGGCTGAACGGAAACGCCGGCAACCAGGCCTCACGGCGCACGGTCCAGCTTTCGTAGGTGGGCACCAGTTGATCGGGGGCATCCAGCGTGCCGAGGTTCACTTCGATTTCATCGCCGGTACGGGCGAACACCGACGAGCCACAGCGAGGGCAGAAAAAGCGCCCGGCGTAATCCCGTGTTTCGCCCTCGGTCGTCACGGCATCCTGGGGAAACACGGCAGCCGCGTAGAACAACGCGCCGTGATGCTTGCGACAGTCGAGGCAGTGACAGAGGCCAACCCGATACGGACGGCCCGAGGCCTCGATACGCACGTTGCCGCATAGGCAACCGCCGGTGAATCGGTCCATGGTGGGTCTCCTCTGTCGTCGAGCGATCGAGATACAACCTTCGACCGCGCCTGCCTGTTCCTGGTTTAACTCATCATCGGCACGGCGATCAGCAATATCGCCGTCCCATGGGTAGCACTCGATGCCACGACGCCGTAGCGCATGCGAATGAGCCCGCAGGCCAGGCCCTCTATCAGTGTAAACAGCAACACGGGCCAACCGAGTGGGGTGACGCTCAAAGCGAGAAAAGCATGCAGCGCCGAAAACGCCACGGCACTGATCAGCGCTGCTCGCAAGGCGCTGACGTGCAGTTCGAGGTAGCCCTGCAGGAAACCACGAAACAACACTTCTTCCAGGGCGTTGGCTCCGTAGGCCAGCACCGTCATGCCGAGCAGCCAGGCCCAATAACCTGGAATCGCCGTTTCAGCCCCTTGATAAAGCCGCAGCGGCAAGCCAATCAAGCAACCCACGGCGATGCCCAGGACCAGGCCAGCCAATCGATTGCCTTTGAATAGAACGACCAGTTGCCACAAGTCCGGCAACAGGCGCGCGCTCAACGCGACCAACAGCAGCGACGAAGCGCCCAACATCGCCAGGACGAACGGGTTGGCCAGAAAACCAATCTGCAGATCGCCGTTCAGGGACCACATGCCCAAGGGCGTCATCGCATCGCGCATCAACACGAACGCCAATAGCACAATCACGATACGCAACGCTGTCTGGGTCTTGGGCGTCAACGCGAACCAGAGGCCGAAGAGCGCCAGGCCCGGCAGCAGATACAGGGTGTAGTCCAGCAGTACAACGAGTCCTTCGGCGATCATTGCGCGCTTCCCTTGGCGTCAACCGGCGCATGTTGCGCCATCAGTTCCACAACCCAATCGATGAACACTCGCAGCTTGGCGCTGATGTGCCGGTTCGGAGGATAAGCCAAATACAGCGGCATCGGCTCGAGGTGCCAGTCTTCGAACAGCGGCACCAACTCACCCTGCGCTTCATGAGGCCTGGACATGTACTTGGGCAGCCAGAGCACCCCCAGCCCCGCCAAACCAGCCGCGAGGTAGGCGTTGCCGTCGTCGATGGCTAGCGAGTAACGCCCTTTGACGTGGAGCAGCTCACCGTCACGGCGCATGGCGTAGGGCAAGGATTTGCCGGTGCGTGCCCACAGGAAACCCACGGTGCGGTGGTGCGAATCTTCCAGTTCTCGCGGATGCGCGGGCAGGCCAAATCGTGCCAGGTAACTCGGGGCGGCGAAGACGCCGAGGGCGAGATCGCCAACGCGTCGGGCGACCAGCGACTGATCCCTCAACTCACCGCCGCGCACCACGCAATCGACGTTTTCATCGAGCATGTCGACGATGCGATCACTGACGCCCATGTCGATCTGGATGTCCGGGTATCGCGCGTAGAACGCCGGCAAGGCCGGTATCAGGATCATCGCGGCCAGCGGGCTCGGCACGTCCACACGCAGTCGCCCGCGAGGTAACGCCTGGGCGCCGGACACGCTGGTCTCGGCATCGTCCATGTCGGCCAGCAGCCGGATCACCCGCTCGTAATAAACCGCGCCGTCGGCGGTGACATTGACCTTGCGCGTGGTGCGGTTGAGCAGCTTGACCCGCAACCGTGCCTCGAGCTGCTGCACCAATTGGGTCACGGTGGTTTTGCTCATGTGCAGGGTTTCAGCCGCCTTGGTAAAGCTGCCCGCCTCCACGACTCGAACGAACGCTTGCATTGCATCAAAACGATCCATCTGTGCCTCGGGTGTCGATCCGATTGTTTGGATTCTACAAACAGTGATCGCCAAGGTTGCTCGTTTATCGCCAGGACACAAGCCCCTAGAGTGCGTTCAACGTTTGGAACCCACTCTTTGATGGAGGTACTCATGACACAGCGCGACGTGGTTTTCCCGCCTGGACGCCAGGCACTCTATGAGCGCAATCGCTATTCGCCGGCGATTCGTTCCAATGGCTTCCTGTTCGTCTCGGGACAGGTCGGCAGTACTGCCGAGGGCTCGCCAGAGCCAGACCTGGAGGCTCAAGTCCGGCTGGCGTTCAACAACCTGAAGGCGATTCTGGCTGCCGCCCATTGCAGTTTTGACGATGTGGTGGACGTCACGGTCTTCATGGTCGATCCCGAATCGACCTTCGAGCGGGTCTGGAGCGTTGTACCCGAGTTCTGGGGCAGCGCGCCGCATCCGACGCTGACGGCGGTGGGCGTGACGTGGCTATATGGGTTTCAGTTCGAGATCAAGGTGATTGCCAGGTTGCCCGAAACCACCTCGTGATATCGAGTGTGGGAGCGAGCCTGCTCGCGATAGCGGTGGGTCAGCTTGCATCACTGTTGGCTGTTCCGACGCCATCGCGAGCAAGCTCGCACACAAGGGAATGGAAGTGCTGCGCCGGCTAACCTTTCACCGCCGCCTCAATCGCCGCAATGTCGATCTTGGTCATCGTCATCATGGCCTCGAAGGCCCGCTTGGCAACGGCCTTGTCAGGACTGGCGACCGCTTCAAGCAACACACGCGGGCTGATCTGCCACGACAAGCCCCACTTGTCCTTGCACCAGCCGCAGGCACTGGCCTGGCCGCCGTTGTCGATGATCGCGTTCCACAAGCGGTCCGTTTCGGCCTGGTCTTCAGTTGTAATCTGGAATGAAAAGGCCTCGCTGTGCTTGAACACCGGCCCGCCGTTGAGGCCAATGCAAGGGATGCCGATCACCGTGAAATCCACCGTGATCACATCGCCCTCCTTGCCCGACGGATAATCGCTCGGGGCCTGGTAGACGGCGTTCACCGCACTGTCGGGAAACGTTTTGGCATAGAACTGCGCAGCTTCCTGGGCATTGCCGTCGTACCAGAGGCAGATCCTGTTTTTATTGTTCATTCCGCTTCTCCGAAAGGGACTGGACGATAAATTCTAGCAGTCCCCCCGAAAGTTGCAGATGGCCGGGCCTCAGGTAAACAGATCGACCCCCAACTGGAACGCAACCCACAACGCCAGGCCCGTGGCAAACATCAACGCGATGTTCTCGAACAGGTTGTTGCGGTACTCCTTGCCCAGCAGGGACTTCTGGTTGGACATGATCAGCAGACCCAGGGAAATCACCGGCAAGCCGATGATGTTCAGCGCATTGACGCCGATGGTCAGCGTGACGAAGTCCGGCATGCCGGGAAGCGACCAGATCAGTGGTGTCACGAGGATGAACAGCATGAACCATTTGTGCATCGGGTCACGGTGGAACTCTTTGCCGTAACGCTCCCGGCGCTCGGGCCGTACGTGCTGGAAGGCGTCGGTGATGAGCATCGGGAACGCCGTGGTCTTGCCGGATATGCTGGCGAACAGCGTGGCAAACACACCGATAAAGAACACGTACCAACCGATCGAACCGAAGAACATTTCCAAGGCCTTGCCCAAATCGCCCAGGGTTTTGACCTCGATGCCGTTGGGTCGCAGGATTTCCGCACCGACGATCCAGATCGCCAGGTTGATGACGATCCCGACAAACACAGCAAACAGCAGGTCGTTACGCTGGATACGCTTGTGTTCAGGCCCCACCCAGCCCTTCTGGCGCATGACATACGGATGAACGAAGTTGGCGATGGAACCGGCCACCGCACCGATCACCGAGACGGCCACCAGCAACGCACCGTGCACCCCTTCATCGGGCGGGATACTGAAGCCGATGGTGCCTCTGACAATGCCGGCGACATCCGGGCCGGACATCACCGCCAGGGCCAGGAACGCCAGCGTCATGATCGCCAGCAGTCCTTTCATCACGCCTTCAATCATCGAATAGATATTGCGCCCGACGAGCATCCACACCGCCAACAC
Organism: Pseudomonas sp. NFACC46-3; assembly: GCF_900114515.1. Lineage (NCBI taxonomy): Bacteria > Pseudomonadati > Pseudomonadota > Gammaproteobacteria > Pseudomonadales > Pseudomonadaceae > Pseudomonas > Pseudomonas sp. NFACC46-3. The sequence continues at coordinate 141,067 of NZ_FOTH01000002.1, forward strand.
CACCGCCACCGAACACAGCAGTGGATAGTCGACCTTGAGCAACATGGCCAAGGCTTCGCCAGCTCCCTTGATCATGTAAGCGTTCATCAGGTGCCCCATGAGCAACGCATACACCAACAGGAACCAGGCGAAAAACGGATTGAGCTGGGCATAGCCTTGCAGGATGGTCATGCCCTGGTTATTGCAGAGCTGGAAGCGCGCGATGATGTTGACGATCAGGTAACGCAGCAGCAGAGAGACCGCCAGTACCCACATCATCGCGTAGCCATAATTCGCGCCGGCCACGGATGAAGTGATCAAATCGCCTGCGCCCAGCCAGGAAAGGACCGCGATGATGCCGGGGCCGAGAAGCTTGAGCAGGCGTACAAAACGGCCTTGCGTGGACGCCGCAGCCTGGCCTTCAGCGGAAGGAATGCTCGTCATGGATGGAATCTCCGTTATTTTTTTTGTGAGAAACGGCCACAGTCGAACATATTAGATACGACGTCGTACAACCATTATTATTGCCTAATTATGTAGAAATGTTTCATGGTATCCGCTCCCGAAATACCGTTGCATTCCAAGAGCAAATTGCCACTAACCCCTCTCCTGCTCGCCGTTATCGACCATCCAGCGCACCATCCTCGCCAACGGCACCCGATGCTGCTGGATGGCGCACCAACTGACGTGCTCATGGCGATACAACTCGACATAACGCTTGAGCAGCACGTGGCGGCCATCCTCGGCCAACCGCAGTTCAACCTCACGGCAATGCAGCACATCCGGATCGAGCGTGCGCATTCGCCGATGCAGGACCAACACCTCGCTACTCATCAGCGGCGGTTCCGTCCTGGCATTGCGGATGGTCCTGCACTACCGCCCCCAACTTCCCTTGCGCGACAAAATCGGCACGCCGCTGCGCCGTTGCATCGCGAAGCGCCGCGTAGTAATCCGCCTGGGCCTGCAACTGGTCGGTCAGCGGCAATGCCTCGGCGCGGCCATCGACAACGCCACCGACGGTGTTGATCGTACCCAGGGTGTCGACGGTGCTGCTGTTGTCGCCGAACGGGTCGACGGCAAAACTCAGCACCTTGCCCGACGCGTCCCTCAGGTTGGCGCTGCCCAGCAACGGCAGTTCCACGATCGGTCCGGGGGCGACGTTCCAGACGCCGAAGGTCTGGCCGAAATCGGCCTTATGGCGCTCGATGCCCAGCTTGCCCGACACGTCGATCAGCCCGACGATGCCCGCCGTGGTGTTGATGACGAACCGCCCCAGTGTGTTGACCGAGCGTTGTGCATTGCCTTGCAGCAGGTCGTTGATGAACACCTTGGGCTCACCGAAGTTCGCCACGAAGTTGTGGACGCCGGCCTGGAACATCTCCGGCAACTTGAGATAACCACGGGCGACCGGGGCCAGCACATAGTCATCCACGGTCCGGTTGAACGCGAAGATGCCGCGGTTGACCGGTTCTGCGGGATCGTGAACGGTATAGGCCGCGCGCTCACACACGCCCGGTTTTGCAGCGGGTGTGCTGGAGCAACCACTGGTGAATGCCGTCAATACAACCACAACGGTGGATCGAACAAGCAACGGAGCGGGTCTGGTGATCGGCATACAGGGTGATCTCGGCGAGGAATGGGGGCTGCCTATGCCGGTTAAAAGCCGAACACTGGCTGTTTAACTGACTGACATCGGGGCGATCCTGCCGCTGTTTCTTTGCCTGGAGATTTCCGGAATATTGCCCGTCGGCAACTTTATTGCCGGATTGAAATATATGACGCATGCCCTGGATTGCCCCTAGTATCGCCTCCTGTATTCATTACCCTGCGTGCCCACCGTGAGCCATTTATTACTGGTGGACGATGACCTCGAAGTCCTCGCCCTCTTGCGCAAGTTCCTCGAACAACATGGCTACAGCGTGGAGGTGGCCGCCGACGGCAACGCCCTGTGGCAGGCGGTGCAGCGTCGGGTGCCGGACCTCGTCATCCTCGACGTCATGCTGCCGGGCGACAATGGGCTGGTGCTCTGCCAACGACTGCGGGCCGAGCACACGGTCGGCATCATCATGCTCACCGCCATGGGCGAATTGAGTGATCGCGTCGTCGGCCTGGAGCTGGGGGCGGACGATTACCTGACCAAACCGTTCGACGCCCGGGAGCTGTTGGCCCGGGTGCGTTCGGTCCTGCGGCGCACTGGTGAAGCCAGGGACGCGTCGAGCGACGCCTTCCGGCCGATCCTGGAGTTCGAGAACTGGCAACTGGACGTTACCCGGCGCGAACTGCGCTCACCGGACAAGGTCATGATCCCGCTGTCCGCCGGAGAGTTCGAACTGCTGCTGGTGTTTGCCGAACACCCGCGCCGGGTGCTGACGCGCCAGCAGTTGCTGGACCTGGCCCGCGGCGAAACCTTCGAGGCGTTTGACCGCAGCATCGACGTCCAGGTCAGCCGCTTGCGGCGCAAGTTGGAGACCGACATCACCGGGGCGTCGATGATCCGCACCGTGCGCAACAGCGGCTACCTCTTTAGCCCTCATGTGGTGAAGCGATGAAACCCTCGCGCTCAGGCACCCAACGTCCACGGGACACGGTAGCGCGCTGGATCGCCCTGACCACCATGATCGCCATGCTGACCTTGTTGGCCCTCAATGAGTTGTTCAGCCTGCTGGCCGGTGCCTGGGCGCGCCCTCCCCTGATGGAAACCGGCCTGATGGAAAAGGCCGCCGCCATCACCCGCATCATTGACTCCGTCGCCCCCGCACAACGCCCCGCGATTGCCAGGGCCGCCAGCGACCAGGCGTTCAACGCACAATGGCTGCAACGGCATGAAGACGCGCGGTTGCCGGTGATCGACGACCCGGAGTTCAGTGAAGGTTCGGCGCTCCTGCGCCAACAATTGGGTCGGCCGGACGCCAGGATCGAAGCCTACGAACCGGGCGACTGGCCGGCCGACCAACCGGATGCACGCTACGCGGTGATCATCGAATTGGCCGACCATTCGTGGGTGATCTTCTCCGTGCCCTCGCGCAGTTGGGGGCTGGGCGAATGGGCGCGCAACGGGATCATCATCGCGCTCATCCTGCTCTCGACGTTGATCGTCGCGCTGATCGCCACCCGGCACCTGGCCGCACCGCTGGAACGTTTCGCCAAAGGCGCCCGGCGCTTTGGCGTCGACCACCAGGCACCACCGATTCCGGTCATTGGCCCCCACGAAATCCGCCAGGCGATCCTCGCGTTCAATGCCATGCAGGCCCAGCTCAAGCACTTCCTGCAGGACCGCACGCAGATGCTCGCCGCCATCTCCCATGACTTGCGCGCGCCGTTGACCCGCATGCGCCTGCGCGGGGAGTTCATCGAGGATGCCGAACAACAATCGCGCTTGTTCAGGGACGTGGACGAAATGCAGGCGATGGTCAACTCAGCCCTGGAGTTCTTCCGCGACGATGCCCGGCTTGAACACGCCACCGCGTTCGACCTGGCTGAGCTGCTGCACACCATCGTCGATGACCTCAAGGACGCCGGCACCGAGGTCGCGTTCAAAGGTGCCCAGCGCTTCGTCTATGTCGGCCGCCCCATCGGCATCAAACGCGCCTTGGTCAATCTGATCGACAACGCGATCAAATATGGCGGCCAGCCGACGGTTCGACTCGAAGCCGACGCCCACCGTGTGGACATTCGCATCCTGGACCGAGGGCCGGGCATCGACGCCCAATACCTTGAGCAGGTCTTCACGCCGTTCTTTCGCATCGAAGGTTCTCGCAACAAGCACACTGGCGGCGTCGGGCTGGGCCTGTCGGCGGCCCGGGCGACGGTGCTGGAGCATGGCGGCACGCTGACCCTGCGCAATCGAAAAAGCGGCGGATTGGAGGCCAGGGTCTCGCTGCCGCTTGACTGAAGTGCCCGATGTGACGATCCGCGCTAAACAATCAGCGCCTTCCTCGGTAGGATGTCCGGTTTTTCCGGCCTGGGCCCTGTTCCGGGAAGGCGCTCTTGTTTGTATCGCTCGACCCAGTGCCATCGTTCGCGCTCACGACAGACAGGAATCGACGGAGCCAAACCAAGGAATTCACCGATGATTCTTATCATTTATGCGCACCCCTACCCCGACAAATCGCGGGTCAACCAGCAGATGCTCAAGCGAGTGTCGACCAACCCGGACGTGGTCATACGTTCGCTCTATGCGCTTTATCCCGACTTCGATATCGACGTCGAGGCGGAACAGCGTGCGGTGGAACAAGCAGAGCTGGTCGTGCTCCAGCACCCGATGTACTGGTACAGCACACCGCCCTTGCTGAAGCTGTGGATCGATAAAGTCTTCACCCACGGCTGGGCCTATGGCAAAGGCGCCACGGCGCTCAAGGACAAATCCCTGCTGTGGGCCGTGACCACCGGTGGCGATCAGGGGCATTTCCAGATCGGCGGCTACCCAGGCTTTGCCGCACTGGCCCAACCGCTCCACGCCACGGCCCTCTATTGCGGCATGCGCTGGCTGGAGCCGGTTGTCGTGCATGGCGCCTATGCCGCCGAAGCGGATGCCCAACACGTCCAAATCGAACACTATGCCGCTCGCCTGGCCGCCTGGAAGGAAGATTGAAGTGGAAACTCACAGCCTGATTGAAATGCTCATCTACCTGGCCTCGGCGACGCTGATCGTACCCATTGCCGTTCGATTTGGCCTGGGCCCGGTGTTGGGTTATCTACTGGCCGGGTGCATCATCGGCCCGTGGGGGCTGAAGCTGATTACCGATGTAAAAGCCATCCTGGAGTTCGCTGAAATCGGCGTGGTGCTGATGCTGTTCATCATCGGCCTCGAGCTCGACCCCAAACGGCTCTGGGCCCTGCGCAAGATGGTGTTCGGTGGTGGCGCCCTGCAGATGCTCGCCTGTGGCGCTGCCATTGGCTTGTTCTGCACGGCCCTTGGCCTGAGCTGGACGGCAGCGCTGCTGGTCGGCCTGACCCTGAGCCTGTCCTCCACGGCCATCGCCATGCAGGCGATGAACGAACGCAACCTGACCGCCACCGCGGTCGGGCGCAGCAGTTTTGCCGTGCTGCTGTTCCAGGACATCGCGGCCATTCCGCTGGTGGCAATGATCCCGTTGTTGTCGGCCCACGGCGACACGCCTTCGGGCACGGCGCTGTTGCTATCGATTGGCAAAATCGTCGCTGCCATCGCCATCGTCGTGCTGTTGGGGCGCTACGTGACGCGACCGCTGCTGCGCTTCGCCGCGCGGTCAGGCTTGCGCGAGATCTTCAGTGCCGTGGCGCTTTTCCTGGTGTTCGGCTTCGGCTTTCTGCTGGAGGAAGCCGGCCTGTCGATGGCCATGGGCGCGTTCCTCGCCGGCGTGCTGCTGGCCAGTTCCGAATACCGCCATGCCCTGGAGAGCGACATCGAGCCGTTCAAGGGCCTGTTGTTGGGCCTGTTCTTCATCGGTGTCGGCATGTCGATCGATTTCGGCACCCTGATCGACGCACCGCTGAAAGTCGTCACCCTGACCCTGGGCTTCATCCTGATCAAGCTGCTGGTGATCAAGATGGCGGGCCGGTTCCTCAACGTCCCCGCCGGCCAGCGCTCCTGGCAGGCGGTGTTGCTGGGCCAGGGCAGCGAATTCGCCTTCGTGGTGTTTGGCGCGGCGACCGTGGCCGGCATCTTGACCGATCAATGGGGCAAGAGCCTGACCCTGGCGGTGGCCCTGTCCATGTGCCTGACGCCCTTGCTGATCGTGTTGCTGGATCGGTTCGAGTCCGTCGCCAAGAAAAACAAACGCGAATCCGACCTCGTCGACCAGCAGAATCCACGGGTGATCATCGCCGGGTTCGGCCGCTTCGGGCAGATCGCCGGTCGCCTGCTGATGTCTTGCGGCGTCGAAGTGGTGGTATTGGATCACGACCCAGACAACATCGAGACGCTGCGTAAATTCGGCGTGAAAGTCTTTTATGGCGATGCCACGCGCCTTGATCTGCTGCACGCAGCCGGCGCGGCCCAAGCGGTGGTGTTGATCAATGCGATCGACGATCGAGAAGACAACCTGACACTGACCCGGCTGGCCCAGGAGCACTTCCCCGCGTTGCAGTTGATCGTGCGGGCGCGGGACATGGGCCACCTCATAACCCTGCGACAGATGGGCGTGGAGGCGGCCGAGCGGGAAACCTTCGAGAGCGCGCTGGCATTGGGTCGCAGTGCACTGGAGCACATGGGCGTCGGGGCTTACGAAGCGCGTGAGCGGGCGGATCAGTTCCGCCGGCTGAACCTCAAGATGTTGGAGGAGATCGTCGCCCAGCCGGAAGACGACCTCAAGTTCCGCCACGACGCCTACCGGCGCGCCAACGCGCTGCTCACGGACATGTTCAACGAAGACCGTGCCCGCCCCGTCGACAACTGGCAGGAACACCATCGCAACGAAACCGACAAGACGCCGGGTTGACCGGCGTCATACCCGCCCGAACTTGCGCCGGTATTCCATCGGCGTCAGCCCGGTCAACGCCTTGAACATCCGCTGCAAGTTGGAGCTGCTGCTGAACCCCAGCTCGGCGCCGATGCTGGCGAGGGGCAGCGTGGTCAACGTCAGACGCTCGCTGACCTGGTTCAACTTGATGCGCCGGGCGTAGGCCGCGACGGCCTGCCCCGTCTCACGGCTGACCTTGCGCGCCAGGGTGCGCTCGGACACCGCCAACTGGCTGGCCAGTGCCTGCACAGTGACCCGCTCGGCCGGCATCTGTTCGATCAACCCATGCAACTGCCGCAACCATCCGCTGGGTTGCTCGATCAGGGCAGTGCCCTGGAACGCCGCATGGGGAATGGCTGGGCGCGGCAGCACCATGAGCCGCGTGATATCGCGCAGTACGTCGCTGCTGACACTTCGCTCAATGAGTTTTTCGGCGATGGGCAGGTAACCGTTCACCCCAGACGCGGTCGCCGTGCGCTCGTTGAACACACAGTTCCGCTCGCTTTGCCAATGGACTTTTCGATACTGCTGCTGCATCGCCTGCGCCAGCCACCAAGTCACCGTCGCACCCTGCCCGTCCAATCGGCCGGCGGCGGCCAGCAGGCAGACACCGGTGCAATAGGACCAGAGCTGAAGCGATCGGGCATGTTTCGACAGCGCACTCACGAGGGCTGTCTGTTCAGCCAGCAGCGCATTCATCTGCTCGGCCGACTCGGCCCAGAAACCGGGAACCAGGACAGCATCCAGCCCGGCGCTGCCCAACGCCGCTTCCGCCTGCAGGGTCACGCCATGGGCACACACCACCGGCCCGGCCTGCAACGCGATGTAGCGGGCCTCGAACAGCGCCCGCCCTCTTATGCGGTTGGCGGCATGCAGCAGATCGGCGAACGCGAACAGGCCGGCGGGCATGCAGCCGGGAAATAGAAGCAAACCGATTCGAAGTTTGTTTGTCATGGCCTGAAACGAATCAAAGATGTCAGATCCGGCCATTATGCACACGGGACCGGATCGGCACCATGAAGCACTCGCTCAACAGGAACGCCTCATGAACATCCAGCAGATCCGTAACGCCACGATCATTCTTGAATTCGGCCCGTATCGCGTGCTCGTCGACCCGATGCTGGCTGGCCAGGGCACGCTGCCGCCGCTTCGCCTGTTTGGCGCCACGCAACGCAATCCGCTGGTGGCACTTCCGGCCTCGACAGCGCAGGCCCTAGAGACCGTCACTCATTGCTTGATCACCCACTGCCAGAAAGGCCATTTCGACCATCTGGACCGCGCGGCCAAGCGCTGGCTGAGGGAAAAACAGATCCCGGTCATCTGCACGCCCCATGACGCGCCCTATCTCAACAAGCGTGGCTTGAATGTCCAGGCGCTCGCCCAGGCCCATGACCAACCCACCCCATTCCTGGGCGGCACTATTCGCACGGTCCGGTGCACCCACGGGCGGGGCCTGGTGGGAAAGTTGATGGAGCATGGCGTCGGCTACCTGATCGAGCTGCCCGGCGAACCGAGTGTCTACCTCACCGGCGACACCGTGCTCACCCCCACCGTGTGCGAATTCGTCTTGCAACACCAGCCACAGGTCAGCGTGGTTCCGGCAGGCGGGGCACGGTTCGATATCGGCGGCGACATCATCATGGGCATCGACGAGACGCTGGAATTCACCCGTTTGTCCCGCGGGACCGTGGTGGCCAATCACCTGGAAGCGATCAGCCACTGCCCGACGACTCGCAAGGCCCTTGCCGCAGCCACCGCGAAGGCCGGTGTCGAAGACCGGTTGTTGATACCGGAAGATGGCGAGACGTTGGTTTTCCAGGCGGCCTAGGCCAATGCGTCCAGCTCGGCAAGCATCGGCGCAGGGATCTTCAGCTCACTCGCCGTGAGGTTTTCCCGCAGGTGCGCCAGGGACGATGTGCCGGGAATCAGCAGCAGATTCGGCGCACGTTGCAGCAACCACGCCAGGGCCACGCACAGCGGTGACGCCTGCAAGCGCGCCGCCACGCTGGAAAGGGTTTGCGATTGCAGCGGTGTGAAGCCGCCCAAGGGGAAGAACGGCACGTAGGCGGTGCCCTGCCGGCCCAGGTCGGCGATGAGGTGTTCGTCGTCGCGATGGGTCAGGTTGTAGTGGTTCTGCACGCAGACCACCTGGGCAATGCCTTGGGCCTGCTTGACCTGCGCGGCCGTGACGTTGCTCAGCCCCAGGTGACGGATGAGGCCCTGGCGCTGCAGCTCGGCCAGTGTCGTGAACGATTCCTCAATGGAATCTTCCGTGGGCGAATGCAGGTCGCCCCACACCCGCAGGTTGACCACGTCCAATACCTCCACACCCAGGTTGCGCAGATTGTCGTGGACCGCCCGGGTCAGCTCGGCGGGGCTGTGGGCCGGGTTCCAGGACGCATCGGCACCGCGCACGGCACCGACCTTGGTCACGATGACCAGGTCCTGGGCATAAGGGTGCAGCGCTTCACGGATCAGTTGGTTGGTGACATGGGGCCCATAGAAATCGGCGGTGTCGATGTGGTTGACCCCGCTCGCCAATGCTTCGCGCAGCACAGCGACGGCCACCGCTGGGTCTTTCGGCGGTCCGAAGACCTGGGGCCCCGCCAACTGCATCGCGCCGTAACCCATGCGATTGACCGTGCGATCACCCAGTAAAAAGCTGCCTGCCTTGCCTGCAATGTTCATCTCGTAGCCCTCGGATCAATGTGCGTGGGCCGACTATAGACGTTGACCATTCTCATGATAATCAGGTGCAATCAGCACAGGTTGTACGGCGGAGAGAACAATGGCGACGGATATTCAAGACTTGCTGGCCTTCGTGGCCGTGGTCAACGCGAAGGGCTTTCGTGAAGGCGCGCGGCTGAGCGGCAAGTCTGCCTCAAGCCTGAGCGACGCCGTACGCCGGATGGAGAGCCGGCTCGGCGTACGCCTGCTCAATCGCACCACCCGCAGCGTGGTACCGACCGAGGCCGGTGCCCGGTTGATGGAACGCATCGTCCCGGCCCTGGGCGAGGTCGAGGCGGCCATGGACGTGGTCAACGACTTTCGCGACCGTCCTTCGGGCACCCTCAGGCTGAACGTGCCGGTCAGCGCGGCCCGGCTGGTGTTGCCCGCGATCATCACGCCGTTCCTGAAAAGCTATCCCGACATCCGCCTGGAAGTGGTCACCGAAGAAAGCTTCGTCGACATGCTGGCGGCCGGGTGTGACGCGGGTATTCGCTACGACGAGCGCCTGGAGCAGGACATGATCGCCATCCCCATCGGCCCACGGTTCCAGCGCTTCGCCACGGCCGCCGCCCCGGCATACCTCGATGCCCGGGGCAGGCCGGAACATCCCAGAGACCTGCTGGAACACGCGTGCCTGCGGGGCAAGTTCCCCAGCGGTGCCATGCCGCTGTGGGAGTATGAGCGCGGCGGCGAAACCATCAGCGTCGACCCGAGCGGCCCGTTGATCACGCGCATTGGCGGTGCGGTGGACCTGTCGGTGCAAGCCGCTGTAGACGGTCTGGGCATCGTCTACCTGTTCGAAGACTGGTTACGACCGTACCTGGACAGCGGCGCCCTCGAACCGGTACTCGAACCCTGGTGGCAGCGCTTTACCGGCCCATTTCTCTACTACCCCGGCCGCCGCTACCTGCCCTCGCCATTGAGGGCTTTCGTGGACTTCATCAACGCACAACAGTGTGGGAGCGAGCCTGCTCGCGAAGGCGTCGGCACAGCCAACCTCTCTGCAAACTGACACACCGCCCGCTCGTCTCCCCGCCGCAAGGATTTTCGAACCAAGCCATTCGCCACGGCTCGGACCTACATGACACCGCTGAAAGCCATGCTGACGCGCTTCGACGTCACGGCTTGAACAGCGGGTGGATCAAGGCTTCTTTGCGTTCACTGCCGGGAGTTTTCGTTATGTGTGACGGTCTTGTTCAACACGTTTCTTCAAAAGACTCCCTGGCGTATTTCGCCCAGCGAGACACGCCCGGCAGCCGTTTCGGTGCAAGCGTGACGCCCTTGGACCTGTACGTGGCAACGCCGCCCAAGGTCCAGGAGCGCCAGAGTCTGATCAAGCCAAACATGCAGGTCAGCGCCATTCGTCGTCGCGGTGGGCACTTGGAGTGCATCAAGGTTCGCTGGGGTTGGTCGCCAATCTGGTCGGTCGGGACGATGCCGCCCCTGACCCATCTACCCTTGCATCTGGTGATGCGCTCCAAGGTCTTCGACCCCATCAAGCACGAAGGCCGCGTATTGGTTCCCGTGGAGGGTTGGTATGAGTCACAAGCCCCCGCCTCGTCCTCCCAGGCGCAACGCCTCACCTACACGACCGCCCGCCAGTCGGCCCCGATTTTCCTGGCTGCCCTGGCCCAGGCCAGCGAGACCCCGTTTGGCTGTGACGGCCTGACCCTGGTGACGTATGGCGACATCGCCAGCCAGCAGCAACGGGTACTGGCCTTCAGTGCCGAAGATGCGCTCGAATGGCTGGAGCCCGCGCTGGGATGGGAACAGGCACAACAGCTGGCCGCACGCCTGAACGGCGCGCAACCGCACCTTGAACCGGCAATGACAACCCACCGTCCGACCCAGGGCGGACTTTGACTTCAGGAGATAAAGCCATGTACGTGATCATGGGCGCCACAGGTCACGTTGGCTCGGCCACAGGCCGCGCCTTGCTGGCGCCAGGGCATGCCGTGATTATCATGACCCGCAACGCCACCCACGCCACTGAATGGCGGGCCAGGGGCGCTCAAATCGTCGAAGCGGACGCCGAAAACGTCGAGTCGTTGCGCGCAGCGTTTCGGCTCGGGCGCAGGGCATTCATTCTCAACCCGCCAGCGGCTCCCAGTACCGATACCGATGCGGTGGAACGGCGCACGGTCGCCAACATCCTGGCCGCCCTCGACGGATCGGGTCTTGAGAAAATCGTCGTGCAATCCACCGCCGGCGCCCAGCCTGGCAGGCGTATCGGCGATCTCAGCGTCTTGTGGGAATTGGAAGAAGGGCTGCGCAACCAGTCGATCCCGGCGGCGATCAATCGCGGCGCTTATTACATGAGCAACTGGGACAGCCTGCTCGATACCGTCCGCGAGACCGGCAAGCTGCCGACGCTGTTTCCAGCCGACCTGGCCTTCCCCATGGTTGCGCCTCGGGACCTGGGCGAAGTGGCGGCCGCGCGATTGCTATCGTCGGTGGATGACATTGGCGTGCGTAACGTGCAGGGGCCTGGCCTGTACTCGCCCAACGATGTGGCGCAGGCTTTTTCCCAGGCGCTCGACCGACCGGTCGAGGTACAGGTGATACCCAGGGACCGATGGGAAAGCACCTTCCAGAGCCTCGGCTTCAGCCCCGCTGCGGCGCAATCCTATGGGCGCATGAGCGCCGTCAGCCTAGACAGCGGCTTCGACGTGGGCGACGACGCCTTGCACGGCACCATGACGCTTGAGGCCTACATCCAGGCACTGGTGCAAAACAACAGGCTGGGAGCGCACGGATAAAGGAATGCAGGAACGGCGCGGCAATGAACGGTAAACTGCGGCGCTCCTTTTTCTTTTCCAGCATGAGGTTTTGCATGAGCAACCCAGACATCACGTTTATTCCAGATCCGGATGCGGACTCCATTTCCTCCGACGTCGCCGGTTTCGGCGGCCTGCTGGTTTCCACGCAAATCCCCACCCACGCCGATGGCAGCCTGGAGCTGGGCGACATCACCCTGCAGAGCGAATGCACGCTGCAAGCCCTCAAGACTGCCTTGGAAGGCGCCGGCAGCTCCATGGACCGGGTCCTGCACCTGACCATCTACCTGACCGACATGGCCGACCGCGCCGCGTTCAACGAGGTCTACAAACGCTTCTTCGCCAAGCCTTGGCCGGTTCGTGCGGCGGTGGGTGTGGCAGCGCTGGCGGTTGAAGGCATGAAAGTGGAAGTGACGGCGATGGCGGCGAAGGGCTGAACGAGCGCCTTGCACCTTTGTAGCGCTGCACTGCTTTTGTGGCGAGGGAGCTTGCTCCCGCTGGACTGCGCAGCAGGCCCAGTTCTTTTGTTTCGACCCAAACTCTTGGAGCGGCTCGCCATACAGCGGGCCCAAGCTCCTGGCCACAACAGCCGCTCGAACATGCCCCAAATGCGCGATTGCCACGCAAATCGTCACTTTCGCACCTAGCCCGCTTCCTGCACGGGGTCTAAAGTGCGCCGTTTTCCCTCTTCACGGCCTCCTTATGAATCTCTGGTTTCGACTGTTGCTGATGCTGTTCCGCCGCCCGTGGCGCAAGCCGGCGGCGCCCCTGGACACCACGGTGGTGCGCATGCGGGTATGGCCGCTGGACCTGGACCTCAATCGCCACGTCACCAACGGACGCTACTTCACGTTGGCCGATGTGGGACGCATGGATTACGTGCTGCGCAGCGGCGCCTACAAAGTGGCGTTGCGCAACCGGGCGGTGCCGATCGTGGGGGATGTCTGGGGCAAGTTCAGGCGGGAATTGAAACTGTTCGAGGCGTTCGAGGTGCACACCCGCCTGCTCGGTTGGGACGAAAAATGGACGTTCATGGAGCACCGTTTCATCAGCCAGGGACGTGTGGTCGGGGTGGTGATCATGCGCGGCCTGTTCCGCTCGGCCAAAGGCACGATTGCACCGGCTGAGTTCATCCGCGAGTTGGGCCTGGCCGAACAATCGCCCGCCGTGCCCGACTGGCTGGTCGCCTGGTCGCAAAGCTGCGACGGCTTGAGCCTCGAGCTTCGCCAGGAGGAAGGTGAGCCCCCACGCTAGCCAGCACACCACTGACCTTGTGGCGAGGGAGCTTGCTCCCGCTGGGTGGCGAAGCCGCCCCAAGAATTTGTGCTTAAACAAAAAACTTGGGCCTGCTGCGCAGTCCAGCGGGAGCAAGCTCCCTCGCCACAGGGGCTTACCCCAGGCCTCTGCGCCATTCCCCTCGCCAATCCCCGCCTATACTTCTCTGCCAATCCCCCCCGGGGCCTGCACTTCCAACAATAAAAAGCAGAGGTGGAACATGGTCTGGCAACAAGTCTACGATCCCTTCGGTAATGCGGTGCTGTCGACGCTCCTGGCGGCGGTTCCGGTGGTGGTGATGCTGGCGTCCCTGGCGTTCTTTCATGTCAAGGCGCACCTGGCGGCGTTGATGGCCTTGGCCTCGGCCTTGCTGATCGCCATCTTCGCCTTCGGCATGCCCGCCGGCATGGCCGGGTCAGCGGCACTTTACGGCGCGGCCAACGGGCTGCTGCCCATTGGCTGGATTGTCCTCAACATCATCTTCTTGCACCGCCTGACCACCGAAAACGGCTCGTTCAAGGTCCTGCAGGATTCCCTCGCCCGCATCACCGACGACCGACGCCTGCAATTGCTGCTGATCGCCTTTTGCTTCGGTGCGTTCTTCGAGGGCGCCGCGGGTTTCGGGACGCCGGTGGCGGTGACCGGGGCGATCCTGATCGGGCTGGGCTTCTCCCCCTTGGCCGCCTCGGGCCTGGCGCTGATCGCCAACACCGCGCCCGTGGCCTTCGGCGCCCTGGGCACGCCGATCATCACCCTGGCCAAAGTCACCGGGCTGGATGAAATGGAGCTGTCGATGATGGTCGGTCGGCAGTTGCCATTTTTCTCGGTGCTGGTGCCGTTCTGGTTGATCTGGGCGTTTGCCGGGTGGCGCAAGATGCTGGAGGTCTGGCCGGCGATCCTGGTGGCCGGTGTCAGCTTCGCCATCCCGCAGTTCCTGGTGTCCAATTACCACGGGCCGATGCTGGTGGATGTGATTGCCGCGCTGATTTCCATGGCCTGCCTCACCGGTTTCCTCAAGGTCTGGAAACCGGCCACGGTGCACACCTCCGCCGCGCTGTCCGGGCGGGTCGACAACTCGAAGATCGACGCCAGCGAGGATGAAAAACCCGTCGCCAGCGCGGCATTTTCCAGCGACACCCGCTCCGCCGTGGGACGGGCCTGGATGCCCTGGATCATCCTCACAGTGTTCGTGTTCGCCTGGGGCCCCCAAGGCTTCAAGAACCTGTTCGACACCCGTCCAGCCATCGACCCCCAGACCCAATCGGCCCGACTGGATCCCCAAGGCAAGCCGATGCGCGAGGCCAATCCGATCTTCTCGCCCCTGCTGACCTTCGGCACCATCCACCAGCAGATCGAAAAAGTCCCGCCCGTGGTGCCCCAGCCAAAAACCGAGGAAGCGGTCTACAAGTTCAACTGGTTCACTGCCACGGGCAGCGGCATCTTCCTGGCGGCGATTCTCGGTGGCTTGCTGATGGGCTATTCCATCCCGCAACTGCTGCACCACTACCTGCGAACGCTCTGGGTGGTGCGCTACTCGCTGATTACCATCGTAGCAATGTTGGCCCTGGGGTTTCTCACGCGCTACTCAGGCCTGGACGCGACCATGGGCCTGGCCTTCGCCGCCACGGGCATTTTCTACCCCATGTTCGGCACCTTGCTGGGCTGGCTCGGCGTGGCGCTGACCGGTTCGGACACCGCCTCCAACGTGTTGTTTGGCGGCTTGCAACGAGTCACGTCCGAGCAACTGGGCATCAGCCCGGTGTTGATGGCCGCGGCCAACAGTTCCGGTGGGGTGATGGGCAAGATGGTCGACGCGCAGTCGATCGTGGTCGCCTCCACCGCGACCCGTTGGTACGGTCACGAAGGCGAAATCCTGCGCTACGTGTTTTTCCACTCGGTGGTGCTGGCGATTCTGGTGGGCGGGCTGGTGACGTTGCAGGCGTATGTGGCGCCGTTCACGCATATGGTGGTGGGAGGAAAGTGACAGAGGATCGGGCATGATCGGGCTGTTGTGGCGAGGGAGCTTGCTCCCGCTGGGCGGCGAAGCGGCCCTTTTGCGATCGCTGCGCGATCGAGCGGGAGCAAGCTCCCTCGCCACAGGCAAGCGCCCTTACAACCGGCGCTCACCTACTCTAAAGCAGGGTGTCACTGAACGCTTTTCAGCTTGACCACGTCACCGGACACCGAGGTGGTGTAACCGGTCAGGACCCAGGCCCAGAACCAGTTTTCCTGGACTTGGGTGTTGATCATGGCGTCGCCGCCCTTGGCCTTGATCGCCGCGGTCTGGGCGCGTACGAAACGGTTGTTCTGGCGAATCGGGATCACGCCGAACAGCAACAGGCCGGTGGCCTTGGCTTCACTGTGGCCGACAACGGTGTATTGGCTGCTGTCGTATTGCTGGGTTTTCATCGGGGTGCCGGTGCAACCCGCCAGGGCCAGGCCGAACAGTGCGCAGGCGACAACTTTGCTGATTTGATTCATTTGACGCTCCATGGAAAGACGCCCGGGATCCGTCTCTCGGGCGGCGCGTACTCTAACCGATCAGCAACAAATTGACACACGATAATCCGCCCAATTCAGTGCCTGAAAGGCTCATCGCAGAGCCATCCGTCAGGTGCACCTCCAGCGAAACAGCCCATCGTCGATAACATGAAAACTGCGCCACGGAAGGCAGTTTCTGTCTTGACGGCCGCCAGGTAACGGCCGGTCCCGTTGGAGGGTTTTATCATGATTGACCTGACTGTCTGGAACATTACCCTGCCCGTGCAAACGCCGGCGCAGGTCGTGGCGACCAAAGCCATGCCAACCCTGAAAAACAAGTATTTCGACAATAACGGCCAGCGGATCGTCTTCTGGGCGCCGGTCACCGGTTCCCATACCGGTAAAAGCGAATACCCGCGCTCCGAGCTGCGGGAAACCAGCAAGGACGGCAAGCTGCGCAACTGGCGCTACAACAGCGGCACCAATACCCTCAAGGGCACCCTGGCGGTGAACCAGGTGCCTTCCGAAGGCCGGGTGGTAGTGGCGCAGATCCACGCCAAGGACGCCCCTACGCCGTTGTTGAAACTGGTGTACCGCTACGCCAAGGGCACCGGCAATATCGACGTGGAATACCGGGTCAAGCCCAAGGACAAGAAGAGCCCGGTGATCTACACCGTGCCCAACGTGCCGCTGAACAAGGCCTTCTCCTATTCGCTGCAAATGGACAAGCAAGGCAAGCTCTCGGTGCTGATCGGCAACGCGGGCAAACAGGTGAAGTTGGACCCGTCCTGGTACGGCTATAACTTCTATTTCAAGGCCGGTGTCTACACCTTGGACAACAAGGGTTATTCCAACGAAGGCGGGAAAGTGACCTACACCAAGCTGGACGTCAGTCACAAATGACTGACGCCCAGCCCTGCTTCAAGCCTTTGACGACGCAGCGAGCGCTTGCTGGCCGCGGAAGGTAAACAGGAAGCAGAGCAACACCAGCAGCGCGAAACCGGCCGGGAACAACCAGATGCTCTGCCAGTCATGACCGCCCGCCACGACAAAGTGATCGGTCACCTGCCCCGCCACCCAGAAGCCGATCAGCATCCCCACACCGTAGGTCGCCAGGGTAATCAGCCCCTGGGCCGAGCTGCGAAAGCGCTCCGGTGCCTTGGCATCGGTGTAGATCTGCCCCGAGACAAAAAAGAAGTCGTAGCAGATGCCATGCAGGGCAATGCCGGTGAACAGCATGAACGCCAGGTCGCCGTTATTGCCGTAGGCGAACAATAGGTAGCGCACCGCCCACGCCAACATCCCCACCAACAGCGCCAGCTTGATGCCGAAGCGCTGGATGAACAGTGGCAACAGCAGCATGAACAACACTTCCGAGACCTGCCCGATGGCCATCTTCGCCGTTGGGTTGGTCATCCCGGTTTCGGCCAGGAACGGGTTGGCATTCTGGTAATAGAACGCCAGGGGAATGCAGATCAGGATCGAGGCGATGAAGAACACCAGGTAGCTGCGATCCTTCAACAGCCCCAACGCGTCCAGCCCCAGCAGCTGCCTGACGCCGCCCGCGCGGGCCTGTTCCTTGAGCGGCGCCGTGGCCGGCAGCGTGAAGCTGTAGAGCCCCAGTACCAGGGAAGCAACGGCCGCCATCAGGAACGTATTGCGCAAGCCGCCTGCCGAGATCGCTTCGCGCGAATCCCAGGCGAACACAAAACTGATCACCACGCCCGCGACGATCCAGCCAATCGTGCCCCACACCCGGATACGGGAGAACTCCAGCGCCGGATCGCGCATCTGCCGGAAGGCCACTGAATTGACCAGGGCCAGCGTCGGCATGTAGACCACCATGTACACCAGCACGTACGGGTAGAACACGCTGAAATCCGCCGCCGAATACAGCTGATACAGCAACACCGCGCCGAGCAGGTGCAACACCGCCAGGATCCGTTCGGCGTTGAAGAAGCGGTCGGCGATCAGGCCGATGACGAACGGCGCAATGATCGCTCCCCACGATTGCGTGGAGAACGCCATGCCGATCTGCCCACCGCTGGCGCCCAGGGTGCTGGAGAGGAAGGTGCCGAGGGTGACGAACCAGCCACCCCAGATAAAGAACTGCAGGAACATCATCACGCTGAGGCGTGCATTCATCGTGGTCATGAGCGTCACCGTTTTATTGTTGTTCTTGTGGAAATGGAGTTTTGCAGAGCCCCTGTGGCGAGGGGATTTATCCCCGTTGGGCTACGAAGCAGCCCAAAAAAACAGTCGACTCAATCAACCTGGGCGAACCGGGATGTCAGGGTTTAGGACTGCTTCGCAGCCCAGCGGGGATAAATCCCCTCGCCACAGGGGTTACGCTTTTGGCATTGGGGGCAAACCCAACAACCGTCGATTGGAATCCTCATCCGCCGTGACGCTGGCAAAATCATCGAACGCCTTGCCGGTCTTGCTGATCATGTGCCGCTGGATGAACGCTGCCCCTTCTGCGGCGCCCTGTTGTGAATCCTTCAAGCAGCATTCCCATTCCAGGACCGCCCAACCGCTGAAATCGTATTGGGTCAGTTTGCTGAAGATCGATTTGAAATCGATCTGGCCATCGCCCAACGAACGGAACCGCCCGGGCCGATCGACCCAGCCCTGGTAGCCGCCGTATACCCCGGAACGGGCATCGGGGCGGAATTCGGCGTCCTTGACGTGGAACATGCGGATGCGCGCGTGGTAGCGGTCGATGAAGCCCAGGTAGTCCATCTGTTGCAGCAGCAAATGACTGGGGTCGTAGAGGATCGCCGCCCGTGGGTGATGATCGACCGCCTCCAAAAAGCGCTCGAACGAGGCGCCGTCATGGAGGTCTTCGCCGGGGTGGATTTCGTAGCACAGGTCCACCCCCGACACGTCGAAGGCATCGAGAATCGGCAACCAGCGCCGGGCCAGTTCGGCGAACCCCTGCTCCACCAGACCCGCCGGCCGCTGCGGCCAAGGGTAGAGATACGGCCACAGCAGCGCGCCGGAAAACGTCGCATGGGCCTTGAGACCCAGCCGCTGGCTGGCACGGGCGGCCAGCTTGAGTTGCTCGATCGCCCACTCGGTCCGCGCCTGGGGCTGGCCGCGCAAATGGGCCGGGGCGAAGTCATCGAACAGCGCGTCGAACGCCGGGTGCACTGCCACCAACTGGCCTTGCAGGTGCGTCGATAACTCGCTGATCTCGACACCGGCCTGGGCACAGGTGGCCTTGAGCTCATCGCAATAGGCCTGGCTCTCGGCGGCCCGGGCCAGGTCAATGTATTGGGTGCCCGATGTCGGCAGCTGAATGGCCTTGTAGCCTTGCGACGCCGCCCACTGGGCGATGTTGGCCAGGGTATCGAACGGCGCTTCGGCGGACATGAATTGCGCCAGGAAAATACCTGGGCCACGCAGGCCGCTCGGTGGTGTGTCGAGGGTATTCACAACAGGGATGCTCCGGTTTGCACGGTGGTCCACTTCGCGTCGCCACGGTGGTTGAGGATGGCGGCCTCGATGAATGCCATGCCACGCAAGCCGGTCTCGATGCCGGGTACGCCTGGGGCGTCGGGGCCTTCGACATGGCTGCGAATAGCGTGGGCGAAATCGCCGTAGAGGTTGGCCATGGCTTCCAGGTAGCCCTCGGGATGCCCGGCCGGCAGGCGCATGCGCCGCGTGGCCGCCGCGCACAGCCACGGCTGGCCGACGCCGCTACGCAGGATGCGCAAAGGCTGGTCGAAGGCGCGATGGATCAGGCTCGCCGGTTCTTCCTGGCGCCACTCCAAGGCGCCCTTATCGCCGTAGACGCGAATCTTCAGCGGGTTCTCTTCGCCGGTGCAGACCTGGCTGGCGATCAACACGCCGCTGGCGCCACCCGCCATCTTGAACAGCATCGCGACGTCGTCATCCAATTGCCGGCCCGGCACATGGGTGCCCAACGTGGCGCATAGCTGCTGGATAGGCTGGTCTGCGACGAACTCGGCGAGGGAAAACGCGTGGGTGCCGATGTCGCCGATGCAACCGCCCAGGCCGGACTGGCCAGGGTCGTCGCGCCATTCGGCCTGTTTATTGCCCTGGGCGGCGACATCCTGGCTGAGCCAGCCTTGGGGGTACTCGACCAGCACTTTGCGCACCTGGCCGATCGCGCCCGAGCGCACCATCTCCCGGGCCTGCCACACCATGGGATAACCCAGGTAGGTATGGGCCAGCCCGTAGAGGCAACGGCTGCCTTGCAGCACTTCCCTGAGGGCCAGCAACTCGTTGAGGTCCAGCGCGGCGGGTTTCTCGCTGAACACATGGAAACCGGCTTTCAAGGCCTCGCTGGCGATGGGTGCATGAAGATGATTGGGGGTAACAATGACCAGCAATTCCATGCGCTGATCAAGCGGCAGCAGCGCTTCGGTGTCGAGCATCTGCTGCCAGTCGTGGTAGCAACGGGACGCGGCCAGGCCCAGGGCCGCGCCGGTCTGCCGAGTGTTGCGAGGGTCGCGGCTGAATGCGCCGCAGACCAGTTCGAAACCGCCATCCAGGCCCGCGGCCTGACGGTGGGCCTGGCCGATGAACGCGCCCTCTCCACCGCCGACGAAGCCCATTCTTATTTTTGGTGCTACAGGATTCATCGTGTTTGTCTTCCTGTCAGGATGATGATGTAACCGGTTACATCATGGCGAAAATCTAGGCTCAGTTTCCCCGCGTGTCAAACCCACAGGGTTCACCGTGGAATATTTGTGAGGCGCTCAACCTGCGGTAAGCTCCCCACCGTACCCCCTGTTCCCCGAGGTGATTTTGTCCAACATTCGTGAGGTGGCCCGGCTGGCGGGTGTTTCGGTGGCCACGGTGTCCAGAACCCTGAAATCGCCCGAGCGGGTACTCCCCGAAACACGGGACAAGGTCAACGCGGCGGTGGAACAGGCCGGCTATCGGCCCAACCTGATGGCGGTGCAATTTCGCTCCCGGCGCACCGGCAACCTGGTGATCCTGGTGCCGGCCATCGCCAATACGTTTTTCGCCCGGGTCATCAGCGGCGCGCAGCAGGCCGCGCAGGCGGCGGGTTATCGATTGCTGTTGTGCGACACCCAGGGTCGGACGCAGATCGAGCGGGAATTCGCCGCCCTGGTCTACGCCCACCAGGCCGACGGCGTGATCCAGTTGCGCGCCAGCGATCCTTTCGAATCGATGCCGGCAGGCGTCGAAAGCCTGCCGCTGGTCAACGCCTGCGAAGTGGTCAAGAACGCCCCCTACCCGACCATCAGTCTCGACAACCGCGCCGCCGCCCAGGCCATGACCGAGCACCTGATCGGCCTCGGCCACCGCCGCATCGGCATCATCAAGGGGCCACGCAGCAGCCCCCTGACCCTGGATCGCGTGGCCGGCTACCAGGATGCCCTGAGCCAGGCCGGTATCGCCGTCGACCCCAGCCTGATCTGCCATGGCGACTTCACCTTGAAGGCCGGTGATGACGGGGCCGGCGCGATGTTGGCGCTGGCCGACCGCCCCAGCGCACTGTTCTGTGAAAACGACGAGATGGCCATCGGCGCGCTCAGGCGCATCAAGCAAATGGGCCTGCGGGTGCCCGAGGATATTTCCCTGGTGGGCTTTGATGACATCCCGTTCGCCGCCTACTGCGACCCGCCCCTGACCACCATTTCACAGCCTGCCGAAATCTTTGGGGAAAAAGCGGTGCAGATGCTGATTGCTCTGATCGAGAAGAAGCCGATTGCCGAGCGGCATGTGGTGTTGCCGTTCGAGTTGACGGTGCGAGGCAGTACGGCGCCCCTGGCCTAACAAGGGACCAGTGGCGAGGGAGCTTGCTCCCGCTGGGTTGCGCAGCAGCCCCGAAAGAGGCTGACGCAATTTTTCAGGCAGACCGTGTTTGTCGGTTTTACGACGGCTGCGCCGCCGAGCGGGAGCAAGCTCCCTCGCCACAGAAGCCTTTACGGCCACTCGACTCGCCATCACCCGCGCTTGAACTACAGTGGAAAGACTCTGCATAAGCCATAACAAGACGGAGAGGTCCCCATGCGAGTCAACAAGCACTTCACCCTCCTGGCCGCCGCGGCAGCCCTGGTGGTCAGCACCACGGTCCAGGCCGCCCCGGTGTACATCAACATCCTCACGGGCGGCACCAGCGGGGTTTATTACCCGATCGGGGTCGGGCTTTCACAGATCTACAGCAACGGCATCCAGGACGCCAAGACATCGGTGCAAGCCACCAAGGCTTCGGTGGAAAACCTCAACCTGCTGCAAGCCGGTCGTGGTGAGCTGGCCCTGGCCCTGGGCGACTCGGTGGCGGATGCCAAGAACGGCGTGGAAGACGCCGGTTTCAAGGCGCCGTTGACCAAATTGCGCGCCATCGCTGGCGCCTATCCCAACTACATCCAGATCGTCGCCAGCCAGGAGTCCGGCATCAAGACATTGGCCGACCTCAAGGGCAAGACCGTTTCCGTCGGCGCGGCAAAATCCGGTACCGAACTCAATGCCCGGGCGATATTCAAGGCTGCGGGGCTGACCTACCAGGACATGAAGGTCCAGTACTTACCGTTCGCCGAGTCGGTGGACTTGATCAAGAACCGCCAACTGGACGCCACACTGCAGTCCTCGGGCCTGGGAATGGCGGCCATTCGCGACCTGGCCTCGACCATGGCGCTGAGCTACGTAGCGGTGCCCACCGATGTGGTGGAGAAAATCGGCAACCCGGCGTATCAGAGCGCAATGATTCCGGCCAATACCTACGATGGTCAGGCGGAGGCCGTACCGACGGTGGCCATCACCAACATCCTGGTCACCCGCGAGGATGTCCCGGATGAGGTGGCGTACCAGATGACCAAGCTGCTCTTCGAGAACCTCACTCGCCTGGGCACCTCCCATTCAGCGGCCAAGGACATCACCCTGAAAAACGCCGCGAAGAACCTGCCGATCGCACTCCACCCCGGTGCCGAGCGCTACTACAAGGAAGTGGGCGCGCTGTAACACCCTGCGTATCAACGGCGCCCTTCGCCGTTGATCCGTCGTGTTTTCGCCCCTTGAATGTGAACAGAAGGCAGGCACCTCATGAGTGAAGACCAGCACGGCATCGTCACGGACCCGCGAGACTGGCCCAAGACCCTGTTCTACGTGGCCTTGCTGTTTTCAATATTTCAGATCGTCACCGCCGCGTTTTCTCCGGTCTCCAGCATTGTGCTGAGGGCGGTACATGTCGGCTTTCTGTTGTGGGTGGTGTTCCTCAGCTACCCCGCGCATGGCAGGCAGCGCCCTTGGCAACCCTTGGCCTGGGTCTTGAGCCTGGGGGGCGTGGCGACGGCGCTTTATCAATGGGTGTTTGAGTCGGACCTGATCCAACGCTCCGGCGACTTGACCACCACGGACATGATCATGGGGATCGTCCTGGTCGTGCTGGTGTTCGAAGCCGCGCGGCGAGTGATGGGCATCGCACTACCGATCATTTGCGGCCTGTTCCTGGCCTATGGCCTGTTCGGCGAATACTTACCGGGCGACTTGGCCCATCGCGGCTATGGCCTCGATCAAATCATCAACCAGCTGTCGTTCGGCACCGAAGGGCTGTACGGCACGCCAACCTACGTGTCGGCCACCTATATTTTCCTGTTCATCCTGTTCGGCGCCTTCCTGGAAAAGGCCGGCATGATCAAACTCTTCACCGATTTCGCCATGGGCCTGTTCGGTCACAAGCTCGGTGGCCCGGCCAAGGTGTCCGTGGTGTCATCGGCACTGATGGGCACCATCACCGGTTCGGGCATCGCCAACGTGGTCACCACCGGGCAATTCACCATCCCGTTGATGAAGCGCTTCGGCTACAAGGCCGCGTTTGCCGGTGGTGTGGAAGCCACGTCCAGCATGGGCAGCCAGATAATGCCGCCGGTGATGGGCGCGGTGGCCTTCATCATGGCCGAAACCATCAATGTGCCGTTCGTTGAAATCGCCAAGGCCGCGTTGATACCCGCCTGCCTGTACTTCGGCTCGGTGTTCTGGATGGTTCACCTGGAGGCCAAGCGCTCCGACCTCAAGGGCTTGCCCAAGGACCAATGCCCCAGCGCCTGGGGCGCGGTCAAGGACAGCTGGTTCTTGCTGATCCCGCTCGGGGTGTTGGTCTACCTGTTGTTTTCCGGACGCACCCCCCTGTTTTCCGGCATGGTGGGCCTGGCATTGACAGCCATCGTGATTCTCGGCTCGGCGATCATTCTCAAAGTCTCGAACTACGCGTTGCGCTGCGCCTTCTGGATCGCCTTGGGGCTGCTTTGCGTCGGTTTTTTCCGCTTGGGCATCGGTGTCGTGTTTGCGGTGATCGGCGTGTTGGTGGTGGCCTGCTGGTTCATGCAAGGCACTCGGGAAACCCTCGTCATCTGCTTGCATGCGTTGGTAGATGGCGCGCGTCATGCCGTTCCAGTGGGGATCGCCTGCGCCTTGGTGGGCAGCATCATCGCGGTGGTCTCGCTGACTGGCGTGGCCTCCACCTTTGCCGGCTACATCCTCGCCATCGGCCGGGACAACCTGTTGCTGTCGCTGATCCTCACCATGCTCACCTGCCTGGTGCTGGGCATGGGTATACCGACCATCCCCAACTACATCATCACCAGCTCGATCGCCGCACCGGCCCTGCTGGAACTGGGCGTGCCGCTGATCGTGTCGCACATGTTCGTGTTCTATTTCGGTATCTTGGCCGACCTGACGCCGCCGGTGGCGCTGGCTTGTTTCGCCGCCGCGCCCATTGCCCGGGAAAGTGGCCTGAAGATCAGTTTCTGGGCGGTGCGCATTGCCCTCGCTGGCTTCGTCATTCCATTCATGACCGTCTATAACCCGGCCCTGATGCTCCAGGGCGACAACCTGTGGATGACGGCGTACATGCTGATCAAGACGTTGTTGGCCGTCGGGCTCTGGGGCATGGCGTCCACCGGCTACCTGCAACAGAAAATGCCGATTTGGGAACGCTTGCTGTGTTTTGCCGCCGGCGCGTTGCTGGTGGTTGCCCTGCCCGTGACCGATGAGATCGGCTTCGTGCTGGGTGGGCTGCTGATTCTCCAACACGTCTGGCGCGCACGACGCAGTGGACGGGCCTTGGCGTGATCGGTCTGTGCCTGGGCTTGTCCGGCGTGGTCTGGGCCCAGCTCGCCGTGGCCGATTTCACGTTGGCATGGAACCACACCATCGAGAAGATTCGCTGGGAGGAAGATTATCGCGTCAGCGAACAGGGCCTGATCCTGGGCGAGGCCAGGGTCAAAGGCAATGGCGCGGGCATGGAGATTCCCGACGATGCAAGGCTTGAAAACGGCAGCTGGCACTATCAACGCCAGGTGCCGCCCCTGCAACCGCTGAAACTGGGCCGCACGCCGCAGGCTGGCGACTATCAGTTATGTTTTGGTGGCGGTTGTCGGGCGATGAGTCATTGGCTGGGGCCGCCGACAGAGGGCCAGCCGACCGTGGAGCTATGGAGCTGCGGACAATCCTGAACCCATCAGAAAACACCGCAGGCACAGCGGACATCCTGTGGCCAGGGATTGCTCCCGCTGGGTTGCGCAGCAACCCCAAAGAGACCGAATGTTGAATGCGACCAATCAGGCACACCCAGGTGAATGGTTTTAGGGCTGCTACGCAGCCCAGCGGGAGCAAGCTCCCTCGCCACAAAGTCCATCAACTCCGAGGGTGAATGTGTCACTCAGGCAAACGTCGCCCCTCGGGTATTCACGAACAGCGAATACAGCGAGTGGCTGCCGGCCATGAACAACCGATTGCCTTCCCGCCCGCCGAAGCAGACGTTGGGACAGCGCTCCGGCAGGGAGATGTGCCCGATGGCCTTGCCTTCAGGGTTGAACACCCGCACGCCGTCGAGTTTTTCCAGGTCGGCCTTGGGGTCGCCATTGCCGCCCCAACCGCACCAGAGGTTGCCGCTTTCATCACATTTGATTCCGTCGATCGCCGCGTAATCCAGGCCTTCGATGTGCTTGCGCCGCTCACCCAGCGTGCCGTCATCCTTGACGGTGATCGCCCAGATCAAGCGGTTGGGCTTGGCCCGGCCTTCGACCACGTAGAGGATTTTCTCATCCGGGGAAAAACACAGCCCGTTCGGCCCCGCCAGGTCGTCGATGACCCGCGTGACCTTGCCGGTTTCGCCATCGATGCGATACACCGCGTGAGGCTGGGCGGGGGTGACTTTGTGTCCCTCGTAATTGTTGCCGGTCTGGAACGGTGGGTCGGTGAACCACACCGAGCCATCGCGCTTGCACACGATGTCGTTGGGCGAGTTCAGCGGCTTGCCTTCGAAACTGTCCGCCAGCACGGTGATAGTGCCGTTGTGCTCGGTGCGGGTGATGCGTCGGCCTTCGCTGGCGGTGGTGGAGCCTTCGCACACCAGCAGCCGGCCCTGGCGATCGCGGCACATGCCGTTGGAGAAGTTGGAATTCTCGCGGTAGACCGACAGGCCACCGGTAATTTCATCCCAGCGCACGATGCGGTTGTTGGGAATGTCGCTGACCAGCAGGTAACGACCGTCACCAACCCACACCGGCCCTTCTGCCCAACGCAAACCGGTGGCGAGTTTCTCCACGCTGGCATTGAAGATGCGCAAGTCCATGAAGCTGGGGTCAAGGATATTGATCAGCGGGTCCGGGTAACGCTGACTCAAGGGCTCGGCCTGAGCGAGCCCGGGCAGGTTGCCAAGGGCGGCCGCAGCAGCCGAGACCACCAGGGATTTTTTCAGGAATACCCGGCGGCCCTGATCGGCGGCGGTTGCAGATTGCGAAGCATCCATCGGTGCGTCTCCGTTAATTATTATTGGACGGGACGACAGTTTTACTACGTGATAAGACATCGTACAAGTATGCGAATCTGCTCTGCGCACAGTCGATCAGGCCGGGTTCAGCGGTATACGAACAGTAAAGGTCGTGCCGACTTGCGCCTCCGAGTGGACCTTGATGGTGCCCTGATGGGCCGATACGATCGCCGAAGCGATGTGCAGGCCAAGTCCGAGTCCAGCCGTGGAACCGTACTGCATTTCACTGCTGCACAGATTTCGGACCATTGGGTTGAAGATGTTGGCAATGGCCTCTTTCTCGATAGGCTTGCCCTGGTTGTTGATCGCGATCACGGCCATATCCTTTTCCACGCTCAACGAAACAGTCACCGGCGAGCCTTCGGCACCATGCTGGACGGCATTGCCAATCAGGTTGGCAAATACCTGCTCCATGCGGGCCGGATCAAACAGCGCCTCCAGGGCGCCGCTCGTTTTAAAGACAATTTTGCTTTCCGGGTGATAGGCCCGCGCCTCCTCCACCATACCTTCGCAGGCGGCCACCAGATCACCCTTGAAGCGCTGCACTGGAATGCCCGAGCCGAGTTGGGTGCGGGTGAAATCCAGCAGATCGCCGACGATTTTGTTGGCCCGCTTGACGCTGGTGTAGATGCGCGAAGTGATCTTGGTCGCCTTGGCGGGCAGGTCCCCCGCCCGCAGCAGCACTTCGGAACTCAGCAGGATCGCGCCCAAGGGGCTGCGCAAGTCATGCCCCAGAATCCCGAGAAAGATATTGCGCGACGCATCCACCGCCCCCGAGTAACTGACGACGGACTCGGCCAAGGCCTGGTCCACGGCCTCGTTGAATCGAATCAGATCGTCCATGACCTGTTTGTGATCCAACTGCGTGTGCGGCATCCAGAGCATAAGCACGCTGGTGCGCAGGGCCCGGTACTCGGAAACCATTTGCTCCACGGTAAAACCCGAGGACTGGCGGATGACCGCATGGGTTTCGGCGGCGGTTTCGGCATCAACCGGCGGGGCCTCGCCGTGGGACTTGGCAATCGCCTCATTGCGCGTTTGCGAGGTGCGCAGGTCAGCGGCGATAGTGCGCAGCATCTGCTCGGCATGGTCGCGCAGGGCCACGGAATCCATGCCAATGGATGCGGGGGTGATGGTTTTGGCGAAGTCTTCCCACGCCTGAAGAATCGGCTCGATATTGTCGAGAATGAAATCGGCCAGGCGCATGGGGCGGCTCCGCAAAGGGCAATGCTGTAAACGACACAACGGTCAGGTTGTTGTACAGCAAAGCGCAGGACAATGTGCGCGCGGTCGTTCACTTAAGAAGGTAGAGCTCCCCCGCAACCCCGACCTTGTCTCTTGTAATCCTATAGGGTAAAAACAGCCCTCAAAGTTGTACGACGACTTATAACTAAAAACAGCTGATCCAAGGCGATTTGCCTGGGCGGCCCACTATTGAGACACCCTGCCATGACTCGCCCCGCCTCTGCACCTGACGCCCCACCTCCATTGCCCCGTCACCTCGCGGTGCTCGTTCTGCTGTGCATGGGCTGTGCCTTTGCCGGCAATCATGTCGCCGCCCGAGCGGCGTTCGATGACGGTGCCGGGGTATTGCTGGCGATCCTGCTGCGCTCAGGCGGGACGCTGCTGGTGTTGGCCGCGATGGTACTGTGGCAACGTCAGAGCCTGCGTTTGCCGCCGGGCGCATGGCGTTGGCAGGTGCTGCTGGGGTTACTCATCGCTGCGCAGAGCCTGTGCCTGTACTCGGCCGTGGCCCGGGTGCCGGTGGCACTGGCGCTGTTGGTGGGCAACGTCTTTCCGATTCTGCTGGCCTTGCTGACCTGGGCGCTGGGCGGGCCACGGCCCACTGCACGCACCGCCGCGTTAATGGGCATGATCCTGGTGGGCCTGGTATTCGTGCTGGAGGTGCCGGCGCGGTTATCGTCTGAACAGAGCGTTGGCCCGCAATGGCTACTGGGGGTGGGCCTGGCCTTCTGTGCCGCTTGCGTGTTCGCTTGTGCGCTGTGGATCACCGACCACAAGCTGTCCCAGGTCCGTGGTTCGGTGCGCAGCCTGCTGACGATTTTCATCGTCTTCAGCAGCGTCAACCTCGCCGGCCTGACCGGTGCCCTGCCCGGCGGTTTCGACCTGCCAGCCAGCAGCACCGGTTGGTTCGCCCTGGCGACCCTGGTGGTGCTCTACGGCACCGGCTTCACTGTGCTGTTCATTTCCGTGCCCCGCCTGGACATGCCGCGCAACGCCCCGGTGATGAACATCGAACCGCTGGCCACGCTGCTGATCGGCTGGCTGGTACTGGACCAGATGCTCAACCCGGGCCAGGTGATGGGTGGCGCGATTGTGGTGACGGGCATCGTATTGCTGACCTATCGCAAGGTCGAGCGGGTCAAGGTGCCTGTGGCTGGAACAGCGAATTGAACTGACTGAACACCATTGTGGCGAGGGAGCTTGCTCCCGCTCGACCGGGCTGGCGCTCCAGCGCGAAGCGGTCGCCAATGCGTTGGGCCTGCTTCGCAGGCCAGCGGGAGCAAGCTCCCTCGCCACAATGGTGTTGTACCAGCTCGTAGAAAGTCTTCGTCCTCAGAAACTTGTTCCAAAACCCACAGTCCTACCCCAGCCGTGAAAACCCGCCGATCTGCAGCGCCGGGTTTTCCAGCTGATCGGCGCCAAGCCTGGCGCTAAGCACCTCCCCCTTCTTGAGCCGTTCGCCCCATGCGCCACCCTGTTCGCTCTAGCCGTTTCGTTTCGCTGTGCTTGCTTGCCCTGTTTCCCTTATTTGCCAGCCCCGTCCACGCCCGTGGCGAAAGGCAATTGGTGGACGCCATCAACGATTTCCGTAGCCAATCACGCCGCTGTGAATGGCGCACGGTGCGTGCCACGCCGCCGCTGGCGCTGCGCTCGAACCTGGGCTTGCCGATGGGCTTTCGCGGTGGTCTGCGGGAGACCTTGAAAGACGCCGGCTACCAGGCCCGGGCCGTGCGCAGCATCCGCCTGACCGATGCGCGGGACGCCGAAGAAGCGTTCGACATGTTGGCTGACGAACATTGCGCAGCACTGCTGGACAACCAATACGCCGACATTGGCGTCAATCGGGTCGGTGATGAGTGGCGCGTGGTGCTGGCGCAGCCCATGGGAGGCACACGGATGAGCGACGCGGGTGCGACGGACAAGTCGCTGCTGGCCCAGGTCAACGCCGCCAGGGCCAAGCCGCGGATGTGCGGGCGCCAGCGCTTCGCCGCGGCCCGGCCGCTGAGCTGGAACGCCGCGCTGGGAACCGCCGCCCAAGGCCACAGCCGGTCGATGGCCCGCGAGAATTATTTCGCCCATCGCGACCCGGACGGTCGCTCCTCTTCCGATCGGGCCAAGAGCGCCGGCTTTCGCGGACATAAATTGGGCGAGAACATCGCCGCCGGACAACGCTCACCGACCCAGGCCATGCACGACTGGCTGGCCAGCCCGGGGCACTGCGCCAACCTGATGAACCCGATGTTCACCCAGATGGGCGCCGCTTCCGCCAGCGATTCGCGCAGTGATGCGGGGGTGTACTGGACGATGGTGCTTGGCGCGCCGTGAAAAACCATCGTCGATGCTGAGCCATCCGCTGTTGTGGCGAGGGAGCTTGCCCCCGCTCGACCGGGCTGGCGCTCCAGCGCGAAGCGGTCGTAAAAATTTTAGGGTCGCTTCGCAACCCAGCGGGAGCAAGCTCCCTCGCCACAAGTGTGCCCCCAAGTCAAACCTGCGTCGCAGTACCGACAGTGAGTATCGGCTACAGGCGGATTTCAGCAGCCGGCACCACATCGATCCGCGATACCGCACTGCTCAGCCGCCCCAATCGGTTGTTGTGATTGGCAATGATCTGCTCGGCCGCCATGCTGCCGTTGTCCACCGTGGAGTGGGCATCGGCCACCAAAACCACGTCGTACCCCAGGGCATGGGCCTGGCGCACGGTGGCGTTGACGCAATAGTCGGTTTGCAGCCCACAGATCACCAGGCGGTCGATGCCTCGGGCCTGCAACAACGGTTGCAGGTCGGTCTGGTAGAAGGCATCGGGGGTGGTCTTGCGCACCCGCAGGTCATCGGCTGCGGTCAACAGGTCGTCGGCCAGTTGCCAGGCGGCAGAACCATAGGTCAGCGAACCTTCCAACTCTTCGTGCTGGATCAGGATCACCGTCAAGCCGAGGGCCCGGGTTTTGGCCGCCAGGTCGTTGATGGTCCGGATGATGCGCTGGCTGTCGAAGCATTCCTCTTCGCCTGAGCACAGCGCGTTCTGGACATCGATGATCAGCAATGCGGTGTTCATGACCTTCCCTCTTCAAACATTATCGGAGCCGCGCGATGACTCAATACCCCAGCGACAACCCAGTGTTGCGACGGGGGTCGTTGGCGCCATAGAAGCGGTTCTTGCCCACCGGCTTGCCACCCAATGACGGCGCGCCGACCAGGATCGCGGCGATGTGGTTGGGGTCCTGCGGGCCGGCAAACTTGTGCCCCCAGCTCTCCAGCAGCTTCCGGGTATCGGGGCTGGCCGCGAACGCCTCCAGGTTGGTTTCCTCCGGCATCCACTGCTGGTGGAAACGCGGCGCGTCGACCGCCTCCTGGAGGTTCATGCCGTAGTCGATCACATTGAGGATAGTCAGCAACGTCGCGGTGATGATCCGGCTACCGCCCGGGGTGCCCACCACCATGACCGTCTTGCCGTCCTTGGTGACAATGGTCGGGCTCATGGATGACAGCGGCGCCTTGCCCGGCGCGATGGCGTTGGCTTCGCCCTGCACCAGGCCGTACATGTTGGGCACGCCGACCTTGGCGGTGAAATCGTCCATTTCATCGTTGAGGATCACCCCGGTCTTGCTCGCCATGACACCGGCACCGAACCAGTCGTTCAGGGTGTAGGTGACCGAGACGGCGTTGCCCCACTTGTCGACAATGGAGTAATGGGTGGTGTTGCTGCCCTCATGGGGCGCCACGCCGGGCTTGATCTTCTGCGAGTCGCCGGCCTTTTGCGGTTCGATCGCGGCCCGCAGCTTGGCGGCGTAGTTTTTATCCAGCAGATGGTCGATGGGGTTCTTCACGAAGTCCGGGTCACCCAGGTAACTGTTGCGGTCCACGTAGGCGTGGCGCATGGCTTCGATCTGATAGTGCATGCCCTGGGCCGAATGGAACCCCAGGTCCTTCATCGGATAACCGTCGAGGATGTTCATGATCTGGCACAGCACCACCCCGCCGGAACTGGGCGGCGGCGCCGAGATGATGTGGTAGCCGCGGTAGTCGCACTCCACCGGGGCCAGCTCGCGGGTCTTGTACTTGTCCAGGTCGGCCTGGGTGATGATGCCTTTGTTGGCCTGGCTGGAGGTGACCAGCGCATCGGCGACCCAGCCCTTGTAGAAGCCGTCGGCACCCTTGGCGGAGATTTCCCGCAGGGTCTTGGCGAGATCCTTTTGCACCAGCTTCTGGCCGACCTGCATGGGCTCGCCGTTGTGCAGGAAGATCGCCCCGGAGTCGCGCATGTCCTTCTTGAACACATCGGTGGCTGTTTCCAGCAGATCGACATCTCCCTGCTCCAGGGCGAAGCCTTCCTCGGCGAACTTGATGGCCGGGGCGATCAGCTCCGCCCGAGGTTTACTGCCGTACTTCTTCAACGCCAACTCCATGCCGGAGACGGTGCCGGGCACGCCCACGGCCAGGTGTCCGCGGGTACTGAGGTCGGGGATGACGTTGCCGTCCTTGTCCAGATACATGTTGGCAGTGGCGGCCAGGGGCGCTTTTTCGCGGAAATCCAGGAACGTCTTGCGGCCATCGGCCATTTGAAGGGTCATGAACCCACCCCCGCCCAGATTGCCCGCCGCCGGATACACCACCGCCAAGGCATACCCCACCGCCACCGCCGCATCCACGGCATTGCCGCCGTTCTTGAGCACGTCGACACCCACGTGGGTCGCCAGGTGCTGGGCGGTGACCACCATGCCGTTCTCGGCGGCCACCGGTGCCTGGGAGGCGGCCTGGGCATACAAACAGCTGAGGGTCAGGGATATGGCAATGAGGGTTCGGGCTAAGGATTCGAACTTCATGATTCGGCCTCTTCTTGTTTTAAACAGTCGGCGATCGCATCAAGCAACTAGCTAGTATGGCCCGGTTTGCGTAATGCGCCTGTTTTCCAAGCCGACCGGGTGACGCCACGGCACCCTTTGAGATAGGCTCCTGCGGTTAATCTTGACTGAATAAGGACATTGCCGATGACGCTACGAATCGAACGCACGGACGCGCCCACCGACGAAGAACGCCAAGCCATCCTCGCTCCGCTGCGCGCCTATAACACGGCCAAGACCGGCGGGACGGTGCCTGAACTGGTGGCCTGGCTGGTGCGCGATGAACACGACGAAATCGTCGGGGGGCTCTATGGCCGAGTGTTTTTCCACTGGCTGTATATCGAGCTGCTGGTGGTGCCGGAACAGGCCCGGGGCCAGGGCACCGGCTCGACCCTGATGCAGATGGCCGAAGCACTGGCCCGGGAGAAAAACTGCGTGGGCATCTGGCTGGACACCTTCGACTTCCAGGCGCCGGAGTTCTACCGCAGGCACGGCTTCACGGAAATAGGCCAGATCGACGACTACCCGCCAGGTCACCAGCACTTCTTCTTCCAGAAGCGCCTGACGCCCTCTGACTAAAAACCAGTCCCTGTGGGTAATGCCGATCAGTTAAGCCTCAAACCCGTGGGGGCGAGCCTGCTCGCGATCGATCTATCTGTTCAAAGACACGTCGCCAACGCCGCCAACCGGCGCTTGGCCACGAAGTCGTCATGCTTGGCGTAATAACTCAACTCGGTGCCCGTCGCACCGGCGTGCAAATCGACAAACGATTCAGCGGAGCGGGTGTAGACCGTCGAGCCCCCCTTCTTGCCCGGTTGCAGGTAGGCGCCAGCATCGACACCGAACACTGCTTCGTCCTGCCAGGAGAACTGCACGCACTGGGCCACGACCTGTTCGGGTTTGTCCGAGGTCAGGGTCTTGTAAGGGGCCTGGGTCCGGGCCTCGTTCATCGCAGAACCCGCGCAGCCGGCCAGCAAGGTCGCGGCCAGGGCCACGGTCAACATTCGCATTGCGTTCACTCATCAAGAAAAAAACGGACTGTAGCACTGCGGCCCGGGCCTTCGTGCTGCTTTACTGAAATTTACACGGGACATCGGCCTGCGATTCGCGCACCCTGTCGCGCCATTGCCACCAGCCACAACGGAACACGCCCCATGACTCCCAACGCCGAATTCTACAAACCCACTGCCGAATACGCCGACAAACTGATCAGCCAGATCGGCCAGACACCGTCCTGGATCGCCAAGCGCATCGGCGTCACCGACAAGCGGGTTCGCTACATCCTCGACGGCGAACGGACCGTCAAGGGCGAAACCACGCCGATCCAGATGACCTACACCGAACAGTTCGCCCTCGAATGCCTGGCGGCTGCGGCCAAGGCCAGCAAGAAGCAGTCTGCATCCCCCAAGGAGTGACCATGGCGGCAACCGAACAGCAACACGAACGGGCCCTGGCAAAGTTTCTCGATGAGCGCCCCGAACTGCGCCACGAACTGGACCACCTCAACCCGCTGCTGGCCCAGGCCAAGGGCGAGACCGCCGCGCAGTACCGCGCCGAGCGCTTGCATGAAGCCTTCGAAGCCGAGGCCGAGCGCCTGGGCCTGTTTGCCTGGGAACTGACCCTGCAACTGACCGCCACCTCGCCCCAGGACTACCAAGCCCAGCGCCTGGAAGTGCACAAGGAAGTGGCGGAGATGGCAGGGATGGAATGGGCGGAGTATTGCGAGTTGCACGGACTTCAGGTCTAGCACTGCCCCCCTGTGGCGAGGGAGCTTGCTCCCGCTGGGGTGCGTAGCGCCCCCAAAACCTCCCAACGCGGTGTGTCAGCCAAACCACAGCGGATGAGTTGGGGCCGCTGCGCACCCCAGCGGGAGCAAGCTCCCTCGCCACACGGTCTCACCGTTTTCTGGCAATCGCCCCACCGCCAATAAAGCTTTATCATGGCCGCAGTTTTGCTGATCGGGTCTGTCATGAAGTTCGCCATTGCGCTGTTTTCCGCCGCCCATGCGCCCTCCTCGCGCCGTGCCTTGCTGTTTGCCCAGGCTGCGCTGGCGGGCGGGCATGAGATCGTGCGGCTGTTTTTCTATCAGGACGGCGTCTATAACGCCTGCGCCAGTGTCGTCACGCCCCAGGACGAACAGGACCTGCCCCAGCAGTGGCGAACCTTTGTCAGCGACAACCAGCTCGACGGTGTGGTCTGCATCGCGGCGGCGTTGCGCCGTGGGGTGTTGAACGAGGAAGAGGCCCAGCGCTACCAGCGCTCGGCGGTTAGCGTCGAGGCACCCTGGACCTTGTCCGGGCTGGGCCAGTTGCACGATGCGATCCAGGGCGCCGACCGTTTGATCTGCTTTGGAGGCGCGTGATGGCCAAGTCTTTGTTGTTGATCAGCCGCCAGGCCCCCTGGTCCGGCCCCGGCGCCCGTGAAGCGCTGGACATCGTCCTGGCCGGCGGCGCCTTCGACCTGCCCATCGGCCTGCTGTTTCTCGATGACGGGGTATTCCAACTGACAAGCGGCCAAAACGCCAAGGCCGTCCAGCAAAAGGACCTGAGCGCGAACTTGCAGGCATTGCCGATGTTTGGCGTCGACGACCTGTTTGTCTGTGCCGACAGCGCCGCCGAACGCGGTGTCGCCCTCGACACCCTGGCGCTGGCCGACATGAAAGCACTGACCGCGCCGCAAATCGCCGCGCTCATTGACCGTTACGACCAGGTGATCACCCTCTGATGTCGACTTTGCACGTGTTGTCTCATTCGCCCTTCGGCGATAACCGCCTCGCCAGTTGCCTGCGGGTACTGGGCAATCAGGATGCGCTGCTGCTGTGCGGCGACGCGACGTACGCGTTGCAACCGGGCAGCCCACCGTTTGCAGTGCTGCAGGCCGCTGGCGTGAACCTGTTCGTGCTCGCCGAAGACCTCCAGGCCCGCGCCCTGGACACGCCAGACTGGGCCGAAGCCATCAACTACTCGGGTTTCGTCGAGCTGTCGATCGAGCACGACAAGGTCAACACCTGGCTATGAAGACGCTGAACGTGGGCGACCGCACCATCGCGCTGGACAAGGACGGCTACCTGGCCGACCTTGACGACTGGTCGGCCGAGGTCGCCACGGCCCTGGCCACTGCCGAAGACATCGAGCTGGGCCCCGAACACTGGGAGATCCTCGAACTGCTGCGCGGCTTCTATAACGAATTCCAGCTCTCCCCCGCGACCCGGCCGCTGATCAAGTACACGGCACTGAAACTGGGCGCGGACAAAGGCAACAGCCTGCACCTGAACCGATTGTTCAAAGGCACTCCCGCCAAACTCGCCGCCAAGCTGGCGGGCCTGCCCAAACCGACGAATTGCTTATGACCGACTTTCCATCGCTGACCCTTGAGACCCCGGCCGAACACCCGTTCGCCCAGTTCGTGCGCATCCTGGGCAAAGGCAAGCGCGGCGCCCGCAACCTGACCCGCGAAGAAGCCCGCGAAGCCATGGGCCTGGTGCTCGACGAAAAGGTCGAGGATACCCAGCTTGGCGCCTTCCTGATGTTGCTGCGGCACAAGGAAGAAAGTGCCGAGGAGATGGCCGGTTTCACCGAGGCCCTGCGTGAACGCCTGGTGGTCCCGGCGTTGGCGGTGGACCTCGACTGGCCGACCTACGCCGGCAAGAAGCGCCATTTGCCGTGGTACCTGCTGGCGGCCAAGTGCCTTGGGCAGAACGGCGTGCGGATCTTCATGCACGGCGGCGGCGCTCATACGGCGGGCCGGCTCTACACCGAACAACTGTTGGCGTTTTTGCAGATCCCGCTATGCCGTGACTGGCAACAGGTCGGCAGTGCGCTGGACAACGGCGGCCTGGCCTTCATGCCGCTGGTGGACTGGGCGCCGCAGATGCAGCGGATGATCGACCTGCGCAACACCCTGGGCCTGCGCTCGCCGATCCACTCATTGGCACGCATCCTCAACCCTCTGGCCGCCCGTTGCGGCTTGCAAAGCATTTTCCACCCGGGCTACCAAGCCGTGCATCGCGACGCCAGCGGTTTGCTCGGTGATACCGCCATCGTGATCAAGGGCGACGGCGGCGAGATCGAAATCAACCCGGACGCTGACAGCCACCTGTACGGCACCACCGGCGGCGTCAGTTGGGATGAAGAATGGCCGCGACTGGCCGAGCAGCGCCACGTCAAACCGGAAAACCTCGATCCCGAGCACTTGAAAGCGATCTGGCGCGGTGACGTCGAAGACAGCTACCCGCAACTGGCGCTCATCGCCACCATGGCCCTGGCCTTGCGTGGCCTGGGCCTGGCTCGCGAAGAAGCGTTCGATAAAGCCCGGCGGTATTGGGATGCTCGGGATCGTTCGATTTAACCGATCATTAACGCCCAACCTTTGCGCTTTTAGTTCGAACCTATGGGAATAGACTCGTCTCCAATGATTATTGAGCGAGGACATCCAGATGGGTTTGTTGGTCAAGGGCCGCTGGCAGGACCAGTGGTATGAAAGCAAGGACGGCACCTTCCAGCGCGAACAGGCGCAGCGCCGTCATTGGGTCACCGCCGACGGCAGCGCTGGCCCCTCGGGCGAGAACGGCTTTGCCGCCGAGGCCGGGCGCTACCATTTGTATGTCTCCCTGGCTTGCCCCTGGGCCCACCGCACGCTGATCGTGCGCAAGCTCAAGGGCCTGGAGGCGCTGATCGATGTCTCGGTGGTCAGCTACCTGATGCTGGAAAACGGCTGGACCTTCGACAAGGCCCACGGCTCCACTGGCGACAAAATCGACAACCTGAGCTTCCTACACCAGCGCTACACCGCCGACACCGCCGACTACACCGGCCGCGTCACCGTGCCAGCGCTGTGGGACAAACGCCAACAGCGCATCGTCAACAACGAATCGGCGGAAATCATCCGCATGTTCAACAGCGCCTTCGACGGCTTGACCGGCAACGGCCTGGACCTCTATCCCGAACACCTGCGCGGCGAGATCGACGCGTTGAACGAGCGGATTTATCCGGCGGTGAACAATGGGGTGTATCGCGCCGGGTTCGCCACGACCCAAGCCGCGTATGAAGAAGCCTTCGACCGGCTATTCGCCGAACTGGATTGGCTGGAAGCGTTACTGGAAACCCGCCGCTACCTGGCTGGCGAATACCTGACCGAGGCCGACATCCGCCTGTTCACCACGATGATCCGCTTCGACGCGGTGTACTTCGGCCACTTCAAATGCAACCTGCGGCGCATCGCCGATTATCCGAACCTGTCGAACTGGCTACGAGAGCTGTACCAATGGCCGGGCATTGCCGAGACCGTGGATTTCACGCATATCCAGGGCCATTACTATGGCAGCCACAAGACCATCAACCCCAATGGAATCGTGCCCAAGGGGCCGAAGCAGGATTTCAGGGTTGCCCATGATCGGGGAAGGTTGAGTGGGAAAGGGATTTGGCAGCGCGATTAAGATCGTTCCCACGCTCCGCGTGGGAATGCATCCGGTGACGCTCTGCGTCACTCCAAGGCGGAACGCGGAGCGTCCCGGGCGGCGTTCCCACGGGAGTGGGAACGATCAACTACACGGCTTCAGACCTGCCCCTGAGCCCCTTCGAACCACGCCAGTTTCTCGCGCAGTTGCACCACTTCCCCGACGATCACCAGGGTCGGCGCATGAACTTCGTGCTCGGCCACCAGCCGTGGCAAGTCCGCCAAAGTGCCGGTAAAGACCCGCTGGTTGGACGTCGTGCCCTGCTGGATCAGTGCCGCTGGCGTATCCGCCGCACGGCCATGCTTGATCAGCTCGTCGCAGATCACTGGCAGCCCCACCAAGCCCATGTAGAACACTAGGGTCTGGGCAGGCGAAACCAGGTCCGCCCACGGCAAGTCGCTGGTGCCATCCTTGAGATGGCCGGTGATGAAACGCACCGATTGGGCATAGTCGCGATGGGTCAGCGGGATCCCGGCGTAGGCCGCGCAACCACTGGCCGCGGTGATGCCCGGGACGACCTGGAACGGAATGCCATGGGCTGCCAGTTCTTCGATCTCTTCGCCGCCGCGCCCGAAGATGAACGGATCGCCCCCCTTCAACCGCACCACGCGCTTGCCCTGGCGGGCCAGGTCGACCAATTGCTGGTTGATCTGGTCCTGGGGCACGGCGTGTTCGGAACGGCGCTTGCCGACGTAGATGCGCTCGGCGTCGCGCCGGCACAGTTCCAGGATCGCCGGCGCCACCAGGCGGTCGTACAGCACCACGTCGGCCTGCTGCATCAGGCGCAAGGCGCGGAAGGTCAGCAGGTCCGGATCACCCGGCCCGGCGCCCACCAGATAAACTTCGCCCGGCGCGTTCGGCGCCTGGCCATCGATCTTTTCCCGCAGTAGACGCTCGGCTTCCGCGCCCTGCCCGGCCAGTTGCCGGTCGGCGATAGGGCCCTGGAACACGTCTTCCCAGAACGCCCGTCGTTGCTGCACATCGGGAAACAAGCCTTTGACCTGGCTGCGAAAACGCGCCGCCAACCCAGCCAACTGCCCGTAGGTCGACGGAATCCAGGTTTCCAGCTTGGCCCGGATCAACCGCGCCAGCACCGGCGCATCGCCGCCACTGGACACCGCGATCACCAAGGGTGAACGGTCGACAATCGCCGGGAAGATCACACTGCACAGCGCCGGCGCGTCCACCACGTTGACCGGCACGCAACGCTTATGAGCGTCTGCCGAGACCTGGGCATTGAGCGGTTCGTCGTCGGTTGCGGCGATGATCAGGCCGCAGCCGTCCAGATCCGCTTCGACGTAACCACGCAGGATGCATTCACCGCCGCTGCCACTGACCAGCTCCCGCAACTGCGGCTCGATCTCGGGTGCGACTACCCGTAGCAGCGCACCGGCATCGGCCAGCAAGCGAGACTTGCGCAAGGCAATCTCGCCGCCGCCGACCACCAGCACGCGGCTGCCGCGCAGGTTGTGGAACAGTGGCAAATAGTCCATTTAGCCGATGACCTCGATGCCGCCCATGTAGGGCTTCAACACTTCAGGCACACGGATCGAACCGTCGGCCTGCTGGTAGTTTTCCAGCACCGCCACCAGGGTACGACCCACCGCCAGGCCGGAGCCATTGAGGGTATGGACCAGTTCCGGCTTGCCGGTTTCCGGATTGCGGAAACGCGCCTGCATGCGGCGGGCCTGGAAGTCACCGCAGTTGGAGCACGAAGAAATCTCGCGGTACTTGTCCTGGCTCGGGATCCAGACTTCCAGGTCGTAGGTCTTGACCGCACTGAAGCCCATGTCACCGGTGCACAGGGCCAGGGTGCGATACGGCAGTTCCAACAGTTGCAGGACCTTCTCGGCGTTGGCGGTCAGGCTTTCCAGCGCTTCCATGGATTTCGACGGTTCGACAATCTGGACCATCTCGACCTTGTCGAACTGGTGCTGGCGGATCATGCCGCGGGTATCACGGCCCGACGCCCCGGCTTCACTGCGGAAGCATGGCGTGTGGGCGACGAACTTGATCGGCAGTTGCTTGGCGTCGACGATTTCGCCGGCCACGATGTTGGTCAGCGACACTTCGGCGGTCGGGATCAGGTACAGGTCGGCCTCGCCTTCGCGGCTGATCTTGAACAGGTCTTCCTCGAATTTCGGCAACTGGCCAGTGCCTTGCAGGGCCGGGGCCTGGACCAGGTACGGCGTGTAGGCTTCTTCGTAGCCGTGCTCGGTGACGTGCAGGTTGATCATGAACTGCGCCAGGGCCCGGTGCAGACGGGCAATCGGCCCACGCAGCAAGGCAAAACGGGCGCCCGACAGCTTGGCGGCGGTTTCGAAGTCCAGCCAGCCGAATTTCTCGCCCAGGGCCACGTGGTCCTGCACCGGGAAATCGAAGGTTGTCGGCGTGCCCCAACGGCGCACTTCGACGTTGCCGTCTTCGTCTTCCCCGACCGGCACCGACTCATGAGGCAGGTTGGGGATGCCCAGCAGGATCGAATCCAGCTCGGTCTGGATTGCGTCCAGTTCGACCTTGCCGGCACTCAACTCGCCCGCCATGCGCTCGACATCGGCCATCAGCGGCGCGATGTCTTCACCGCGTTGCTTGGCCTGACCGATGGATTTGGAGCGCGCGTTACGTTCAGCCTGCAGGGCTTCGGTGCGGGTCTGGACGGTCTTGCGCTGTTCTTCCAGCGCTTCGATGCGCGCGACGTCCAGGGCAAAGCCACGGGATGCCAGGCGGTCCGCTACGTCCTGAAGGTTGCTACGTAACAGTTTGGAATCGAGCATGTCGGTCTCTCGTTAGATAAGTTTGGTCAGGGACAGGCCGGCCCAGGTGGCGAGCAGCCCGCCGAATACGCTGATGGCCGCGTAGCCCAGGGCCAGCGGCACCTGCCCGCTTTCCAGCAGGCGCACCGTATCCAGTGAAAAGGATGAAAAGGTCGTCAGGCCGCCAAGGAAGCCGACGATGAGCCCGGCACGCACTTCGACAGGCACTTCCGGGCGAATCAAAAACAGGCCGTACAGGACGCCGATCAGCAGACAGCCCACGATATTAACGGCCAGCGTCGCGGTATAGAAGTGCCGCGGCCAATTTGCGCTGACCCAATTGCTGGTGGCGAACCGTGCCAAGGTGCCGGCAACACCGCCAGCGGAGACTGCAAGGATCAAGGGAATCAAGGTTTTCTCCGCTGCCGTGGACTCAAGCGGTCCAGTTGGGCCAAGTGGTTGAGCTTCTCGCCGATCTTCAGCTCCAGGCCCCGGGGCACCGGCTGGTAGAACCGCTGGGGTTCGAATTCGTCGGGAAAATAGTCTTCACCGGCAGCATAGGCGTCCGGCTCATCGTGGGCGTAACGGTATTCTTCGCCGTAGCCCAACTGCTTCATGAGCTTGGTCGGCGCGTTGCGCAGGTGCAGCGGCACCTCGAGGGAGCCGTGCTCGGTAGCGCTGCGCATCGCGGCCTTGAAGCCCATGTAGACGGCGTTGCTTTTCGGCGCGCAGGCCAGGTAGGTAATGGCCTGGGCCACGGCGAGCTCGCCTTCCGGGCTGCCGAGGCGCTCCTGCACATCCCAGGCTGCCAGGCACAGGCTCAGGGCCCGCGGGTCGGCATTGCCGATGTCTTCGCTGGCCATGCGCACCACGCGCCGCGCCAGGTACAGCGGATCGCAGCCGCCGTCGATCATGCGCGCAAACCAGTACAAGGCCGCATCGGGGTTGGAACCACGGATGGATTTGTGCAGCGCCGAAATCTGGTCGTAGAACGCCTCGCCGCCCTTGTCGAAGCGACGCCGGGTATCGCCCAGCAGGCTTTGCAGCAGCTCGACGCCAATCTCGCTGTCGTCTTCGGCCAGGTCCGAGGCGTTTTCCAGCAGGTTGAGCAAGCGTCGGCCATCGCCATCGGCGGCTGAAAACAGGATCTGGAAGCCTTCATCGCTGAGGCTCAAATGCCGCTTGCCCAGGCCGCGCTCCTCGGTCAGCGCCCGATGCACCAGCTTGCGCATCGCCACCTCGTCGAGGCTCTTGAGCACATAGACCCGCGCCCGGGACAGCAAGGCATTGTTGAGTTCGAACGAAGGGTTTTCGGTGGTCGCACCGATGAAAATCAGCGTGCCGTCTTCGACGTAGGGCAGGAACGCGTCCTGTTGAGACTTGTTGAAGCGGTGGACTTCGTCGACGAACAGGATGGTGCGCTTGCCGTATTGCCCGGCCTGCTGCTTGGCCACTTCCACCGCCTGGCGGATTTCCTTGACCCCGGCCAGTACCGCCGACACCGTTTCGAAGTGGGCATCCGAGACTTCCGCCAGCAGTCGCGCCAGGGTGGTCTTGCCCACGCCCGGCGGGCCCCAGAAGATCATCGAGTGCAACGCACCCTGCTCCAAGGCCTCGCGCAGAGGCTTGCCGCGGGCGAGCACATGTTCCTGGCCGACGTACTCATCCAGGTTGGTCGCACGCAGGCGGGCGGCCAAGGGCTGGGCAATCGGGGCGCTTCGAAACAGGTCCATCACTACTTACACAACCTCCGCTGGGTCCTGTTGCCAATCCTCTCTGCCGGAGCAGATCGGCCCCCACAGACCTTTTCCCACAGGCCATTTCCAACAGGGGGCCAGTGTTTATTCCTGGATTACATCGGCACCCTTGGGGATGTCGAACTTGAACTTGGACGCGGCGATCGGCTCGTTGGCCTTGACCCCGGTGAACAGGATGTTGGTGCGCTGGCCGACACTGTCGATCAGTTGCATATCGTTGACCAGGCCGTTACGGAACGACAGGCGCAGGCTGTCGAACAGACTGTCCTTGGTCTTGGGCTTGAGGGTGAAGTCAATCACGCCCCCGGCCTCCTTGGAGGTGATCTCGAAGCTCTGGCTGATCTCGGAGATGTCGCCGGAGAGCAGCAACGCCGGCGTCTGGGTCAGGCGCTGGTCGAGGGTCTTGATGGTCACCTGTTCCAGGTCCGGGTCCCACAGGGAGACTTTCTTGCCATCGGAGACCATCAGTTGTTCGGCTGGCGCATCGGTGTGCCAGTAGAACAGGCCTGGACGCTGCAGGGCCATGTCGCCGGCGGTTTCCTGCAATTGGGTACCACTGCCATCGAGGGTCAACTGGGAGAAACGTGCCGTCAGGGTCTGGGAGCCCCCCAGCAATTGGGTCAGGCGGGCCACATCCTTTTCGCCGGCGTGGGCCGACAAGGTGGTCAGGGCCAGTACGGGCAACAGCAACATGCGAATCAGGCGCATGGGAGTCCTCATGAAGTCGTGGGGGGCGAGCGGCGTGTCAGCAGGCCGCCCGGGTCATTAGTCGCGCATCGGGCCCGGCGCCAGTACTTCGCGCGAGCCGTTGGTGTTCATGGCCGTCACCACCCCGGCCATTTCCATGGCTTCGATCATGCGGGCGGCGCGGTTGTAGCCAATCTTCAGCTTGCGCTGAACGGCAGAAATCGAGGCCCGGCGGCTCTCCAGGACGAACTGCACCGCTTCGTCATAG
Organism: Pseudomonas sp. NFACC46-3; assembly: GCF_900114515.1. NCBI lineage: Bacteria > Pseudomonadati > Pseudomonadota > Gammaproteobacteria > Pseudomonadales > Pseudomonadaceae > Pseudomonas > Pseudomonas sp. NFACC46-3. Next base: position 184,523 of record NZ_FOTH01000002.1, read on the forward strand.
AGCGCATCGGTTTCAGCATCGTCGTCACCGCCGCCACTGCTGCCCTCGAAACCGCTGCCGGCTTCTTCGACACCGTTGAGAATGTCGTCGTTGTATTCAGGAGCACCGCGCAGTTTCCAGGCCTCCACCACGCGGTGCACTTCGTCGTCGGAGACGAACGCGCCATGCACGCGAATCGGCAGGCTGGTGCCCGGCGGCATGTAGAGCATGTCACCGTGACCAAGCAACTGCTCGGCGCCGCCCTGGTCGATGATGGTCCGTGAGTCGATCTTGCTCGACACCTGGAACGCCATGCGAGTCGGGATGTTGGCCTTGATCAAGCCGGTGATCACGTCCACCGACGGCCGCTGGGTGGCGAGAATCAAGTGGATACCGGCCGCACGGGCCTTCTGGGCAATACGGGCGATCAGCTCTTCGACCTTCTTGCCGACGATCATCATCATGTCGGCGAATTCGTCCACCACCACCACGATGGTCGGCAGCTTGTGCAGCAATGGCGCTTCGTCGTGAATATTTTCGCGGTGATACAGCGGGTCGCTCAACGGCGTGCCGGCCTCTTCGGCTTCCTTGACCTTGGCGTTGAAGCCCGACAGGTTGCGCACGCCCATCTTCGCCATCAGCTTGTAGCGGCGCTCCATCTCGGCGACGCTCCAGCGCAGCGCGTTGGCGGCGTCCTTCATGTCGGTGACCACCGGGCACAGCAAGTGCGGGATGCCCTCATAGATGGACAGCTCGAGCATTTTCGGGTCGATCATGATCAGCTTGGCGTCTTCGGGGCCGGATTTGAACAGAATCGACAGGATCATCGCGTTCACACCCACCGACTTACCGGAACCGGTGGTACCGGCTACCAGCAGGTGGGGCATTTTCGCCAGGTCGGTGATGACCGGCTTGCCGCCGATGTCGTGACCCAGGGCCAGGGTGACCGGCGACTTGTGGTTGTCGTACTCAGGCGTCGACAACACTTCAGAGAAGCGCACGATCTGCCGGTCTTCGTTGGGAATCTCGATACCCACGGTGGTCTTGCCGGGAATCACTTCCACCACCCGCACGCTGGTCACGGCCAGGGAACGCGCCAGGTCCTTCGCGAGGTTGGCGATGCGGCTGACCTTCACGCCGGCGGCCGGCTGGATTTCGTAGCGGGTGATGACCGGCCCCGGGTGGATCGAGTCCACCGAGACCTCGACGCCGAACTCCTTGAGCTTGATCTCCAGCAAATGACCGACGGCCGCCAGGGATTCGGGGGAATAGTTGAGTTGTTTCTTCTCGGCCGGGTCCAGGATCGAGATCGGCGGCAAGGTGCCTTCCACCGCGCTGTCGACGAACAGCGGCGCCTGCTTCTCCTTCTGGACACGCTTGCTTTGCTCGGGCGGCTTGGCCGGGGCCATGGTGATGACCGGCGGCACCTGTTTCTCGCGCTCGGACATGTGCTTGCTCAACGCCTGCTCACGCTCGATCAGGCGCTCCTTGACCTTGGCCTGCTCGCGTTTGTCCGGCGTCGTCGGGGCTACCACGTCGTGGACGCGGTCGTCGACTTCACGCAGTTGCGCCACCAGTTGCTTGCGCTCGGTGCGCGCCGCCCACCAGCGGTTCATGGCGCCCTGGATCAGCTCGATCAGGTCGAGGGTGATCTTGCCGGTGACGTCCATGACCTTGAACCACGACAGGTCGGTGAACACCGTCAGGCCGAACAGGAACAGGGCGATGAACAGCAGCGTACTGCCCTGGATGTTCAGGGCGTTCCTGGCCAGGTCGCCGAGGCTTTCCCCCAGCGCCCCGCCCGCCCCGGCCGGCAAGCCGGTGGGCGCGTGGAAATGGATATGGGCCAGTGCGGCCCCCGACAACACCAGGAACACCAGGCCGATCAGCCGCCAGGAGAACAGCCAGCCGCTCCACTGCCACGGCTCGTGGCGCTGGCGGAAGATCTGGTAGGCCTTGATCGCCAGCAGCAACGGGAAGATGTAGGCGAAATAGCCCAGCACCATGAACAGGATATCGGCGCTGTAGGAACCGGCCGGACCGCCGAAATTCTGCACGTCGTCGATCTTGCTGTTATGGCTCCAGCCCGGATCGTCCTTGCCGTAGGTCAGCAGGGCCATCATCAGGAACAGGCACAGGGCGCCGATGGCGATCAACGCACCTTCCTTGAGCCGGTAGTGCAGTTGCTGGCGCCAGAGCGGAACGACTGGTTTGGGTGCTGCGGTGGATTTCTTCAAAACGCTTCTTTTCCTGCGCCAACGGCGCGTCCATCTGTTGAATGACTATAAAAAACTGCCCACGACGAGCAGGTAAAAAAGTGAATGTGCACAACCGGTACTACTTTTACCACTGTGGGGTGCATCCAGAAAACCGCAGGCGTTGCCGAAGATTTTGATCTTTAGCCCATCCTGCGTTCAAAACTCAAGCATTGTACGGTTTTGTCCGCGCCAAGGCATTGCCTGACAGCATAGCCGAATACAGGGTATACACGCGCCAATTGGACCATGCATTCTCTTTTGTGACAAAGGCTTATGAGGTGTTTTTTATGAGCGAAGTGAAGCATTCACGCCTGATCATTCTCGGTTCGGGCCCTGCGGGGTACAGCGCTGCCGTCTATGCTGCCCGCGCCAACCTCAAACCCGTTGTCATTACCGGCCTGCAGGCCGGTGGCCAGCTCACCACCACGGTGGAAGTCGACAACTGGCCCGGCGACGTCGAAGGCCTGACGGGCCCGGTACTGATGGAACGCATGCAACGGCACGCCGAGCGCTTCGACACGCAGATCGTCTACGACCATATTCACACCGCCAAGTTGCAACAGCGCCCCTTCGAGCTTATCGGCGACAGCGGCACCTACACCTGCGATGCGCTGATCATTGCCACCGGCGCTTCCGCGCAATACCTGGGCCTGCCCTCGGAAGAGACCTTCGCCGGCAAAGGCGTTTCAGCCTGTGCAACCTGCGATGGCTTTTTCTATCGAAACCAGGTGGTGGCCGTGGTCGGCGGCGGTAACACGGCGGTCGAGGAAGCCTTGTACCTGTCGAACATCGCCAGGGAAGTGCACCTGATCCACCGTCGCGACAAGCTGCGTTCAGAGAAGATCCTGCAGGACAAACTCTTCGAAAAGGCCGCCAGCGGCAATATCAAGCTGCATTGGAACCAGAACCTGGATGAAGTCCTGGGCGACGCCAGCGGCGTGACTGGCGCGCGCCTGCGCCACAGCGAGACCGGCGAAACCAGCACCTTGCCCCTGGCCGGCGTATTCATTGCTATCGGCCATAAACCCAATACCGAGCTATTCCAGGGCCAGTTGAAGATGCGTGACGGCTACCTGTTCGTACGCGGCGGCAGCGAAGGCAACGCCACCGCAACCGATATCGAGGGCGTGTTCGCCGCCGGCGATGTGGCCGACCACGTCTATCGCCAGGCAATTACCTCCGCCGGTGCCGGCTGCATGGCCGCACTCGACGCTGAGAAGTATCTCGATGACATCCCTGCCGTTTGACGGTTAACCTTCCAGGCGGGCGCTCGCGGATGGGCGAAGCCCGCCACCAGCCGCCCTCCCCTTCTACTAAGCCGGATACCAATGCTGACCTGGTTACAACGCAACAGCTTCGAGTTCCCGCCCCTGGCAAAAGCCATGCGCGACCCCAACGGGTTATTGGCCGCCGGTGGCGACCTATCCGCCGACAGGTTGGTCCAAGCGTATCGCCATGGTTGCTTCCCATGGTTTTCCGAGGGGCAGCCGATCCTCTGGTGGTCGCCAGATCCGCGCACGGTGCTGTTTCCCGACGAACTGCACATCTCCCGCAGCCTGGGCAAACTGCTGCGCAAGCAGCGCTATGAAGTGACGTTCGATCGGGATTTTGCCGCAGTCATCCAGGCCTGCGCGGCGCCGCGGGACTATGCCGAGGGCACCTGGATCACCGACGCCATGCAAACCGCCTATCTGGAACTGCACCGACGCGGTTTCGCCCATTCGGTGGAAGTGTGGGACCAAGGGGCGCTGGTGGGCGGCCTGTATGGCTTGGCCATGGGCCAGCTGTTTTTTGGCGAGTCGATGTTCAGCCGAGCCGACAATGCGTCGAAATTCGGCTTCGCGAGGCTGGTCCAACACCTCAAGGCCGCCGGTTTCGTGCTGATCGACTGCCAGATGCCCACCGAGCATCTGCACAGCCTGGGCGCCCGCTCGATTCCACGGACTGAGTTTGCTGGCTATCTCAAGGCCCATCTGGATCAACCCAACCACGCAACCTGGGTTTGCTGAGCGACATTCGCGCGCGTGGCTTACACTTAAATCTAAAAGCTTATCCGAGGGTTGATCATGACCGAGTTGGCGCGCTTGAAGTTCTATGCCACTCAGCCCCACTCTTGCAGTTATCTGCCGGAGGAGCAGGCCACGACGCTGTTCCTCGACCCCAGCCAGCCCATGGATGTGCATGTCTACGCAGACCTGTCGGAAATGGGCTTTCGTCGTAGCGGCGACCACCTCTACCGGCCCCATTGCCAGCATTGCAACGCCTGCGTCCCGGCGCGCATCCCTGTGACGCAATTTTTGCCCAACCGTCAGCAGAAACGCATTTTCAAGCGCAACGCCGATCTTCAGGTCCGCCCGGCCAAGCCGCAGTTCACCGAAGAATATTTCGACCTGTACCAGCGCTACATCGAACAACGCCATGCCGATGGCGACATGTACCCACCCAGTCGGGATCAGTTCTCGACCTTCCTGGTGCGTGACCTGCCGTTTTCCCGCTTCTACGAGTTCCGACTGGACGGGCGCCTGGTCGCCATCGCCGTCACGGACCTGCTGCCCAATGGACTTTCGGCGGTGTACACCTTCTACGAGCCGGACGAAGAACGGCGCAGCCTGGGACGATTTGCCATCCTCTGGCAAATCAACGAAGCCCGGCGCCTGGGCCTGGAAGCGGTGTACCTGGGCTACTGGATCAAGAACTGCAAGAAAATGAACTACAAGACCCAATATCGCCCCATTGAACTGCTGATTAACCAGCGGTGGGTTGTCCTGAGTTAAACCCCTTCGGCTTATAAAGCTAGAACCCCTTGGCTTGCCCCCCCTTTTTCGGGCACAATGCACGCCGCTTTTGCCTGGCGCAGTTGCACCGGGCCATTCACTGGATACCGAGGGCTTTACTGCATGTCGAAAGAAGACAGCTTCGAAATGGAAGGCACTGTCGTCGACACCCTGCCCAACACCATGTTTCGTGTGGAGTTGGAAAATGGGCACGTCGTAACCGCGCATATCTCCGGCAAGATGCGCAAGAACTACATTCGTATTCTTACCGGTGACAAAGTGCGCGTCGAGCTGACGCCCTATGACTTGAGCAAAGGGCGCATCACTTACCGCGCTCGCTAACAAGTCAATACAAAACGCCCGGCTGATGCCGGGCGTTTTTGTTTGTGCGCAACGCGGATCATTCCCACGCTCTGCGTGGGAATGCAGCCAGGGACGCTCTGCGTCCCAAAAGCCGAACGCGGAGCGTCCGTTGAGGCATTCCCACGCGGAGCGTGGGAACGATCCCATACACAGCAAAAAGGCGCCTTTCAGCGCCTTTTGCTTTGTTGCGGGTCGATCAGGCCATTTCGGCCGTGGTTTCGAAGTCGAAGGTCAGTTCGCCGTCCTTGATGTCGATGTGCACCACACCGCCATGCTCGGCCAGTTCGCCAAAGAGGATTTCCTCGGCCAGCGGACGCTTGATCTTGTCCTGGATCAAGCGAGCCATCGGCCGCGCGCCCATCGTCACATCGTAACCACCTTCTGCCAGCCAACTGCGGGCCGCATCGGTGACTTCCAACAAGACACGCTTGTCTTCGAGTTGCGCCTGAAGTTCGGTAAGGAACTTGTCCACCACGCTCTTGATGACTTCATGGCTGAGGCGACCAAACTGGATAATGGTATCCAGGCGGTTGCGGAATTCAGGCGTGAAGCTCTTCTTGATCACTTCCATCGCATCGGACGAGTGGTCCTGATGGGTGAAACCGATCGAAGCGCGAGCCGCAGTTTCGGCACCGGCGTTCGTGGTCATGATGATGATCACGTTGCGGAAGTCCGCCTTGCGCCCGTTGTTATCGGTCAGCGTGCCGTGGTCCATGACCTGCAGGAGCAGGTTGAAGACTTCCGGATGCGCCTTCTCGATTTCGTCGAGCAACAATACGCAGTGTGGCTGCTTGGTGATGGCTTCGGTCAGCAGGCCGCCCTGGTCGAAACCGACATAGCCTGGAGGCGCACCGATAAGACGCGATACGGTGTGGCGCTCCATGTACTCGGACATGTCGAAGCGAACCAGCTCGATACCCATTGCCTTGGCCAGTTGCCGCGCGGCCTCGGTCTTGCCGACGCCGGTAGGACCGGCGAACAGGAACGAACCCACGGGCTTGTCCGGCGATTTGAGACCGGCGCGGGACAGCTTGATGGCGGTCGACAGCGAGTCGATGGCCGCATCCTGGCCGAACACCGTCAGCTTCAGGTCACGCTCCAGGTTACGCAGCAACTCCTTGTCGGAACTGGTGACGTGCTTAGGCGGAATACGCGCGATTTTCGCCACGATATCCTCGACCTGAGGCACTTCGATGCGCTTGACGCGCTTCTCCAACGGTTGCAGGCGCTGGTAGGCACCCGCCTCGTCGATGACGTCGATGGCCTTGTCCGGCATGTGCCGGTCGTTGATGTAACGCGAGGCCAGCTCAGCCGCCGCGCGCAGGGCTTCATCGCTGTATTCGATGTTGTGGTGCAGCTCGAAACGCCCTTTCAGGCCGCGCAGGATACCAATGGTGTCCTCCACCGAAGGCTCCGACACATCGACCTTCTGGAAACGCCGGGCCAGGGCCCGGTCTTTCTCGAAGATCCCGCGAAATTCCTGGAACGTGGTCGAGCCGATGCAACGAATATCACCCGACGACAGCAATGGCTTGAGCAGGTTCGACGCATCCATGACCCCACCCGACGCCGCCCCGGCACCAATAATGGTGTGGATTTCGTCGATAAACAGGATCGCTTGCGGACGTTTTTTCAACTCGCCGAGCAACGCCTTGAAGCGTTTCTCGAAGTCACCGCGGTACTTGGTACCGGCCAGCAAGGCACCCAGGTCGAGGGAATACACCACGCTGTTGGCCAGCAGGTCCGGCACCTGGTCGTCAACGATGCGCTTGGCCAGGCCTTCGGCGATGGCGGTCTTGCCCACGCCCGCCTCACCCACCAGCAATGGGTTGTTCTTGCGACGCCGAGCCAGGATCTGGGCAACACGCTCGACTTCCGCTTCGCGCCCGACCAGCGGGTCAATGCGCCCCTGGCGCGCCAGTTCGTTCAGGTTGCTGGCATAGGCATCCAATGGGTTGCCTGAAGAAGAAGACTCACCGCCCTCGTCGTCCTGCATATCCTGCTCACCCTCGGAATGATCGCCATGCCCCGGCACCTTGGAGATGCCATGGGCGATGTAGTTGACGACATCGATACGCGCAACGCTCTGCTGCTTGAGCAGGAACACCGCCTGGCTTTCCTGCTCGCTGAAGATGGCAACCAGCACGTTGGCGCCGGTGACTTCACGCTTGCCCGAGCTCTGTACATGGAAGACAGCACGCTGCAGGACACGCTGGAAGCCCAGGGTTGGCTGGGTTTCGCGATCCTCGTCATGAACGGGGATCAGTGGCGTGGTGGAGTCGATGAACTCCTGCAGATCATGCTTGAGTTTATCGAGGTTCGCGCCGCAGGCACGCAAAACGGTGGCGGCAGCCTCGTTATCCAATAGGGCCAGCAGCAGGTGTTCGACGGTCATGAATTCATGACGCTTCGAACGAGCCTCCTTGAAGGCAAGATTGAGGGTGACTTCGAGCTCGCGGTTTAACATAGCTTCACCTCATACCCAAGTGGTCGGCGTTAACCGTCCTTCTCGATTTCACAGAGTAGCGGATGCTGGCTTTCCCGGGCGTATTGGTTGACCTGCATGGCCTTCGTCTCGGCGATGTCGCGGGTAAACACTCCACATACTGCCCGTCCCTCTGTATGGACGGCCAGCATGACCTTGGTCGCCAGCTCGCGATTCAGGTTAAAAAACACCTCGAGCACTTCGACGACGAAATCCATCGGTGTGTAGTCATCGTTGAACAAAACCACCTTGTACATCGGTGGCGCCTGTAATGCAGGCTTTGCCTCCTGAACAGCAATGCCTGCGGAATCGTCGTCGTGTAGATCCGGGCGATCCTGATTGAATGTTAGTCGAATCTGGCTGACTGCATGCATGGAAAGAAAGGTTCGTTTAGTTGGCGAATACAGTGATGGGGGCGCTTGTGGGCGATTTCAACCACGACCACCCGGCCACCTTGACTATCGGCAAAACGGTGTTACAACCAATAGAGCCCATCGTGGGTTAAAAAGGTCCGTGGAATCTATCCTTACTTCAAGATTAGCCTGCGGATGGACTGGATGATACTCCAGTGATGGAGTGCGTTGCAGAGGGAAATGGGTTATGTCGGTCGTCAAGATGAATGGCAAGGTGAAATGGTTCAACAATGCCAAGGGCTACGGTTTCATTATCGCGGCCGGCAGGGATGATGAAGACCTTTTCGCCCATTACTCGGCCATCAACATGGAAGGCTATAAAACCCTGAAGGCCGGACAGCCTGTGACGTTCGACGTCATCCAGGGACCCAAGGGCCTGCACGCGGTCAACATCAAGGTTGTCACCGCCGAAGAAAAGCCCGCCCCTGTCCAGGTCAGGGTCACCGAGACCCATTGACCGGTCGCTGCACCGGACAAATGAAAATGCCCGGCTCGATCACTCGAGCCGGGCATTCGCGCTGAGCGCCGATCCGCTTACATGTGCGAGATCAGGGCATCGCCGAAGCCCGAGGACGACACCAGCTTGGCGCCCTCCATCAGACGTTCGAAGTCATAGGTCACGGTCTTGGCCGAAATCGCGCCGTTAGTGCCCTTGATGATCAGGTCGGCCGCTTCGGTCCAACCCATGTGGCGCAGCATCATTTCCGCCGACAGGATCAACGACCCCGGGTTGACCTGGTCCTTTCCGGCATACTTGGGCGCGGTACCGTGGGTGGCTTCGAACATGGCCACGGTGTCGGACAGGTTGGCGCCCGGCGCAATACCGATACCGCCCACTTCCGCCGCCAGGGCGTCGGACAGGTAGTCACCGTTCAGGTTCAGAGTGGCGATCACGTCATATTCGGCCGGACGCAGCAGGATCTGCTGCAACATCGCATCGGCGATGGCGTCCTTGACGATGACATTCTTGCCGGTCTTCGGATTCTTGAACTGCATCCACGGTCCGCCGTCGAGCAAGGTCGCGCCAAACTCCTCGGCCGCCACTTCGTAGGCCCATTCCTTGAAGGCACCTTCGGTGAACTTCATGATGTTGCCTTTATGCACGATGGTCAGCGAGTCGCGGTCATTGTCGACAACATACTGCAAGGCCTTGCGGGCCAGGCGCTTGGTGCCCTGCTTGGAAACCGGCTTGACGCCGATGCCGCAGTCCTCGTCGAAACGGATCTTGGTCACACCCATTTCTTCTTTCAGGAACTTGATGACCTTGGTCGCTTCGGCCGAACCGGCCTTCCACTCGATGCCAGCGTAGATGTCCTCGGAGTTCTCGCGGAAGATCGTCATGTCCACGTCGCCAGGCTTCTTGACAGGGCTTGGCACGCCTTCGAACCAGCGCACCGGACGCAGGCACACGTACAGGTCGAGCTGCTGGCGCAGGGCCACGTTCAGCGAACGGATACCACCACCCACCGGCGTGGTCAGCGGACCCTTGATGGAAACCACGTAATCCTTGACCGCGTCCAGGGTTTCCTGGGGCAGCCAGGTGTCCTGGTCGTAGACTTGAGTCGCTTTCTCACCGGCATAGACTTCCATCCAGGAAATCTTGCGCTTGCCGCCATAGGCCTTCTGAACCGCAGCGTCCACAACCTTGATCATGACCGGACTGATATCGACGCCAATGCCGTCGCCTTCGATGAAGGGGATGATCGGGTTGTCGGGAACATTAAGAGAATGGTCTGCATTGACGGTGATTTTGTCACCGACGGCTGGAACCTGAATCTTTTGATACCCCATGCTGAACTCCATTGCTTGGATTGAACATCTGGCTGCGTTCGAGCGTACCCCACTTGAATCGGCACGCAAACCCTACGTTAGGCTCATCCGGGGTAAAGCGTTGCAGTTCGCGGTGTACAACCCTGAAAACCAAGGGAAAAGCGCCAAACATGAGCATAGCCCGCTCCTTGGGTACTGCGACGTTTAGACCAATGGACGTGTACGGAAGTCTATGAACCATCGGCAGATTGCCAGCTACCTATGTATAATGCCGCCGCTGACCACAGGGTCACGCTGGCTGAGCGCTCTATCACAGGACTTTTCCGCCAGTTTAAAAGCCGGACCGTTACCGCGGCCCAACCGCTTGACGCTCGACTGATGCACCCAACATCACCGCGAAGAAACCTCGACATTCGGTTCACGGATGACTTTGAACGAACGCGCTTACCCGGCGCCCTCGAGTTTCTGCGCATGCTTTAGCAAAGAAGAGAGTTAATCCGAATATGCCCACCCGCTCGAAGATCATCTATACCTTCACCGACGAAGCGCCCGCCCTCGCCACCTATTCGCTGCTGCCGATCGTCGAAGCCTTTACCGCTTCGGCCGATATCGCCGTGGAAACCCGCGATATCTCCCTCGCAGGGCGCATCCTGGCCAGCTTCCCCGAGCAACTGGGTGACAAAGCCGTAGCCGACCACCTCGCCGAATTGGGCGACCTGGCCGTCACGCCTGAAGCCAACATCATCAAGCTGCCGAACATCAGCGCCTCGGTGCCGCAACTGCAGGCCGCGATCAAGGAATTGCAGGCCCAGGGCTACGCACTGCCGGACTATCCGGAAACCGTGACCACCGATGCCGAGAAAGACGCTCGCGCCCGCTACGACAAGGTCAAGGGCAGCGCCGTGAACCCGGTCCTGCGCGAAGGCAACTCCGACCGCCGCGCACCGCTGTCGGTCAAGAACTACGCCCGCAAGCACCCGCACAAGATGGGCGCCTGGGCAGCCGACTCCAAATCCCACGTGGCCCACATGAGCACCGGCGATTTCTACGGCAGCGAAAAAGCCGCCCTGATCGACGCCGCGGGCAGCGTGAAAATCGAGCTGATCGCCCAGGACGGCACTGCCACTGTCCTGAAAGAAAAAACCACCGTACAAGCCGGTGAGATCCTCGACTGCGCCGTGATGAGCAAAAACGCCCTGCGCGACTTCATCGCCGCTGAAATCGAAGACGCCAAGCAAAAAGGCGTCCTGCTGTCGGTTCACCTCAAGGCCACCATGATGAAGGTCTCCGACCCGATCATGTTCGGCCAGATCGTTGCCGAGTTCTATAAAGATGCCCTGGCCAAGCACGCACAAGTGCTGGAGCAGATCGGCTTCAACCTGAACAACGGCATCGGCGATCTGTACGCCCGCATCAAGGCCCTGCCGGCCGAGCAACAGGCGCAGATCGAAGCCGACATCCAGGCGGTCTACGCGGCGCGCCCATCCCTGGCGATGGTCAACTCCGACAAAGGCATCACCAACCTGCACGTGCCGAGCGACGTCATCGTCGACGCCTCGATGCCGGCCATGATCCGTGACTCCGGCAAGATGTGGGGCACCGACGGCCAACTGCACGACACCAAGGCCGTGATCCCGGATCGCTGCTATGCCACCATCTACCAGGCGGTGATCGAAGACTGCAAGCAACACGGCGCCTTCGACCCAACCACCATGGGCAGCGTGCCGAACGTTGGCCTGATGGCCAAGAAAGCCGAAGAGTACGGCTCCCACGACAAGACCTTCCAGATCAAGGTCGACGGCGTGGTCCGTGTTTCGGACAGCAACGGCCGCACCCTGCTGGAGCAAAGCGTCGAAGCTGGCGACATCTTCCGCATGTGCCAGACCAAGGACGCGCCGATCCAGGATTGGGTCAAGCTGGCCGTCAACCGTGCCCGCGCCAGCGACACGCCGGCAATCTTCTGGCTGGACCCGATGCGCGCCCATGACGGCGTCGTGATCGAGAAAGTCCAGACCTACCTGAAGGACTACGACACTGCCGGACTGGACATCCGCATCATGGCGCCGGTCGACGCGATGAAGTTCACCCTGGCCCGCACCCGCGAAGGCAAGGACACCATCTCGGTGACTGGCAACGTACTGCGCGACTACCTGACCGACCTGTTCCCGATCATGGAACTGGGCACCAGCGCCAAGATGCTGTCGATCGTGCCGCTGATGAACGGCGGTGGCCTGTTCGAAACCGGCGCTGGCGGCTCGGCCCCCAAGCACGTGCAGCAATTGCTGGAAGAAAACTTCCTGCGCTGGGATTCCCTGGGCGAGTTCCTGGCCCTGGCCGCTTCCCTCGAGCACCTGGGCGTGACCTACAACAACCCGAAAGCACTGGTGCTGGCCAAGACCCTGGACCAGGCTACCGGTGAGTTCCTGGACCGCAACAAGTCGCCTTCGCGCAAGGTCGGCGGCATCGACAACCGTGGCAGCCACTTCTACCTGACCCTGTTCTGGGCCCAGGCTCTGGCCGCCCAGGATGACGACGCAGCCCTCAAGGCTCAGTTCGCTTCCCTGGCCAAGACATTGACCGACAACGAAGAAAAAATCGTTGCCGAGCTCAACGCCGTCCAGGGCAAGCCCGTGGACATCGGCGGCTACTACTTCGCCAACCCGGAGCTGACCAGCAAGGCCATGCGCCCGAGCAACACCTTCAACGCAGCGATTGCCGCGCTGGTGTAAGGTTGTAAGGGAACACCACGAACCCCGGCCTTGTGCCGGGGTTTGTGTTTCCAGGCATACCAAGCGCTCCCCAACCTATCTTGCCCCACCCCATTGGCTGCCCAGGCTTACCTTGACAGTACAATCAGACAGCCTAGCCTTAAAAGCATCGTTCTAAGTACGCCCTCTTCACTGAAGGTGCATGAAGTAAACCGCGAGCGCTGAACGACCGGTGTGACCCCTACACCTTTTCAACCTTCGTGGATGCGAGATGTCTCGGCAAGAGAACGAGAGAGAGTCAGATCAGGCGTCATTCTGATTGCCAGCAGGTGTATCGACCTCAAGTGAGCGAAAACTGGATTGCTGAAATCGGCTACGTAGCGATAGCAACCCTTTTGGATAGTTTGAGTTTTCAGCGAAAAATACGCACTTATAAACTCACTACCAGACTCATAAACTGAGGAAATACACCATGAGAAAGACTGCGCAAGCAATTATGAACGCTCAAATACCCTTCACAATTGGAAATTTAGACTTTCAACAACTGCGAGGCTCCCCCACCCTATTTAGGAGAGAGGGCGCTGATGAGCCTTTTGAATACCCTAAAATAGAGGAATTTCCCGACCGTTACGCCATACGCTGCTCTACAGACATCCGCCCCAATCGCTTTGGACAGATATACAACTACACCCCCACCACACAACAACTAACCTTTACAAGCCCAGATGCCACATACACATTCAATTTAAACAAATTCGGAAATCAAGTTATCTACTCAACCAACTCACCTGGCGCAAGCGTCAGAGCCCCCTCTATTGTCTTCGAGGACTTTCCAGGGTTAATTCAGCTCGAAATGCACATACCCGGTAAAAAATTCGACCAACAGACAGATAAGGCCGAATGGCCCGAGGTGCAAATCAACGACCAGGTCATCAAACATTCCTCAACCAGCCCCGCGCTTACTACCCCGAAAGAAAAGGTCTTACAAGTCGTTATCAACCCCACGGACAGATTTTCATCTTTAGGTAACGTCACGCTCTATCTTTCAGGCTGCGATGTATACCAAGAGTACCCACCGGGAGAAATGCACAAAATCGACAAACTCGTAGGGACGATGTCTACCGACCTCTACCTGACACCGGACAAAAGCTATCCGCCTGGCGTAACCAACCTGACGATAGAAGACGGGTTTTCGGACGCAACTGCCGTCATCGAATTCAACCACGACACTTCAAAAAAACAGGTGACCATTACAATAAAATCATTTACAGGCGCAGGCAAACTTTGTGACATACGGGACTTCCCTTACCTCGACAAATACTATCCGAATGCAATATGCATCGCCCTGTGAGGATAGGCATACTTTGCTTAGAACCCCGAAGGGCAATTGAACTTACATCCCAGCCACTGACAGGAGAACTCAATCACCTGCATGGGAGTTTGCTCGGGACGGCGATTCATCATTCGTTTAGTATCGAGCAACCCGTTGCTATTGCGAGCAAGCTCTGCCCCACAGCGGCCTGCATTCCAATTTCAAGATAAGGACTCCCATGAACTGGCAACCCCACATCACCGTCGCCACCATCGTCGAAGACAACGGTCGCTTCCTCATGGTGGAAGAATCCAAGGGTGGACGCGCGGTGCTCAACCAGCCCGCCGGCCACCTGGACCCGGACGAAACACTGATCGAAGCCGCCGTGCGCGAAACCCTGGAAGAAACCGGCTGGGACGTCGAACCCACGAGCGTGGTGGGCATTTACCTGTACACCGCCCCCAGCAACGGCGTGACCTACCAGCGAGTCTGTTTCGCCGCCAAGGCCTTGAATCATCGCCCTGACTATCAACTGGACGACGGTATCCTCGGCGCCAAATGGCTAAGCCGCGACGAACTGCTGGAGCAACGCGACCGCTGGCGCAGCGAGCTGATCATCCGCTGCATCGACGATTATCTGGCCGGCCACTGCCACAGTCTGACGCTGATCCGTCCTTCTCTTTAGCCTTGTGCGCCCGGGCCTGATAGAATCGCGTCCTTTTTCAAGACACTCATTGAACTCCTATGCGTGATCCAGCTCCTTCTGACACATCCAAGAAGCGCGTCATTGTCGGCATGTCCGGCGGCGTGGACTCTTCCGTTTCCGCCCTTCTGCTGATCGAGCAGGGTTATGAGGTGGAAGGCCTGTTCATGAAGAACTGGGAAGAAGACGACGGCACCGAATACTGCACCGCCATGGACGACCTGGCGGACGCCCAGGCGGTGTGCGACAAGATCGGCATCAAGCTGCACACCGCCAACTTCGCCGCCGAGTACTGGGACAACGTGTTCGAGCACTTCCTGGCCGAATACAAGGCCGGCCGCACGCCGAACCCGGACATCCTCTGCAACCGCGAAATCAAGTTCAAGGCGTTCCTCGACTACGCCATGATGCTCGGCGCCGACCTGATTGCCACCGGCCACTACGTGCGCCGCCGCGACATCGACGGCCGCACCGAATTGCTCAAGGGCCTGGACCCGAACAAGGACCAGAGTTACTTCCTGCATGCCGTCGGCGGCGAGCAGATCGCCAAGACCCTGTTCCCGGTAGGCGAACTGGAAAAGCCCGAAGTGCGCGCGATCGCCGAAAAACACCAGCTCGCCACCGCCAAGAAAAAAGACTCCACCGGGATCTGCTTTATCGGTGAGCGCCGTTTCAGCGACTTCCTCAAGCAATACCTGCCGGCCCAACCGGGCGAGATCAAGACGACCGAAGGCGAAGTCATCGGCCGCCACCATGGCCTGATGTACCACACCATCGGCCAGCGCCAGGGCCTGGGCATCGGCGGCCTGAAGGATGCCGGGGAAGAGCCGTGGTACGTGCTGGTCAAGGACCTGGAGCACAATGAGCTGATCGTCGGCCAAGGCAACGACCATCCCTGGTTGTTTTCCCGCGCCCTGCTCGCCTCCGACATCTATTGGGTCAACCCGATCGACCTCAGCGAACCACGCCGCCTGACGGCCAAGGTTCGCTACCGCCAGAGCGACCAGCCCTGCACCCTGGAAAAAACCGCCACGGGCTACCGAGCCACCTTCGATGACCCGCAGCGGGCGGTCACGCCCGGCCAGTCCGTGGTGTTCTATGACGGCGAAATCTGCCTGGGCGGCGGCGTGATCGAAGTCGCAGAACCCTGGAGCAGCAAGGCATGAGCCCCCTCCAGGAACAACTGACGGCATTGGGCGGTGTGTTTCTCGCCGCCGTGCTGGTGGACAGGATCGCCAAGACCGGCCAGGCCACCGAAGCGGGCGTGGCCTGCATGCTCGGCAGCCTGCTGGTTCGCGACCCCAAGGACACCCTGGAAGTCTACGGCGGCGACGACTTGAACCTGCGCGAAGGCTATCGTGCACTGATCGGCGCCCTGGAGCGCGATCCCAGCGCCCTGCAACGCGAACCGCTGCGTTATGCGCTGTCGATGTTGGGCCTTGAGCGCCAGCTGGCCAAGCGCGACGACCTGCTGGAGACCATCGGCAAACGCTTGCCGCAGATCCAGTCCCAGGTCGAGCACTTCGGCCCGTCCCACGAAAACGTCGTCGCGGCCTGCGGCGCGCTGTACCAGGACACCCTGAGTACCCTGCGCCAACGCATCCAGGTGCATGGCGACATGCGCAACCTGCAGCAACCGAGCAATGCCTCGAAAATCCGCGCCCTGTTGCTGGCCGGTATCCGCTCGGCACGGTTGTGGCGGCAGCTGGGCGGCCATCGCTGGCAACTGGTGGTCAGCCGGCGCAAATTGCTTAAAGAGCTTTACCCGTTGATGCGCAACGAATAAGTCGCCTCAGCCTGCTTTTTTTGTGGTGAGGGGATTTATCCCCGCTGGGCTGCGAAGCGGCCCCAAACCAGGCAACTCGGTGCGCCAAGAAGATTGAGTTCGCTGCTTTTAGGGCTGCTGCGCAGCCCAGCGGGGATAAATCCCCTCGCCACAGGTAATAAACAGTTTTATCTTGTTACGCGTAATACGCCGGTCAGTTGGCGACGGACCGGCGCAAGATTTCATGTATGATACGCGCCCCATTTCGTTGCCCGACTGTCCGAGAACACCCCATGCAGCTCTCTTCGCTCACTGCGGTTTCCCCTGTTGACGGCCGCTACGCCGGCAAAACCCAGGCCCTGCGCCCGATTTTCAGCGAGTACGGCCTGATCCGTGCCCGCGTCCTGGTTGAAGTGCGCTGGCTCCAGCGCCTGGCCGCCCACCCTGCCATCGGCGAAGTCCCGGCGTTCTCCGCCGAAGCCAACGCGGTGCTGAACACCCTGGCCGACAATTTTGCGCTGGAGCACGCCGAGCGCGTCAAAGAGATCGAGCGCACCACCAACCACGACGTCAAGGCCATCGAATACCTGCTCAAGGAGCAGGCAGCCAAGCTGCCGGAACTGGCCAATGTCAGCGAGTTCATTCACTTTGCCTGCACCAGCGAGGACATCAATAACCTGTCCCACGCCCTGATGCTGCGTGAAGGCCGTGATGATGTACTGCTGCCGCTGATGCGCCAGATCGCCCAGGCCATCCGTGAGCTGGCGATTCGCTTCGCCGACGTGCCGATGCTGTCGCGCACCCACGGTCAACCGGCTTCGCCGACCACCCTGGGCAAGGAACTGGCGAACGTGGTCTACCGCCTGGAGCGCCAGATCGCCCAGGTGGCCGCCGTGCCGTTGCTGGGCAAGATCAACGGCGCCGTGGGCAACTACAACGCCCACCTGTCGGCCTACCCGGACATCGACTGGGAAGCCAACGCCCGCGCCTTCATCGAAGACGAACTGGGCCTGAGCTTCAACCCCTACACCACCCAGATCGAACCGCATGACTACATCGCCGAGCTGTTCGATGCGATCGCGCGCTTCAACACCATCCTGATCGACTTCGACCGCGACATCTGGGGCTACATTTCCCTGGGTTACTTCAAACAGCGCACCATCGCCGGCGAAATCGGTTCCTCGACCATGCCGCACAAGGTCAACCCGATCGACTTCGAAAACTCCGAAGGCAACCTGGGCATCGCCAACGCACTGTTCCAGCACCTGGCGAGCAAACTGCCGATCTCCCGCTGGCAGCGCGACCTGACCGACTCCACCGTGCTGCGCAACCTGGGCGTGGGTTTTGCCCATAGCGTCATTGCCTATGAAGCCAGCCTCAAGGGCATCAGCAAGCTGGAACTGAACGAGCAGAAGATCGCCGCCGACCTGGACGCCTGCTGGGAAGTCCTGGCCGAGCCGATCCAGACCGTGATGCGTCGCTACAACATCGAAAACCCGTATGAAAAGCTGAAAGAGCTGACCCGTGGCAAGGGCATCAGCCCTGAAGCGCTGCAGACTTTCATCGATGGCCTGGACATGCCCGCCGACGCCAAGGCTGAGCTGAAAAAGCTCACGCCGGCCAGTTACATCGGCAACGCAGCGGCACAAGCCAAGCGCATCTGATCCACGGCTTTACCTTTGAGACGCCCGGCCGCGCCGGGCGTTTTTATTCGCGTCTGAAAAGTATATTTTTTCAATAGGTTACACATGAATCCTGATATTCCTCTGCAACTCCTGGGCGGCATCACGGCACGGGAGTTCCTGCGCGACTACTGGCAGAAAAAACCCCTGCTGATCCGTCAGGCAATTCCTGACTTCCAAAGCCCGATCGATGCCGATGAACTGGCCGGCCTGGCCCTGGAAGAAGAAGTCGAATCGCGCCTGGTGATCGAACACGGCGAACGCCCTTGGGAATTGCGTCGCGGCCCGTTCGCCGAAGACGAATTCAGCAAGCTGCCAGAGCGCGAGTGGACCCTGCTGGTACAGGCGGTCGATCAGTTCGTACCGGAAGTCAGCGAGCTGCTGGAGAACTTCCGCTTCCTGCCGAGCTGGCGCATCGACGATGTGATGATCAGCTTCGCCGCACCGGGTGGCAGCGTGGGTCCGCATTTCGATAACTACGACGTATTCCTGCTACAGGGCCATGGCCAGCGCAACTGGAAGATCGGCCAGATGTGCGACTCCGAAAGCCCGCTGCTGCAGCACGCCGACCTGCGCATCCTCGCTGAATTCGAAGCCACTGATGAGTGGACCCTGGAACCAGGCGACATGCTCTACCTGCCGCCGCGCCTGGCGCACTGTGGCGTGGCCGTGGACGACTGCATGACCTACTCGGTGGGTTTCCGCGCACCGAGCGCCGCCGAAGTGCTGACCCATTTCACCGACTTCCTCAGCCAGTTCCTGCCGGACGAAGAACGCTACACCGACGCCGATGCGCGCCCGGTGGCCGACCCGCATCAGATCCAGCAGGACGCCCTCGACCGCCTCAAGGGCTTGCTGGCCGAGCACATGAGCGACGAACGCCTGCTGCTGACCTGGTTCGGCCAGTTCATGACCGAGCCGCGTTACCCGGAACTGGTGGTAGGCCCGGAACTGGAAGAAGACGACCTACTGGCCAGCCTGGAACAAGGCGCTGTGATCATTCGCAACCCGAGCGCGCGCCTGGCTTGGTCGGAAGTCGATGACGACCTGCTGCTGTTCGCCAGCGGCCAGAGCCGTTACCTGCCAGGCAAGCTGCGCGAGCTGCTGAAAATGATCTGCGCCGCTGACGCCCTGCACATCGAGAATCTCGGTCCGTGGTTGGCCGACGAAGACGGTCGCGGCCTGGTTTGCGAGCTGGTCAAGCAAGGCAGCCTGGGGTTCGCCGATGAATAAAATTCACGTTCGTGTCGCAGACTGGCAAAAGGATAACGCCGAGATCCGGCGCATTCGTGAGACCGTGTTCATTGCCGAGCAGTCTGTTCCACCTGAACTGGAATGGGATGCCGACGACCAGAGCGCGGTGCATTTTCTGGCGTTTGAAGGTGACTTTCCCATCGGCACCGCCCGCCTGTTGACCGATGGCCATATCGGCCGTGTCTCGGTCCTCAAGGACTGGCGCGGCCTGAAGGTGGGCGATGCGCTGATGCACGCCGTGATCGCCGAAGCCGAGAAGCGTGGGCTCCAGCAACAGATGCTCAGCGCCCAGGTGCACGCCACGCCGTTCTATGAGCGGCTGGGGTTTGCGGTGGTCAGCGAGGAGTTCCTGGAAGCCGGGATTCCCCATGTGGACATGGTGCGGCATTCGGCTTGAACCCCCGCCTACCAGCAAGATGATGGCCTTTGTGGCGAGGGAGCTTGCTCCCGCTGGGCTGCGCAGCAGTCCTGTTTTTTTAGGGCCGCTTCGCGACCCAGCGGGAGCAAGCTCCCTCGCCACACAAGGGCATCACACAGCACTCAAACGCCCCGTCATTCCCGCATGCCGGGGCGTTTTGCCGTCTACCATTCAACTTGCCCCACCCCAGGCCGACAAACTGGCAATATCAAGCCTTTGTCTCGCGGAGAAATGGACATGCCTCTACGCACCTTCCTGGTTACCCTGCTGCTCGGTTGCAGCCTGTCGGTCATGGCCGACACGCAAATCGTGCCGCTGAACTACCGCACCAGCGCCGACCTGCTGCCGGTGGCACAGAACTTCATCGGCAAGGACGGCCAGGTCAGCGCCTACGGCAACCAACTAATCGTCAACGCCGAGCCCAGCAAGATCGAAGAACTGCGGCAATTCCTCGCCCAATTGGACACCGCACCCAAGCGCCTGCTGATTACGGTCGACACCAACGAAAACAACCTGCAGGGCGACCAGGGTTACTCGATCAACGGCGTCGCCCCCAGCCAGACCCGCATTATCAACCGCAGCACCGCCAGCCGCGAAGGCGGCGTGCAGCAGGTGCAGGCCAGTGAAGGCCAGCCGGCGCTGATCCAGGTCGGCCAGAGCGTGCCATTCACTAGCAACCAGACCGACAACTACGGCCGCATGCAGAGCCAGACTGAATACCGCAACGTCACCCAGGGTTTTTATGTCACGGCCAGCGTCACCGGCGAGACCGTTCATCTGAGCATCAGCACCAATCGTGACCGCATGAGCCAGGAGCGTCCCGATGTAGTGAACGTTCAGAGTACCGACACAACCGTCAGTGGCCGCCTGGGCGAATGGATCACCCTGGCCGGCGTCAATCGCCAGACTCAAGCCGACAAACAGGGCCTGACCCGCAGCTACTCGACCCAGGGCCGCGACGACATGATTTTGCGGGTCAAGGTCGATACCCTGAACTGAAGCACCAAAAACTGACTGATGAGTCGTATTAGACCAAAGATGTAGTGCCATAAAAAAAGCACTACAAAACGTTTGACGAGCAAAAAAACCGAAGGCATGATGGCCTCGCTCCCGCTAATCAGGGGCCCTGGCAAGGGCCTTCGGGTCGACGCTTGCAACTACCCTGCGAGCCGATTCGTGTCTGTACCGCCCACAAGGTGTGTTTGACGAGGTTGCGACTGGAACGAAGTTGTCCCGAGGGACGGAAGCGTAACTAGGTAACCCGGCATCACTCTGAGTTCGTATGGAGGCCCACGACGCCCGAATGCGCCCGCAGTTCGCCCCTACCTGCTCACTTTCCCCTCGAGCCCATCGTTCATCCCGTCGCCTCCCCGCCTGAACCGACTTGTACGCCAACCCCTGGTCGGCAGGAGCAGGAATTTTCCACCAAGACCTATGCGACGAGGTTTATCTCCATGGCACTGACACGCGAACAGCAAATTGCAGCCCTTGAAAAAGACTGGGCTGAAAACCCGCGCTGGAAAGGCGTGAAGCGCAATTATTCCGCTGCTGACGTCGTCCGTCTGCGTGGCTCGGTTCAACCTGAGCACACCCTTGCGAAAATGGGCGCCGAGAAGCTCTGGAACCTGGTGACCCAGGGCGCCAAGCCAGCCTTCCGTCCCGAGAAAGATTTCGTCAACTGCATGGGCGCCCTGACCGGCGGCCAGGCTGTGCAGCAAGTCAAGGCCGGCATCCAGGCGATCTACCTGTCGGGCTGGCAAGTGGCCGCGGACAACAACTCCGCCGAGTCGATGTACCCCGACCAGTCGCTGTACCCGGTGGATTCGGTTCCAACCGTGGTCAAGCGCATCAACAACTCGTTCCGTCGCGCCGACCAGATCCAGTGGAAAGCCGGCAAGAACCCGGGCGACGAAGGCTACATCGACTACTTCGCGCCGATCGTGGCTGACGCTGAAGCCGGTTTCGGTGGCGTCCTGAACGCCTACGAGCTGATGAAGAGCATGATCGAGGCAGGCGCCGCCGGCGTTCACTTCGAAGACCAACTGGCCTCGGTGAAGAAATGCGGCCACATGGGCGGCAAGGTGCTGGTTCCAACCCAGGAAGCCGTGCAGAAGCTGACCGCTGCCCGCCTGGCTGCCGACGTTGCCGGGGTACCGACCATCATCCTGGCCCGTACCGACGCCAACGCCGCTGACCTGCTGACCTCCGACTGCGACCCGTACGACCAGCCGTTCGTAACCGGTACCCGCACCCAGGAAGGCTTCTACAAGGTGCGCGCCGGCCTCGACCAGGCCATCGCCCGTGGCCTGGCCTATGCGCCGTACGCCGACCTGATCTGGTGCGAAACCGCCAAGCCGGACCTGGACGAAGCCCGTCGCTTCGCCGAAGCGATCAAGAAGGAATACCCGGACCAGATCCTGTCGTACAACTGCTCGCCTTCCTTCAACTGGAAGAAGAACCTGGACGACGCGACCATCGCCAAGTTCCAGCGCGAACTGTCCGCCATGGGCTACAAGCACCAGTTCATTACCCTGGCCGGCATCCACAACATGTGGCACAGCATGTTCAACCTGGCGCACGACTACGCCCGCAACGACATGACCGCCTACGTGAAGCTGCAAGAGCAAGAGTTCGCTGACGCCGCCAAGGGCTACACCTTCGTGGCTCACCAGCAGGAAGTGGGCACCGGCTACTTCGACGACATGACCACCGTGATCCAGGGCGGCACTTCGTCGGTGACCGCACTGACCGGCTCCACCGAAGAAGAACAGTTCCACTGATTCACACGCTTGCCTCGAGTAAGCGGCCCTTGCGGACCGGATAAAAACTAACCGCAAAGCCGACGATCTGAAGCCCCGACTGGTTCGGGGCTTTTTTTTTACCGGTTTTTTACACTTTGAAGTGACTGACCAGTTGCTGCAACTGGTTACCCAGGCGCGCCAGCTCGATGCTGGAGGCTGCGGTTTCTTCGCTAGCCGAGGCGGTCTGTTCGGATACATCGCGCACACTCAGGATACTGCGGCTGATTTCTTCGGCCACCAAGCTTTGTTGCACCGCAGCAGCGGCAATCTGCTGGTTCATGGCCTGGATGCCCGAAACCGCCTGGGTGATGTTGCCCAGGGAAATGCCGGCCTTGCCGGCCAATTCCACGCTGCTGTCGGTCAGTTCGCGGCTATTGCGCATGATACTCGACACCTGGCGCGTGCCGTTCTGCAAGCCCGCCACCAGGCTTTCGATCTCTTCGGTGGAATGCTGGGTACGCTGGGCCAGCCCACGCACTTCGTCGGCGACCACGGCAAAACCGCGCCCGGCGTCACCCGCGCGGGCGGCCTCGATGGCGGCGTTAAGGGCCAGCAAATTGGTCTGCTCCGCCACCGCCCTGATCACGTCCATGATCTTGCCGATGCGCGCGCTTTCTTGTTCCAGCTCATCCATGGCGTCGACGGAACGCCCGACTTCGCTGGCCAAGCGTTCGATCTGAACGATGGCTTGCGCAACCACCTGGTCGCCGATACGGGCCTGTGCATCAGCCTCTGACGCGACCGTGCAAGCCTGTTCGGCATTACGCGCGACTTCGTGCACGGTGGCCGACATTTCCTGCATGGCGGTAGCCACCTGGTCGGTCTCGGTCTTCTGACTATTGACCCCCGCACTGGTCTGCTCGGTGACAGCCGACAACTCTTCGGCGGCGCTGGCGATTTGGGTGACGCCATCGCGGATGCCACCGATCAAGTCGCGCAACGTGGTGCCCATGCGCTGGATACCCTGCTGCAAAACACCCAGTTCATCACCACGGGTCACGACCGTGCCTTGCGTGAGGTCGCCTGCCGCAATGCGATCGACTACAGCCAATGTGTCCTGCAACGGCCGGGTAATCTGGCGAGTGATGATCATGGCCGCAAGAATCCCCAACAGCATCGCCAAGGCAGTGCAGCTCAACTGCAGGGTACGGGACTGGGCGCTTTCGTCACCCAGGGAGACCAACTGGCTGGCATACATTTCGTCAGTCAGACGGGTGATGGTTTCACCCAGATCGATGGTGTCCTGCACGGCCTTGCCAATGGCCTGATTACTGGCGGTGAAGTTCTGCACCGAGCGACGGTAAGCAATCAGCGCGGTTTCCAGCTGCTTGATGGTGTCGGCATAGCTCGGGCCGAAAGCACCGTTAAGGGTTTCGATGCTCTTGAGCGCATTTTCGAGCTGGCGGGTGGCGGCCTGTTCGGTGGCGCTGTTGGGGTTGCCCGTGTAGCCACGCACTTCATAACGCACCAGCGCGACGTCCTCTTTGGCTTTGAGGATAATCCTGTACAACTCAAAACGGCGCTCGTCCGTGGCAGGCATTGCTTCCACGTCATCGATGACCTTGGCAATCAGCGCGGCGCCCTTGACCGCATTGACGCCCATCTCCTTGCGCATGGCTGCGTCAGTGCGATAAGCCTCGCGCATTGTATTCAGCGCCACTTGATACTCGGTGCTGGCCTGCTCGATCAGCGCAAGTTTTTTCAGGTTTTCGGGTTTTTTCAACTCATTTGCAAGGCTTTTTTGCTTGGCGACAAATTGTTCCAGCGACGCCTGGATCAATTCACCCTTTTGTTCATCGCCCTTGTCCACCTGGTATTGCAAGCGAGCCCTGCGCAGGTGATCAAGACGGTTGCCGAGCTCGGTAATGCTGGTCATTCGATCCGCACGCTGGATCATTTTGCCCAGACTGGTCCAGCCGGTCGCGGCGAGGATCGCGGTCAGAAACAGCACAACAGCAAAACCCAGAGCCAGCTTGAGCATAACGCTCATGTTCGCGATCCAAGAGTTCATGACAGTCCTTTGGTAATCCGCCGCGAACGATGAAAACTGACGCAGCTATCTATGAAGGGGCAATTGTCTAATCAACATTGATATAGATGATTAGATGAGTGAGCGGAAAAGATAGCCATTTGCCATCAACTCTTCAAGGCTCTAGGGCCGGCCTCATGCCGATATTTGCAGGCAAAGCGGGTTCGCCTAACGCGCCAATGCCTGGGGCATAGGGTTCTTGGTTGGCTCGGCTGGGCGGCCTCGATCTGATGACGGAGGTTTTTTCACCCGTTTTCCTTGAAGCCACCTACGCTGTAAGAGCAAGCCTGCACTGTGGAAGCCAGGCTTGGCTGCGATGCACGATAAGGCTGTCTGCCTCGGGACCGCGTTGCCGACATTGCAAGCAAGCTTGGCTTCCACGGAGCAGTCCCTCATGCAGACCCAACCTTCGCCGGACACCGCCCCCACAAAAAACTCCTACGCAGTGCTAGGAAAATTGATCGAACGCAGTATTGGGCAGTCGGAAAAGGAGTAAAACGTCCGACGCTGACAATTGCAGTAGCGACGATGTAAGACAGCCTCTCGGACACGACACTAAGTGCACTGTAGAAAACGCTGGCTAGATAATAATAATTATCATTTGTAAGTCGTTATCATTGTTACATTCCGCACGAAATATTATTGCTGAACAGCCGGCCAACGCCCACGGGGCCGGGGCCGCAGGGCTCTGGAGGTGCGCTATGTCCTTATTCCAATAAATAATTTCGCCATAGGAATTTTACTTGCCCGGTGTTTAGCCATAAAATCACCGCGATTGATTGCTGCGACATATCGTCACTGCGTTATTTCTATTCAAGCTCAGAGACCTTTGCTCTCTGTTAAGGATTTCCAGCATGCCCGAAGCGACAGGACTCATGGCCCACAACTGGGGCTTTGCCATTTTCCTTCTGGGTGTCGTCGGCCTGTGCGCCTTCATGCTCGGCGTGTCGAGCCTGCTCGGGTCAAAAGCCTGGGGCCGCAGCAAAAATGAACCGTTCGAGTCCGGCATGCTACCTACCGGTGGCGCCCGCTTGCGGCTCTCAGCCAAATTCTATCTGGTCGCGATGCTCTTCGTGATCTTCGATATCGAAGCCCTCTTTCTCTTTGCCTGGTCTGTGTCCGTCCGCGAAAGCGGCTGGACCGGATTCGTCGAAGCTCTCGTTTTCATAGCAATTCTGTTGGCAGGTCTTGTCTACCTTTACCGAGTGGGGGCGCTTGATTGGGCTCCGGAAGCTCGGCGCAAGCGGCAAGCGAAGCTGAAACAATGAGGCTTTGGCAATGCAATACAATCTCACCAGGATCGACCCCGATGCTCCTAACGAGCAGTATCCGATTGGCGAACGGGAAACCGTCGCCGATCCGTTAGAAGATCAAGTCCACAAAAACATCTTCATGGGCAAGCTCGAAGACGTGCTGAACAGCACGGTCAACTGGGGTCGCAAGAACTCCCTGTGGCCGTACAACTTCGGTCTTTCGTGCTGCTACGTGGAAATGACCACCGCCTTCACGGCGCCCCACGACATCGCGCGCTTTGGCGCCGAAGTGATCCGGGCATCGCCACGCCAGGCGGATTTCATGGTTATCGCCGGTACCTGCTTCATCAAGATGGCGCCGATCATCCAGCGTCTCTACGAGCAAATGCTCGAGCCGAAGTGGGTTATCTCCATGGGTTCGTGCGCCAACTCCGGTGGCATGTACGACATCTATTCCGTCGTTCAAGGGGTGGACAAGTTCCTGCCCGTGGACGTCTACGTGCCCGGCTGCCCGCCTCGCCCTGAAGCTTTCCTGCAAGGCCTGATGCTGTTGCAGGAGTCGATTGGCCAGGAGCGTCGCCCGCTGTCCTGGGTCGTTGGCGATCAAGGCGTCTATCGCGCCGACATGCCATCGCAAAAGGAACAGCGCCGCGAACAGCGTATCGCAGTCACCAACTTGCGCAGCCCCGACGAAGTCTGATCCAGCTCTGTTCCCTACAAGAAACGAGAACCTGGCTTCATTCTTTACGTTGACCGAAAGCGATAAATAACCATGACTACAGGCAGTGCTCTGTACATCCCGCCTTACAAGGCAGACGACCAGGATGTGGTCGTCGAACTGAACAACCGTTTTGGCCCCGAGGCGTTCACCGCCCAGCCGACCCGCACCGGCATGCCGGTACTTTGGGTTGCCCGCGCCAAACTCGTCGAAGTCCTGACTTTCCTGCGCAACCTGCCCAAGCCGTACGTCATGCTCTATGACCTGCACGGCGTGGACGAGCGTCTGCGCACCAAGCGTCAAGGGCTGCCCGACGGCGTCGA
Organism: Pseudomonas sp. NFACC46-3; assembly: GCF_900114515.1. Classification (NCBI taxonomy): domain Bacteria; kingdom Pseudomonadati; phylum Pseudomonadota; class Gammaproteobacteria; order Pseudomonadales; family Pseudomonadaceae; genus Pseudomonas; species Pseudomonas sp. NFACC46-3. The sequence continues at coordinate 211,531 of NZ_FOTH01000002.1, forward strand.
CTTCACCGTGTTCTATCACTTGCTGTCGATCGAGCGTAATAGTGACGTAATGATCAAGGTCGCCTTGTCCGAGAGCGACCTCAGCGTGCCGACCGTGACCGGTATCTGGCCGAACGCCAACTGGTACGAACGTGAAGTGTGGGACATGTTCGGGATCGACTTCCCCGGCCACCCGCACCTGTCGCGCATCATGATGCCACCGACCTGGGAAGGTCACCCGCTGCGCAAGGACTTCCCGGCCCGTGCCACCGAGTTCGACCCGTTCAGCCTGTCCCTGGCCAAGCAACAGCTCGAGGAAGAAGCCGCGCGCTTCAAGCCTGAAGACTGGGGCATGAAGCGTTCGGGTGCCAACGAGGACTACATGTTCCTCAACCTCGGCCCGAACCACCCTTCGGCCCACGGTGCGTTCCGCATCATCCTGCAGTTGGACGGCGAAGAGATCGTCGACTGCGTCCCTGACATCGGCTACCACCACCGTGGCGCCGAGAAAATGGCCGAGCGCCAGTCCTGGCACAGCTTCATCCCGTACACCGACCGCATCGACTACCTCGGCGGCGTGATGAACAACCTGCCGTACGTGCTGTCGGTCGAAAAACTGGCCGGGATCAAGGTACCGGAAAAGGTCGACGTCATCCGCATCATGATGGCCGAGTTCTTCCGTATCACCAGCCACCTGCTGTTCCTGGGGACCTATATCCAGGACGTGGGGGCGATGACCCCGGTGTTCTTCACCTTCACCGACCGCCAGAAGGCCTACACGGTGATCGAAGCCATCACCGGTTTCCGCCTGCACCCGGCCTGGTACCGCATCGGTGGCGTTGCCCACGACCTGCCACGCGGCTGGGAAAAGCTGGTCAAGGACTTCGTCGAGTGGATGCCCAAGCGCCTGGACGAATACACCAAGGCCGCCCTGCAGAACAGCATCCTCAAGGGTCGTACCATCGGGGTCGCTGCCTACAACACCAAAGAGGCCCTGGAATGGGGCGTCACTGGTGCCGGCCTGCGCTCCACCGGTTGCGACTTCGACCTGCGCAAGGCGCGCCCTTACTCCGGCTACGAAAACTTCGAATTCGAAGTACCGCTGGCGGCCAATGGCGATGCCTACGACCGCTGCATGGTTCGCGTCGAGGAAATGCGCCAGAGCATCAAGATCATCGACCAATGCCTGCGCAACATGCCGGAAGGCCCGTACAAGGCGGATCACCCGCTGACCACGCCGCCGCCAAAAGAGCGCACGCTGCAACACATCGAGACCCTGATCACGCACTTCCTGCAGGTTTCGTGGGGCCCGGTCATGCCGGCCAACGAGTCCTTCCAGATGATCGAAGCGACCAAGGGCATCAACAGTTATTACCTGACGAGCGACGGCGGCACCATGAGCTACCGCACCCGGATTCGCACCCCAAGCTACCCGCACCTGCAGCAGATCCCTTCCGTGATCAAAGGCAGCATGGTCGCGGACTTGATCGCGTACCTGGGTAGTATCGATTTCGTTATGGCCGACGTGGACCGCTAAGCATGAACAGCACGCTTATCCAGACAGACCGTTTCGCCCTGAGCGAAACCGAGCGCTCGGCCATCGAGCACGAGCTGCATCACTACGAAGACCCGCGCGCGGCGTCGATCGAAGCCCTGAAGATCGTCCAGAAGGAACGTGGCTGGGTGCCCGATGGCGCGCTCTACGCCATCGGCGAGATCCTCGGTATCCCGGCCAGCGACGTCGAAGGCGTCGCCACCTTCTACAGCCAGATTTTCCGCCAGCCAGTCGGTCGCCACATCATTCGCGTCTGCGACAGCATGGTCTGCTACATCGGCGGCCACGAATCGGTAGTCAGCGAGATCCAGAGCAAGCTGGGCATTGGCCTCGGCCAGACCACCGCCGACGGTCGCTTCACCCTGCTGCCAGTGTGCTGCCTGGGTAACTGCGACAAGGCCCCGGCACTGATGATCGATGACGACACCTTCGGTGACGTCAAGCCAGATGGTGTCGCCAAACTGCTGGAGGGCTACGTATGACCCTGACTTCCTTCGGGCCCGCCAACCGCATCCAGCGTTCGGCCGAAACCCATCCCCTGACCTGGCGTCTGCGTGACGACGGCGAAGCGGTATGGCTGGACGAATACCAGGCCAAGAACGGCTACGCTGCCGCGCGCAAGGCGTTCGCCGACATGGCCGGCGACGACATCGTCCAGACCGTGAAGGATTCCGGCCTCAAGGGCCGTGGCGGTGCGGGCTTCCCCACCGGCGTGAAGTGGGGCCTGATGCCCAAGGACGAATCCATCAACATCCGCTACCTGCTGTGCAACGCGGATGAAATGGAGCCCAACACCTGGAAAGACCGCATGCTGATGGAGCAACTGCCCCATCTGCTGATCGAAGGCATGCTGATCAGCGCCCGCGCGCTGAAGACCTACCGTGGCTATATCTTCCTGCGTGGCGAATACACCACCGCCGCCAAGCACCTGAACCGTGCCGTGGAAGAAGCCAAGGCCGCCGGCCTGTTGGGCAAGAACATCCTGGGCTCAGGCTTTGATTTCGAGTTGTTCGTCCACACCGGCGCCGGGCGTTACATCTGCGGTGAAGAAACCGCGCTGATCAACTCCCTCGAAGGCCGCCGCGCCAACCCGCGCTCCAAGCCGCCCTTCCCTGCCGCCGTGGGCGTGTGGGGCAAGCCGACCTGCGTGAACAACGTCGAGACCCTGTGCAACGTGCCGGCGATCATCGCCGACGGCGTGGACTGGTACAAATCCCTGGCCCGTGACGGCAGCGAAGACATGGGCACCAAGCTCATGGGCTTCTCCGGCAAGGTCAAGAACCCTGGCCTGTGGGAACTGCCGTTCGGCGTCACCGGCCGCGAACTGTTCGAAGACTACGCCGGCGGCATGCGCGACGGCTACACGCTCAAGTGCTGGCAGCCTGGCGGCGCCGGTACCGGGTTCCTGTTGCCCGAACACCTGGACGCCCAAATGTACGCCGGCGGCATCGCCAAGGTCGGCACCCGCATGGGTACCGGCCTGGCCATGGCGGTGGACGACAGCGTCAACATGGTGTCCCTGCTGCGCAACATGGAAGAGTTCTTCTCCCGCGAGTCGTGCGGTTTCTGCACCCCTTGCCGCGATGGCCTGCCTTGGAGCGTCAAGCTGCTGCGGGCCCTTGAAAACGGCGAAGGCCAGGCCGGCGACATCGAGACCCTGCTGGGTCTGGTGGGTTTCCTCGGCCCAGGCAAGACCTTCTGTGCTCACGCACCGGGTGCCGTGGAGCCGTTGGGCAGCGCGATCAAATACTTCCGTCCAGAGTTCGAAGCCGGCATCGCGCCCACCAGCGCCGTCGTCCCGCCTCTGGCAAAGCCGATCGTAGTCGGCGCGTAAACGCTTAAAAAGGCGAAGGGTCCGTACCCTTCGCCTTCTCGCGTGATGACGCCGTAAACGGCTGTGTTGATTCACGCGAATAACAAGATTCCATTAGCCACGCCCGCTGACACCGGGCCAACGAAGAACTTTGAACCATGGCCACTATCCACGTAGACGGCAAAGAGCTCGAAGTCGATGGCGCAGACAACCTGTTACAGGCATGTCTGTCCCTGGGCCTCGACATTCCTTATTTCTGCTGGCACCCCGCCCTTGGCAGCGTTGGCGCCTGTCGCCAGTGCGCGGTCAAGCAGTACACCGACGAGAACGACAAGCGTGGTCGGATCGTCATGTCCTGCATGACCCCCGCCACCGACGGCAGCTGGATCTCCATCGACGACGAAGAAGCGAAAGTGTTTCGCGCCAGCGTCGTCGAATGGCTGATGACCAACCACCCTCACGACTGCCCGGTCTGTGAGGAAGGCGGCCACTGCCATCTGCAAGACATGACCGTGATGACCGGCCACAACGAGCGCCGTTATCGCTTCACCAAGCGCACCCACCAGAACCAGGACCTCGGTCCGTTCATCTCCCACGAGATGAACCGCTGCATCGCCTGCTACCGTTGCGTGCGTTTCTACAAGGACTACGCCGGCGGCACCGACCTGGGCGTATTCGGCGCCCACGACAACGTGTATTTCGGTCGCGTTGAAGACGGCACCCTGGAAAGCGAATTTTCCGGCAACCTCACCGAGGTCTGCCCGACCGGCGTGTTCACCGACAAGACTCACTCCGAACGCTACAACCGCAAGTGGGACATGCAGTTCTCGCCGAGCATCTGCCATGGCTGCTCCAGCGGTTGCAACATCTCTCCGGGCGAGCGCTACGGTGAACTGCGGCGCATCGAAAACCGCTTCAACGGTTCGGTTAACCAGTACTTCCTGTGTGACCGTGGCCGTTTCGGCTATGGCTACGTCAACCGCAAGGATCGCCCACGCCAACCGCAGCTGGCGGGCGGTGCCAAGCTGAGCCTGGACGAAGCGCTGGACAAGGCCGCCGAGCTGCTGCGCGGTCGCAACATCGTCGGCATCGGTTCGCCACGGGCCAGCCTGGAAAGCAACTACGCCCTGCGTGAACTGGTCGGTGCCGAGCACTTCTACAGCGGCATCGAAGCCGGTGAGCTGGAACGCATCCGCCTAGTGCTGCAAGTGCTCAAGGACAGCCCGCTGCCCGTGCCGACGATGCGTGACATCGAAGACCACGACGCGGTGTTCGTGCTTGGCGAAGACCTGACCCAGACCGCCGCCCGCATGGCCCTGGCCCTGCGCCAGTCGGTCAAGGGCAAGGCCGAAGACATGGCCGACGCCATGCGCGTCCAGCCATGGCTCGACGCCGCCGTGAAGAACATCGGCCAGCACGCGCTGAACCCGCTGTTCATCGCCAGCCTCGCTGAAACCAAGCTCGACGACGTCGCCGAAGAATGCGTCCACGCCGCCCCTGACGACCTGGCCCGTATCGGCTTTGCCGTGGCCCACGCCCTGGACGCCAGCGCCCCGGCCGTCGAAGGCCTGGACAGCGAAGCGGCCGCCCTGGCCCAGCGCATCGCCGACGCCCTGCTGGCCGCCAAGCGCCCACTGATCATCGCCGGCACCTCGTTGGGCTCCAAGGCGCTGATCGAAGCCGCCGCCAACATCGCCAAGGCCCTGAAGCTGCGCGAGAAGAACGGTTCCATCAGCCTGATCGTGCCGGAAGCCAACAGCCTTGGCCTGGCCATGCTCGGTGGCGAATCGGTGGACGCGGCCCTGCAAGCGGTGATCGACGGCAGCGCCGACGCCATCGTGGTGCTGGAAAACGACCTGTACACCCGCACCGACAAGGCCCGCGTAGACGCCGCCCTGAACGCCGCGAAAGTGCTGATCGTCGCCGACCATCAGAAAACCGCCACCATCGACCGCGCCCACCTGGTGCTGCCGGCGGCGAGCTTCGCCGAAGGCGACGGTACACTGGTCAGCCAGGAAGGTCGCGCCCAGCGCTTCTTCCAGGTTTTCGACCCGCAATACCTGGACGCCAGCATCCTCGTACACGAAGGCTGGCGCTGGCTGCATGCCCTGCGCGCCACCCTGCTGGACCAGCCGATCGACTGGACGCAACTGGACCACGTCACCGCCGCCGTCGCTTCGAGCAGCCCGCAACTGGCCGCCATCGTCGACGCCGCACCGTCCGCCTCGTTCCGCATCAAAGGCCTGAAGCTGGCGCGCGAACCGCTGCGCTACTCCGGTCGCACCGCCATGCGCGCCGACATCAGCGTTCACGAACCGCGCACTTCCCAGGACAACGACACTGCGTTCTCGTTCTCCATGGAAGGCTACTCGGGCTCGACCGAACCGCGTTCCCAGGTGCCGTTCGCCTGGTCGCCGGGCTGGAACTCGCCACAAGCGTGGAACAAGTTCCAGGACGAAGTCGGCGGTCACCTGCGTGCCGGCGACCCGGGCACCCGCCTGATCGAAAGCCAGGGCGATGGCCTCAGCTGGTTCGCCAGCGTGCCGCGCGCCTTCAACCCAGCGCCGGGCACCTGGCAGGTCGTGCCGTTCCATCACCTGTTCGGCAGTGAAGAGAACTCTTCCAAAGCCGCACCGGTGCAAGAACGCATCCCAGCCGCCTACGTGGCGCTGGCCAAGTCCGAAGCCGATCGCCTGGGCGTCAACGACGGGGCCCTGTTGAGCCTGAACGTGGCCGGCCAGACCCTGCGTCTGCCGCTGCGCATCAATGAAGAACTGGGCGCCGGCCTGGTGGCTCTGCCGGCCGGTCTGGCGGGCATTCCGCCAGCCGTATTCGGCAAAACCGTCGACGGTCTGCAGGAGGCAGCGCAATGAGCTGGTTCACCCCCGAAGTGATCGCCGTGATCCTGACGGTTCTCAAGGCCATCGTGATCCTGCTGGCCGTGGTGGTCTGCGGCGCACTGCTGAGCTTCGTCGAGCGTCGCCTGCTGGGCTGGTGGCAGGACCGTTACGGTCCGAACCGTGTCGGCCCGTTCGGCATGTTCCAGATCGCCGCCGACATGATCAAGATGTTCTTCAAGGAAGACTGGACGCCGCCGTTCGCCGACAAGGTGATCTTCACCCTGGCACCGGTCGTGGCCATGAGCGCCTTGCTGATCGCCTTCGCGATCATCCCGATCACCCCGACCTGGGGCGTGGCGGACCTGAACATCGGCCTGCTGTTCTTCTTCGCCATGGCTGGCCTGTCGGTGTATGCGGTGCTGTTCGCCGGTTGGTCGAGCAACAACAAGTTCGCCCTGCTGGGCAGCCTGCGGGCCTCGGCCCAGACCGTGTCCTACGAAGTGTTCATGGGCCTGTCGCTCATGGGCATCGTGATCCAGGCCGGCTCGTTCAACATGCGCGACATCGTCGAGTACCAGGCCCAGAACCTGTGGTTCATCATTCCGCAGTTCTTCGGTTTCTGTACTTTCTTCATCGCTGGCGTGGCCGTGACTCACCGTCACCCCTTCGACCAGCCGGAAGCGGAGCAGGAACTCGCCGACGGTTACCACATTGAATATGCCGGCATGAAATGGGGCATGTTCTTCGTTGGTGAATACATCGGCATCATCCTGATCTCGGCGCTGCTGGTGACGCTGTTCTTCGGTGGCTGGCACGGCCCGTTCGGCATCCTGCCGCAACTGTCCTTCGTCTGGTTTGCGCTGAAGACCGCGTTCTTCATCATGCTGTTCGTCCTGCTGCGCGCCTCGATCCCGCGCCCACGCTACGACCAGGTGATGGACTTCAGTTGGAAATTCTGCCTGCCGCTGACCCTGATCAACATGCTGGTGACCGCTGCGATCGTTTTGATGAACGCGCCTGCGGCCGCGGTTCAGTGAGGATTTGACCCATGTTCAAATATATTGGCGACATCGTTAAGGGTACTGGTACCCAACTGCGAAGCCTGGTCATGATCTTCGGCCATGGCTTCCGCAAGCGCGACACCCTGCAATACCCGGAAGAGCCGGTCTACCTGGCCCCCCGCTATCGCGGCCGTATCGTCCTGACCCGCGACCCCGACGGCGAGGAACGCTGCGTGGCCTGCAACCTGTGCGCCGTGGCGTGCCCGGTAGGTTGCATCTCGCTACAGAAAGCTGAAACCGAAGACGGTCGCTGGTACCCGGACTTCTTCCGCATCAACTTCTCGCGCTGCATTTTCTGCGGCCTCTGCGAGGAAGCGTGCCCGACCACCGCGATCCAGCTCACGCCGGATTTCGAAATGGCCGAGTTCAAACGTCAGGACCTGGTGTACGAGAAAGAAGATCTGCTGATTTCCGGTCCCGGTAAAAACCCTGATTACAACTTCTATCGTGTTGCAGGCATGGCCATTGCCGGTAAGCCAAAAGGCGCCGCGCAGAACGAAGCCGAACCGATCAACGTGAAGAGCTTGCTGCCTTAAGGAAGAAAGATGGAATTCGCTTTCTATTTCGCATCGGGTATCGCGGTGGTGTCCACGCTTCGTGTGGTCACCAACACCAATCCCATCCATGCCCTGCTCTACCTGATCATTTCGCTGATCGCCGTGGCCATGACCTTCTTCGCCCTCGGTGCTCCGTTCGCCGGCGCGCTGGAAGTGATCGCCTACGCCGGCGCCATCATGGTGCTGTTCGTGTTCGTGGTGATGATGCTCAACCTCGGCCCGGCCGCGGTCCAGCAGGAACGCTCCTGGCTCAAGCCCGGCATCTGGGCGGGGCCGGTGATCCTGTCCGCCCTGCTGCTGGGTGAACTGCTGTATGTGCTGTTCGCTCACCAGAGCGGCCAGGCCATCGGCCACACCACCGTAGGTGCCAAGGCCGTGGGCATCAGCCTGTTCGGTCCGTACCTGCTGGTGGTTGAACTCGCCTCGATGCTGCTGCTTGCCGCAGCCGTCACGGCGTTCCATTTGGGCCGTAACGAGGCGAAGGAGTAATCACATGCCTGCTATCCCTCTCGAGCATGGTCTGGCGGTTGCCGGCATCCTGTTCTGCCTCGGTCTGGTTGGCCTGATGGTCCGCCGCAACATTCTGTTCGTGCTGATGAGCCTGGAGGTCATGATGAATGCCTCCGCCCTGGCCTTCATCGTCGCGGGCGCTCGCTGGGCGCAGCCGGATGGACAGATCATGTTCATCCTGGTGATCAGCCTGGCAGCCGCCGAGGCCAGTATCGGCCTGGCGATCCTGTTGCAGCTGTACCGCCGCTTCCACACTCTCGATATCGACGCTGCCAGCGAGATGCGCGGATGAACCTAATCTTTCTGACTTTCGTATTCCCCCTCATTGGTTTCCTGCTGCTGTCGTTCTCTCGTGGACGCTGGTCGGAAAACCTTTCGGCGCTGGTTGGCGTGGGTTCCATCGGCCTGTCTGCCATCGTCACGGCCTACGTGATCTGGCAGTTCAACGTCGCCCCGCCCGAAGGCGGTGTGTATGTGCAGGTGCTGTGGCGCTGGATGGCGGTGGAAGGCTTCACGCCGAACTTCGCCCTCTACCTGGACGGCCTGTCCATCACCATGCTTGGCGTGGTGGTCGGCGTGGGCTTCCTGATCCACCTGTTCGCCTCCTGGTACATGCGCGGTGAAGCCGGTTACTCGCGCTTCTTCGCCTACACCAACCTGTTCATCGCCAGCATGCTGTTCCTGGTGCTCGGCGATAACCTGTTGTTCCTGTACTTCGGCTGGGAAGGCGTGGGCCTGTGCTCGTACCTGTTGATCGGTTTCTACTACAGCAACCGCAACAACGGTAACGCGGCGCTCAAGGCGTTCATCGTCACCCGGATCGGCGACGTGTTCATGGCCATCGGCCTGTTCATCCTGTTCCAGCAACTGGGCACGCTGAACATCCAGGAACTGCTGGTCAAGGCGCCGGAGCACTTCAAGGTCGGTGACTTCTGGATCGTCCTGGCGACCCTGATGCTGCTCGGTGGCGCCGTCGGTAAATCCGCGCAACTGCCGCTGCAAACCTGGTTGGCGGACGCGATGGCCGGCCCTACCCCGGTCTCGGCACTGATCCACGCCGCGACCATGGTGACCGCTGGCGTCTACCTGATCGCCCGTACCCACGGCCTGTTCGCCCTGGCGCCGGACATCCTGCACCTGGTCGGCATCGTCGGTGGCGTGACCCTGGTACTGGCCGGTTTTGCCGCCCTGGTACAGACCGACATCAAGCGCATCCTCGCCTACTCGACCATGAGCCAGATCGGCTACATGTTCCTGGCCCTGGGCGTGGGTGCCTGGGAAGGCGCGATTTTCCACCTGATGACCCACGCGTTCTTCAAGGCCCTGCTGTTCCTGGCCTCCGGTGCGGTGATCGTTGCCTGCCACCACGAGCAGAACATCTTCAAGATGGGCGGCCTGTGGAAAAAACTGCCACTGGCCTATACCAGCTTCATCGTCGGCGGCGCGGCCCTGGCGGCCCTGCCACTGGTCACCGCCGGTTTCTACTCCAAGGACGAGATCCTCTGGGAAGCGTTCGCCAGCGGTAACCAGGCGCTGCTCTATGCCGGCCTGGTGGGTGCGTTCATGACCTCGCTGTACACCTTCCGCCTGATCTTCATCGCATTCCACGGTGAAGCCAAGACCGAAGCCCATGCCGGCCATGGCATTGCTCACTGGTTGCCACTGTCGGTGCTGATCGTGCTGTCGACCTTCGTCGGCGCCATGATCACCCCACCGCTGGCCGATGTGCTGCCGCAAAGCGTCGGCCATGCCGGCGGCGAAGCCAAGCACAGCCTGGAAATCGCCTCGGGCGCCATTGCCCTGGCGGGTATCCTGCTGGCCGCCCTGCTGTTCCTGGGCAAGCGTCGTTTCGTCACGGCGATCGCCAACAGCGGCATCGGGCGATTCCTTTCGGCCTGGTGGTTCGCCGCCTGGGGCTTCGACTGGATCTACGACAAACTGTTCGTCAAGCCATACCTTGCGATCAGCCACATTCTGCGCAAAGACCCGCTCGACCAGACCATTGGCCTGATCCCGCGCATGGCCAAGGGCGGCCACACTGCCCTGAGCCGTACCGAGACCGGTCAACTGCGTTGGTATGCGGCTTCCATGGCGGCTGGCGCCGTGCTGGTTATCGGCGCCATCGTGCTGGTAGCGGTCTGATATGAACCTTGCGAACTTGCGAAAGGAAACGAGCCCGTCATGATTCTGCCCTGGCTAATCCTGATCCCCTTCATCGGCGGCCTGCTGTGCTGGATCGCGGAGCGCTCCAGCTCCACGCTCCCGCGCTGGATTGCGCTGCTGACCATGTCCCTGGAACTCGCGCTCGGCCTCTGGCTGTGGGCGACCGGCGACTATTCATTTGCTCCGGCCCCTGGCGCCGATCCGACCTGGGCGCTTGAATTCAAGCACATCTGGATCGAACGCTTCGGCATCAGCGTGCACCTGGCCCTCGACGGCCTGTCGCTGCTGATGATCCTGCTGACCGGCCTGCTGGGTATCCTCTCGGTACTCTGCTCCTGGAAAGAGATCCAGCGTCACGTCGGTTTCTTCCACCTGAACCTGATGTGGATCCTGGGCGGCGTCATCGGCGTGTTCCTGGCGCTGGACCTGTTCATGTTCTTCTTCTTCTGGGAAATGATGCTGGTGCCGATGTACTTCCTCATCGCGCTCTGGGGTCACAGTTCTTCGGACGGCAAGAAAACCCGGATCTACGCGGCGACCAAGTTCTTCATCTTCACCCAGGCTTCCGGCCTGATCATGTTGGTGGCGATCCTTGGCCTGGTACTGGTCAACTTCAACAACACCGGTGTGATTACCTTCAATTACGCCGACCTGTTGAAAGTGCAGATGTCCAAGACCACCGAGTACGTGCTGATGCTCGGCTTCTTCATCGCCTTCGCGGTGAAGCTGCCGGTGGTGCCGTTCCACTCCTGGCTGCCGGACGCCCACGCCCAGGCGCCGACCGCCGGTTCCGTGGACCTGGCCGGTATCTTGCTCAAGACCGCGGCCTATGGCCTGCTGCGTTTTGCCCTGCCGCTGTTCCCCAATGCCTCGGCGGAGTTCGCGCCGATCGCCATGACCCTGGGCCTGATCGGGATTTTCTACGGTGCGTTCCTGGCGTTCGCCCAGACCGACATCAAGCGCCTGATCGCGTTCTCCAGCGTTTCGCACATGGGCTTCGTGCTGATCGGGATCTACTCCGGCAGCCAGCTTGCCCTGCAAGGCGCGGTGATCCAGATGCTGGCTCACGGCCTGTCGGCGGCGGCGCTGTTTATCCTCAGCGGCCAGTTGTACGAGCGCCTGCACACCCGGGACATGCGTGAGATGGGCGGCATCTGGTCGCGCATCGCCTACCTGCCGGCCATCAGCCTGTTCTTCGCGGCCGCGTCCCTGGGCTTGCCGGGCACGGGTAACTTCGTTGGCGAGTTCCTGATCCTGATCGGCTCGTTCGTCAGTTCGCCATGGATCACCGCCATTGCGACTTCCGGCCTGGTGTTCGGTTCGGTCTACTCGCTGATCATGATCCACCGCGCCTACTTCGGCCCGTCCAAGTCGGACGAAGTGCTGCGCGGCATGGACGGTCGCGAACTGATCATGGTGCTCGGCCTTGCGGTGCTGCTGGTTTACCTCGGCGTTTCCCCGCAACCGTTCCTCGACACCTCTGCCGCCACGATGCATGGCGTGCAGCAGTGGCTCGGCACCGCCTTCTCTCAACTCGCTTCGGCCCGGTAAGAGCGCTATGGAATTCACGATTCAACACTTTATCGCGCTTGCGCCGCTGTTGATCACCAGCGCCACGATCATCGTGGTGATGCTGGCGATCGCCTGGCGGCGCAATCACTCACAGACCTTCCTGCTGTCGGTGGCGGGGCTGAACCTGGCCTTGCTGTCGATCTTGCCGGCCCTGAAAGTCGCGCCCCTGGCGGTCACCCCGCTGATGCAGATCGACAGCTTCGCCTGCCTGTACATGGCGCTGATCCTGGTCGCCACCCTGGCCTGCGTTACCCTCGCCCACGCCTACCTCGGCGATGGCGGTTCGGGTTACCCGGGTAACCGCGAAGAACTGTACCTGCTGATCCTGATGGCCGCCGCCGGTGGCCTGGTCCTGGTCAGCGCGCAGCACCTGGCCAGCCTGTTCATCGGCCTGGAACTGCTGTCGGTACCGGTCTACGGCTTGGTGGCCTACGCCTTCTTCAACAAGCGCTCCCTGGAAGCCGGCATCAAGTACATGGTGCTGTCGGCGGCCGGTTCCGCGTTCCTGTTGTTCGGCATGGCCCTGCTCTATGCCGAAGCCGGCACCCTGAGCTTCGTCGGCATCGGCCAGGCCCTGGCGGCCACCGGCCTGCCTAGCCCGATCGCGCAACTGGGCCTGGGCATGATGCTGATCGGCCTGGCGTTCAAACTGTCGCTGGTGCCCTTCCATCTCTGGACCCCGGACGTTTACGAAGGCGCCCCGGCGCCAGTGGCGGCGTTCCTGGCCACCGCATCGAAAGTCGCGGTGTTCGCGGTGATGGTGCGTCTGTTCCAGATCTCGCCAGTGGCCAGCAGCGGTGTGCTGAGCAACGTGCTGACCCTCATCGCCATCGCGTCGATCCTGTTCGGTAACCTGTTGGCGCTGACCCAGAGCAACCTCAAGCGTCTGCTGGGTTACTCGTCCATTGCCCACTTCGGCTACCTGCTGATCGCCCTGATCGCCAGCAAAGGCCTGGCCGTGGAAGCCATCGGCGTGTACCTGGTCACCTACGTGATCACCAGCCTCGGCGCCTTCGGCGTGATCACCCTGATGTCCTCGCCGTACAACGGCCGCGACGCCGACGCCCTGTACGAGTACCGCGGCCTGTTCTGGCGCCGTCCGTACCTGACCGCCGTGCTGACCGTGATGATGCTGTCCCTGGCCGGCATCCCGCTGACCGCCGGCTTCATCGGCAAGTTCTACATCATCGCCACCGGCGTCGAGGCTCACCAATGGTGGCTGGTCGGCTCCCTGGTGCTGGGCAGTGCCATCGGCGTGTTCTACTACCTGCGCGTCATGGTCACCCTGTACCTGATGGAACCGAACCTGCGTCGCCACGACGCCGAGCTGCACTGGGAACAGAAGGCAGGCGGCGTGATGCTGCTGGCCATCGCCGTATTGGCGTTCTTCCTCGGCGTGTACCCGCAGCCGTTGTTGACCCTGGTTCAGCAGGCTGGCTTGACGGGCTGATCGCCTAGCGGTAGCTCGTAGAAAACAGAAACGGCACCTTTGGGGTGCCGTTTTTTTTGCGCAAGGGAAACACCCTTTAGTGCCGCAGGCCAGTGGCATGGGCGCTAGCACTGGAATGCTATTTATTCAGTTGCCCGATTTAGCTCATGACCCAGCCCGCCACGGTGGAAGCGCCCTTTCGAAAAGTGAAAAGGCGCCATGCAGGAAACGGTTGAAGCGAGCGGCATCACGCCGCAGTCCTGCCTGTTGACCACCAATCAGGCACAGATGGGCCATCTGACCTATCACTTCTGCTTCGCCTGGCATATGGACCAAGCGGCGGCACGTCCGTATCGCGAAGTCCAGTCTTCTTGTGTCAACACGCTGCTGAAACTCGCCTACCAACGGATCATGCAGCGACCAGGCGCGGATGGAAACTTCCCGCCCCGGTTGTTTCTCGGCGGCAATACTCAAATAGCGTTTCAGGATTTCACCCGCGCTACTGCCCTGCCCCGCATAAGCGAGCATGCGCTCCGTGTAGTCTTCTTCCCAAGCGGCCAGCAAGGTGCGGACAAAATCTTCGCGATTGCGGAAATGGTGGTAGAACGATCCGCGGGTCACATTCAATCGGCGCGATAGACTCTCGGCCGAAACACCGGTATGCCCTATTTGGTCGAGGGCCTCAAAACCAGCCGCGATCCAATGGTGACGCGTTAGCTTTCCCACCGATCATTTCGCTCCCTATTGAGCACCATACAGACTGTGTAGGGTGCGTAACCGATCAGTACGCTGCGAACACCCGCAAAGATGGCCGTTGCGTTTTGCACGCCAGCACTTTTCATGGAGCTCGCCTTGAAGAAAATCGTTCTGGTTGCTTTCGACCAATTCACTGATATCGACCTATTCCTGATGTGGGACATCTTAGGCCGCAACACTGAGGATTGGCACGTCCGAATATTGGGTTCCAGCGCTATCGTGCGATCGGCGCACGGCCTGCCTGTCCCGGTACACGGTCCACTTTCCGAGGCCAACAGTGCTGACGCGGTATTGTTCGTCAGCGGCAAGGAAGGGATACCCGCTGCACTTGCCGCCCCGGATTTCCTGCCGTCGTTTGAACTTGATGCCAGACGCCAGCGAATTGGCTCCATATGCGCCGGAGCGTTCATTCTCGAACGGCTTGGGCTACTCAGCGGCCCAGCCACTACACACCCGGATGCACGAGCGAGCCTGCAAGCGCTGGGACTTGAGTCCATGGATCAACCGCTTGTATGCCAGGGAAACGTTGCAACCGCTGGCGGATGCCTTTCGGCGCTCTATCTGGTGGGATGGTTGGTTGAATCCTGGTTCGATGCCGACAAACGCCGTGCGACGTTGCTCCCTGTTCTACCGGCTGGGCAGCAAGCACTCTATGATGCCTTGATCGGGCTCAGTATCCGACAGGGAGAAGTGGGCGCCGCCCAACAAGAAACGCGACATGGCCTGTCGCCGAATTGGTAGTTAGAACTCAGGAGAGATCCCCGATGCCCCGAGAATTTGAGCTCATCACGGCCGTGCCAGTCCCCTCGAGGTCCGGCATCACCCACCTTTACAAGTCGATGAACCTGGCGGACGCTTTTGCGATTCGGCTCCCTGCGGGCACATCCAGCAATCCAGATCTGCTGGCTCGATTCATCTTTTCCCACCAGCCATCCTGGATCGGATGGCTCCTGAAAGTCCGAGACACTGTCGTTGCCGGTTTTGGTCTCAAGACAGCCAGACACTTGGCAACCCTTGCCAATCGGGTTGGCATCTTCAAGGTCTACAGCACGAACCAGACTGAAATCGTATTGGGCGAGGACGACAAGCACCTCGACTTCCGGATATCGATCCTGTGTTCTGGTGAGGCAGAGCCAGAAGGCCGTCGCCAACTGGTTCTTTCAACCGTGGTCCAGTGCCACAACCGTCTGGGCCGGGCCTACATCTTCGTTATTGCCCCCTTTCACCGCATGGTCGTTAAAGCCAGCCTCCTGCGTGCAGCGCGTGTCGGCTGGCCTCAGGCTACCTGCCCCCAGGGCTGAGAGCGTGAGCGACCAAATCAAACCTGCGCTATGAAAGGCTAACTTGCAGGCCCGGAAGGAGAGACAAGGTTGAACTTCGATTTTGAATGCGTGGTCGTGGGCGCTGGCGTCGTTGGGCTCGCCGTGGCGCGAGAGATGGCGCGTGCCGGGCATGAAGTGCTGCTGATCGAAGCCACCGAAGCCATCGGCATGGGCATCAGCTCGCGCAACTCCGAAGTCATCCATGCGGGCATCTATTATCCGCCGGGCAGTCTCAAGGCGCAGCTGTGCGTCGAAGGCCGGCACCGGTTGTACACCTATTGTGAAAGCCATGGCGTCGCTACCCACCGGCTCGGCAAGCTGATCGTTGCCACGGATCAGGCACAGGTGGGCGGACTCGAAATATTGCTTGAGCGGGGCTTGAAGAACGGCGTGGACGACCTGCGCCTGCTCGACCAAGAACAGGCGCAGGCACTGGAACCGGCCCTGGCCTGTGTCGCCGCGCTGTATTCGCCTTCCACCGGTATCGTCGATTCCCACGCTCTGATGCTCGCCTTGCAGGGTGACGCCGAAGCGGCTGGGGCGAACATTGCTTTCCGTACGCCTTTACTGGGCGCTCGCATCATCACTGGGGGCTTCATCCTGGAATTGAGCGGCACGGCGCAGATGACCTTGTCCTGTCGCCTGCTGATCAACGCCGCGGGCCTCCAGGCACCTGCTCTCGCCCGCCGCATCGAAGGCCTGGAGATGCAATCGGTGCCCGAAGACTTTTTGTGCAAGGGCAACTACTTCAGCCTCGCCGGGCGAGCACCGTTCCGGCACTTGGTCTATCCCGCCCCGGAAGCCGCCGGCCTGGGCATCCACATGACGTTGGACCTGGCCGGCCAGGCGCGTTTCGGCCCGGACACCGAATGGGTCGACTGCGAGGACTACCGAGTGGATCCGGCCCGGGCCGAAGCGTTTTACCCGGCGATCCGCAATTATTGGCCGGGCCTGCCGGACCAGAGCCTGCAACCGGCGTACAGCGGCATCCGCCCGAAGATTTCCGCCCCCGGCGAGCCGGCCCACGACTTTGTCATCAGCAGCGAGGCCGAACACCGGGTGCCTGGGTTGATCAACCTGCTCGGCATCGAGTCGCCTGGGCTGACGTCCTGCCTGGCAATCGCCAGTCGGGTCCGACAGCGGATCGAAAATGTCTAGCCACCCGCGCAAAGTGCAACGCATTTTGCAGCCCGCTCATGCAGCTTGCACGACGCCGGAAATTATTTTCGTTCCAACTTATTGTTTTTAAAGAGTTTTTAAATCGATCTTCGGCTGGCACAGCTGATGCAATTCAGCTCTTACGCGGCGTAGGCGCTCGAAGCCTGCCCGCTTCCGTGTATTGCCGAGGAGCTACCTATGAATGCCATCGATCTGTTGAAAGCCGACCACGAACGCGTCAAAGCCATCCTGACTCAACTGAGCGAGTCGACTGAACGCGCCGTGAAAAAACGCACCGACCTGTTGGCGAAACTGGAAATGGAAATTTCCATCCACACCCGCCTGGAAGAAGAAATTCTTTATCCGGCTTTCAAGCAGGCCGGTGGCAAGGACGAGGCTGAAATGTATTACGAGGCCAAGGAAGAACACCGTACCGTCGACTCGCTGGTGCTGCCGGACCTCAAAGCCACCGATCCAACCCAGCCGGAATTCGCCGGTCGGGTGAAAGTGGTCAAGGAACTGCTCGAGCATCACATCGAGGAAGAAGAAAAGGAGATGTTCCCCCATGCGAAAAAATTGTTGGGCAAGGCAAAACTCGATGCCTTGGGTGCAGACATGGAAGCCATGAAAGCGCAGTACAAAAAAGAACTGAGCAGCGCCAACCTCGCCGCCTGATCAGAGCGCGGTAGATGCTTCAGCCGTCATGTGACGGCTGAATGCACTGCGGCGCTTTATTGCATTTGTTCACGCAAGAATTCCACCAACGCCTGCACCGGGCGTGCACTTTGCCGATGCTGGGGATACACCGCCGACAGCGCCAACGGTTCGGTCTCGAAGCCTTCCAGGACCTTGATCAGCCGCCCATCCTTCAAGGCATCGCCGAGGATGAAAGCAGGCAGATAGGTGATGCCCATGCCGGCGATGGCCGCGTCCCTGAGCAAGTCCCCGTTATTGGCGCGCATGCGTCCCGTGACCTCCAGGGTCAGCGGTTTGCCGGCCCCCACGAAACGCCACTGCACCTGACGGCTGTGACCATAGGGCAAGCAGTCGTGATTGCGCAGGTCTTCAGGCCGCGCGGGTGTGCCTTTTTGCGCCAGGTAGGCGGGGCTGGCGCAGTACACCCGCTCGATAGTCGCGATGCGCCGGGCAATCAGCGTCGAATCCTCCAGCACGCCGATGCGCAGCGCGAGGTCATAACCCTCCCCCAGCAGATCCACCGAGCGGTCGCTCAGGTCCACCTCGACGCTGACGCCCGGATAGCGCTGCAGAAACAGCGGCAGCAGGCTGCCCAGGTGCGCCATGGCGAAGGACAACGGTGCGCTGAGCCGAATGGTGCCGCGGGGCTCGCTGGTCTGGCCGCTGATGCCCTGCTCCACCTGTTCGAGCTCATTGAGCAGACGCAGCGCCGCTTCGTGATAGCGCTGGCCCAGGGGCGTGACATCCAGCCGCCGGGTCGAGCGATTGAGCAGGCGCACGCCCAGGCGCTGTTCCAGTTCCATCAGCTTGCGGCTGACGAACTGCTTGGACAGCCCCAACTTTTCCGCCGCTGCGGTGAAACTGCCCGACTCCATGACCTGGGCAAAGATGCGCATTTCTTCGAAGGGGTTCATTTCTTTCCAAGTAGACGGAAGGTGTCAGCCGAACACAGAACTGTGGCGAGGGGATTTATCCCCGCTGGGCTGCGCAGCAGACCCGGTAATGAATCATGGGCACATTCTGCCACAACTGGTTGGCTGACTTTGGGGCCGCTGCGCAGCCCAGCGGGGATAAATCCCCTCGCCACAAGGTTAATTGCCAGACAAAAAGATGCCCGCACGTTGGCGGGCATCCGTTCAGCAAGAAAGCAGCTTACTTGGCCGTCAGCGCCGAGTAGCTGTTCATCAGGTTGCGGTAGTTCGGAATGCGCTGGGACAGCAGGTTGCCCAGGCCTTCGATGTCGTTGCGCCAGTCGCGGTGCAGCTCACAGGCCACCGAGAACCAGTTCATCATCTGCGCGCCGGCAGCGGTCATGCGTACCCAGGCGGCCTGTTGCACGGTTTCGTTGAACGTACCCGAAGCGTCGGTGACGACGAACACGTCGAAACCTTCAGCCAGCGCCGACAGGGTCGGGAACGCCACGCAGACATCGGTGACCACGCCAGCGATGATCAGTTGCTTGCGGCCGGTGGCCTTGATCGCCTTGACGAAGTCTTCGTTGTCCCAGGCATTGATCTGGCCTGGACGCGGGATGTACGGCGCATCCGGGAACATCTCCTTGAGTTCCGGCACGATCGGGCCGTTAGGGCCTTTTTCAAAGCTGGTGGTGAGGATGGTGGGCAGTTCGAAGAACTTCGCCAGGTCGGCCAAGGCCAGCACGTTGTTCTTGAACTCGTTGGGCGAGAAGTCCTGGACCAGGGAAATCAGGCCGGTCTGGTGATCGACCAGCAGGACGACCGCGTCGTCTTTGTTCAGACGGTTGTAGGCGGGAACGTTGCTCATGGGATGACTCCTTTGGGATGGATGTTACAAAACCTGGTGGGAGATCTGTGTGGATCAGTTAAAAGGCAAAGCAGGAACAGCCAAACGCGCCCCAGAAGCCTTGGAAATCGCTGACCGGGACGTTCGACAACCGCGCCCGTTCATGGCTGTGGGCATGCACCGTGCACGGGCCGCTGCACTGGTGGACCTGAGCCTGCAACGGTGAGGTCGGGCGCCAGTGGCCCGGGACCTTGACCACCGGCGACCAGTCCGGCAGCACCGGGACGCTGGCCGGCCCGAGCTTTTCGAAGTCGCCGGCGGCGTACACCACCTTGCCGTCGACCACGGTCAGTACCGACTCGATCCACTTGATGGCTTCTTCCTCGACGCTGAAGAAATCCGCGCTCAGGGCCGCCAGGTCCGCCAGTTGGCCGACCTTGATCTGGCCTTTCTTGCCCTGCTCCGACGAGAACCAGGCGCTGCCATGGGTGAACAGTTCCAACGCGGTCAGGCGCGGCAAGCCCTCTTCGTGCAACGAAAGGCCGCCGACCGTGCGCCCGCTGACCATCCAGTACAGCGAGGTCCAGGGGTTGTAACTGGAAACGCGAGTGGCGTCGGTGCCGGCGCCCACCGGCACGCCTTCGGCGAGCATGCGCTTGATCGGCGGCGTGGCTTCGGCGGCCTTGGCGCCGTAGCGGTCGACAAAGTATTCACCCTGGAAGGCCATGCGATCCTGGATCGCAATGCCGCCGCCCAACGCCCGTACGCGCTCGATGTTCTTCGGCGTGATGGTTTCGGCGTGGTCGAAGAACCACGGCAAGCCATTGAACGGGATGTCACGGTTGACCTTCTCGAACACGTCGAGCATGCGGCTGATGGATTCGTCATAGGTGGCGTGCAGGCGGAACGGCCAGCGCTGTTCCACCAGGTGGCGGACCACCGGTTCCAGGTCCTGCTCCATGCCGGGCGGCAGGTCCGGACGCGGCTCGAGGAAGTCCTCGAAATCCGCCGCCGAGAACACCAGCATTTCACCGGCGCCGTTGTGCCGCAGGAAATCATCGCCCTGGTGCAACTTGACGCTGCCGGTCCAGTTCTTGAAATCGCTGAGTTCTTCCTTGGGCTTCTGGGTGAACAGGTTGTAGGCGATGCGCACCGTCAACTGCTGCTCGCGGGCCAACTGCTCGATCACCGCATAGTCGTCCGGGTAGTTCTGGAAGCCGCCGCCAGCATCGATGGCACTGGTCAGGCCCAGGCGATTGAGTTCACGCATGAATTGGCGCGTGGAGTTGACCTGGTACTCCAGCGGTAGCTTCGGCCCTTTCGCCAGCGTCGAATAAAGGATCATCGCGTTGGGCCGCGCCACCAGCATGCCGGTGGGTTCGCCCTTGCTGTCACGCACGATCTCGCCACCCGGCGGGTTCGGCGTGTCACGGGTGTAGCCGGCCACCCGCAGCGCGGCGCGGTTGAGCAAGGCACGGTCATACAGGTGCAGCACGAACACCGGCGTGTCGGGAGCGGCCTGGTTCAGTTCTTCCAGGGTCGGCATGCGTTTTTCGGCGAACTGGAATTCGTTCCAGCCGCCGACCACGCGCACCCACTGTGGCGTTGGCGTGCGGTCGGCCTGGTCCTTGAGCATGCGCAAGGCATCGGCCAGGGATGGCACGCCCTCCCAGCGCAGCTCCAGGTTGTAGTTCAGGCCGCCACGGATCAAGTGCAGGTGCGAGTCGTTGAGCCCGGGGATGACGGTGCGACCCTTGAGGTCGATGACCTGGGTGCCACTACCGCGCAGGGCCATGGCTTCGGCATCGGTGCCCACCGCGACGAAGCGTCCCTGGCTGATGGCGACTGCGCTGGCGCGGGGCTTCTCGCGGTCGACGGTATGGAATTGACCGTTGAATAGAATCAGATCGGCGTTCATCGGGTTTCCTTCTGAATGAGTAGAGGCAAGGGACAGACGTGGCCAGAAAGCCGCCGCCGCACTGAGCAAGGACCCAGCGGCCAAGAGTTGGCGGCGCAGCGGGTCGGTTGGATCGTCGTTATTGGCCATGGCCGGGCTCCAGGTGTTCGTGGGCCTTCGAAGCTTCCATCCAGGGTGCGAACAATCGAGTCGCCAGCGGCATGAACACGTACACGACCGAAAGCACGATGGTCAGGGTGATCAGGAACGTCGCCACCACATAGTTGGAAAGAAACGCATTGAGTTGCAGCAACGGCCCCCAGATCAGCGGCACTAGCAGGGTGTGCGGCAGGATGACCAGCAGCGTCACCACCGACTGCTTCCAACGCGGTGGCGGTGTGGCAGCATCGGCCAGCGGGGCGAACCAGAACTCCTTGTGCGGCGCGACTTCGGTCTGGTCGCCGTCGGCCAGCAAGGGCGTGGCCTCCTCCACCAGCTCACGGCGTTCGGGCGAGTCCAGCCAGCGTTGCATAGCCTCGGTGGAACAGAAGCGCAGCACGCAGGTGAACAGCGATAATCCGCCCCGCTTGCCCCGGACCACGTCCACACCCAGGTGCCCTGGCCACTGACCGGCCACGCTTACGATGCGCCGCAACCAAGCCTCGTAGGCCGCGTCCTGGCCGGCCTTGATCCGGTGCTTGACCACCAGGGTGACGATTTCGTCGAAGCCGGGTTTGGCCGGGCTCGCAGGGGAGCCGATGGTTTGAGATTCAGACATGGCGAAGCACTCCAACTAAACGCGTGTTCATCGCCAGGCGCCCGGGCCCGGCAATCAATACGCTGGTAAATATGATCAGCAGCAACCAACCGAACTGCCCTTCTTCCAGGCTCCACTGCGGGTGCACCACCAGCAGCGCCACGGCCAGGAGAAACAGGATCGGCAGGCACGCCAGGCGCACCAGCACACCGGCCATGATCAGCAGCGGACACAGCACCTCGGCGAAAATCGCCAGGATCAGGGTCGGTGCTGCGCCCAAGTGAAACGGGTCTTCGATGCGGGTCAGTTCGACGCTGTAGTGCAACAGCTTCGGCAACCCATGGACCCACAGCAAAAACAACGCGCCACTCAGGCGCAGGAACAACAAGCCCAGGTCCTGCCACGGGCGCTCATCGGTCATGTTCATCGGTGGGCTCCGTCCGCGGCGATCGAGGCCGCCGCTGGCAGCGGTTGGGACATGTGGCTGGCAATGCGCGAACGCAGCCAGCGCTCGGCCGGGTCGTTGTCATGCACCCCGCTCCAGACCATCGACAGCTCGGCGGCATTGATCTCGAACGGAGGGTCCTCGGCGCGCAGCGCACAGCCTTCCACCAGCGCGCAGGCGGCATAGTCGGGCACGGTGGCGATCAGCTCGGTGCCGGCCAGCAAGGCCCGTAGCCCGCTGAATTGCGGCACCGCCAGCACCACTTTGCGGGTCCGGCCGATGCGGGCCAGGTCCAGGTCGATGTTGCCGCTCAGGTCGCCCGAGAACGAGACCATGGCGTGGGGACGCGAGCAGTACTCGTCCAGGGTCAAGGGGCCCGGGCGCTTGTCGCCACGCAAGACCTTGCAAGGGATGTCCCGCAGTTTCTTGCGCTTGGCATTGGCCGGCAGATCGGTGGTGTAGCTGACACCGACGCTGATTTCACCGCTGGCCAGCAGCGACGACATCAGCAGGAAATTGGCCCGGCGCACCACCACGATGATCCCCGGCGCTTCTTCGCGCAGTTGGCTCAGCAACGGTGGAAACAGGCCGAATTCGGCATCGTCGGACAGACCGATACGGAACACGTCGCAACTGGTGGACGGGTCGAACGCCTTGGCCCGGCTGACCGCGCCAGAGATGGTGTCCATGGCCGGTTGCAGCTCTTGCAGGATCGCCAGGGCTCGCGGGGTCGGTTCCATGCCGCGACCGTGGCGGATCAGCAACGGGTCATCGAACAGATCCCGCAGCCGCCCCAGCGCCGCGCTCACCGCCGGCTGGCCCATGAACAGCTTTTCGGCGACGCGGGTCAGGTTTTTCTCGAACATCAGCGCCTCGAAGATCACCAGCAGGTTCATGTCGAGGCGGCGTAAATCGTTGCGGTTCATGGGTGTTGGTCCTGTCGAATACCGATCCTGTGGGAGCGAGCTTGCTCGCGATAGCCGGGTGTCAGTCGGCGGCGATGTTGACTGTTGCGCCGCCATCGTCGGAACGCCCGGAGCAAGCTCGCTCCCACAGGTGTGTGGCTTGATCAGCCCCGGATGAACGCCAGCAGGTCGGCGTTCAACCGGTCCTTGTGGGTATCGGTCAGGCCATGGGGCGCGCCCGGGTACACCAGCAACTGTGAGTTCTTCAGCAATTTGGCGGCGGCGATGCCAGCCGTTTCGATGGGGACCACCTGATCGTCATCGCCGTGGACTACCAGGGTCGGCACGTCGATGTTGCGCAGGTCTTCGGAAAGATCGGTCTCCGAGAACGCCTTGATGCAGTCATAGGTGTTCTTGTGGCCGGCGAGCATGCCCTGCATCCAGAACCAGTCGATCATGCCTTGGGAGACTTTGGCGCCCGGACGGTTGGCACCGAAAAACGCGCTGGCCACATCTTTGTATAGCTGAGAACGGTCAGCCAGGGAGGCCTGGCGGAAACCGTCGAACACCTCCACAGGCAGACCGCCGGGGTTGTCCGGGGTCTTGAGCATCAGCGGCGTCACCGCCGAAATCAGGCCGAGCTTGGCGACACGGGCAGCCCCATGGCGACCGATGTAGCGCGCCACTTCGCCACCGCCGGTGGAGAAGCCGAGCAACACCGCGTCCTTCAAGTCCAGCCGCTCGATCAGCTCGGCGAGGTCATCGGCGTAGGTGTCCATGTCGTTGCCGTCCCAGGGCTGGCTGGAACGCCCGTGCCCACGGCGGTCATGGGCGATCACCCGATAGCCATTGGACGCCAGGAACATCATCTGCGCTTCCCAACTGTCCGAGTTCAACGGCCAGCCGTGGCTGAAGACCACCGGTTGACCACTGCCCCAGTCCTTGTAGTAAATCTCGGTGCCGTCGCGGGTAATGAAGGTGCTCATGACGTGACTCCTTGAGGTGGGTGGATCGCTTTATGGTCCGGCCATGGGAGGCACCTGCGTGAGTTAAACGTTGTTAATTTTTTCGGAACTGAAGTGTTAAAAACCCTCGCTGTTGTGGCGAGGGAGCTTGCTCCCGCTGGACTGCGCAGCAGTCCTAGAACTGTCACCTCGGCGTGTCAGATTGATTGGGGGTGAGGCCTTTGGGGCCGCTTCGCGGCCCAGCGGGAGCAAGCTCCCACGCCACGGGGTTCTGTGTCTGGCAGACAGGCTGTGGGAAGCCCGCGCCGTTGCGCTTGACGCAAAACCTGAGGAATATGCTCGGGTAAAGCCCAGGCACCGGACCAGAACATTGAGAGCAACATGAGCCAATACCTCAGCCTGCCCGTCGAACAGACGGTGCACTTCGGCCCTTACCGGGTCCATCCTCGCCAGCGCCTGGTGCTCGAGGGTGGGCAACCGTTGCGCCTGGGCAGGCGGGCCGTGGAGATTCTGCTGGTGCTGCTCGAGCACGCTGGCGAGGTGGTGAGCAAGCAGCAACTGATCGCCCGGGTCTGGCCCAGGAGCGTGGTGGAAGATACCAACCTGCGCGTGCACGTCGCGGCACTGCGCAAGGCCCTCGGGGATGGCCAGGCCGGGCAGCGCTACATCGTCACCGTGGCGCAGCGCGGCTACAGTTTTGTCGCGCCGCTGTCATTCGAACCGCTCGACCAATGGGCGCACATCCCTCATCCGTCGTTGACGCGCAACCTGCCGCTGCAGCGCACCCGCATGATCGGGCGCCAGGCCCTGGTGGAAAACCTGGTAGCCCAGCTACCGCGAAAACGCTTCATTACCCTGGTCGGTACCGGCGGCATCGGCAAGACCACCGTTGCCCTGCGGGTCGCTGAACGGCTGATCGGCCAGTACCGTGACGGCACTCATCTGCTGGACCTGGCATCGCTCAACGAAGCGGCCATGATCGCCCCCAACCTGTGCGCATTGCTCGACCTGCCTCTGCAGGACGGTGATCCGCTGGACGCCATCGCCCGGCAGCTCAAGGAGCGACATCTGCTGCTGGTCATCGACAACTGCGAGCACCTGATCGACACCGTCGCCCTGCTCGCCGAAACCCTGCTGCGCGGCGCTCCTCACCTGCACATCCTGGCCACCAGCCGCGAAGACCTGCGCGCCGAAGGCGAACACGTGCAGCGCCTGGATGCCCTGGCGTTCCCGCCCCGGGAAATGCCCATCGAGGGCTATCCCGCCCTGGAATACCCGGCGCTGCAACTGTTTGCCGAGCGCGCGCTGGCCAGCCGTGATGACTTCGAACTGAGCGACCGCGAGGTGCCGTTGATAGTCGACATCTGCCAGCGGCTGGACGGGATTCCCCTGGCCATCGAGCTGGCCGCCGGACAACTCGGCCGCTTCAGCCTCGAAGCACTGCACCGGCAATTGCAAGACAGCGTCGCCCTGCTCCACAACGACACCGGCGCCGCCCCACGCCAACAGACCCTGCGCGCCACGCTGGACTGGAGCTTCGCGCTGCTCACGGCCTGCGAGCAGACCTGCCTGCGGCGGCTGGCGGTGTTCATGGGCAGTTTCAACCTGGCCTCGGCCGCCGCAGTGATCGTCGTCCAGCATGTCGCGCCCGATCAGGTGCTGGTGTCGGTCAGCCAGTTGGTCGCCAAATCGTTGCTCAATGTAGAGATCGGCGATGAAGAGGTGCGCTATCGCCTGCTGGACACCACCCGCCGTTATGCCTTGGAAAAACTGGCCGAAGCCGGGGAATTGGCGGCCAGCCAGGAACGCCATGCCGAGCGCTGCCTGGCGCTCATGGGACAAGCGGAAAGCGATTGGGAAAACACCCCCACCCGACTGTGGATCACCCGCTACGCCGACTATCGCGACGACATCCGCGCGGCGCTCGACCGAGGCTTGGGCCCGCAAGGTTCACACGCCGTCGCGATCCGCCTGACTGCCCGTACCCTGCCCCTCTGGCAGGAGCTGTCGCTGCTCAAGGAACACGGCCTCTACGTCAACAAAGCGCTGCAATTATTGCGGGCCAGCCCCGCGCCATGCCCGCGCTTGACCCTGGCCCTGGAACTGGCCCACGCCAGTTTCAACTACCACACCGAGGGCGGTACGCCGGCCACTGTCCGCGCCTTCGCCACGGCCCGGCAGCTGGCCCGGCAATGCCAGGAACTGGCCGGCGAACTGAGGGCCGTGTCCGGGCAAATGACCGTCGACCTCAGTTGCGGCGACTACCAACAGGCCCTGGCACACAGCCGGGATTTCGACCGGTTGGGCTTGCAGGGCGACCCGACCCTGTCCTTGAGCACTCAACGCCTGCGGGTGCTGGCGCTGCATTTCACCGGCGACCAGGGCGCGGCGCGGCGCGAAGCCGAACAGGTGATCCAGCGCCTGGCCCAAAGCGGTCACCTCAGCCGCTTCAGCCACGGCTTCGGCGTGCAATACGATCAGAGCGTGGCCGCGCTGACGGTTCTGGCGCGCATCCTCTGGCTGCAAGGTTTTGCCGAAAAAGCCCGGCGCACGGCCAACCTGGCGCTGCAAATCGCCTTGCAGATCAACCACGGCATTTCGATCTGCTACACCTTGGCGCTGACCGGTTGCGTGATCGCCCACTACACCGGCGATCATTCGATTGCCCGGGAAAGGCTCGACCTGTTGAAGCAACAGGCCAAGAAACATTCGGTGATGCTGTTCCACGACTGGGCCTGCCATTACGACCGCGCACTCGATGGCCTGCCCCTGGCAACACGCCCGACAAACGGCTTGATCCAGGACATCGCCGTCACCCTGCGTAGCGACTTCGTCAGCCCGGCGCAAATCGAACGGGCGCGCAGTGGCGCCGCGGGTTGGTGTTCGGCGGAGATCCTGCGGGCCGATGCCGAGACCTTGCTGGCCCGGAACGAGCCGTCTCTTGAAGAAGCAGCCGAAGCGCAACTGCTGGCCGCCCTGGGCATCGCCCGTCGTCACCAGGCCCTGGCCTGGGAACTGCGCAGCGCCACGTCCCTGGCCCGTTTGTGGCAGCGCCAAGGGCAGGCGCATGCTGCGCAGGCGCTGCTCGACCCCGTCTATCGACGCTTCACCGAAGGTTTCGAGACCCCAGACCTATTGGAAGCCGGCGCGCTGCTCCAGGCGCTGACTTGACGGTTGGGGTCTTGAATGCCGGACTCCCCAAGCGCCTTGCAACACGTAACGCCGATGAAACACAGGCCACTGGCCACTGCGTCGCAATTTGTCCATGGCATAGGCGCGAGTGGTGTGGAGCAGATGGAAGCGCCCCCCTTCGGCAAGCGGCTCGACCATCAGCAGTGACGCGCCCACCAGCCGCGACAGCAGCGAGGGTAATTGCCCGACACTCAGCTCAGCGCAACTGATCACGGCCAACGCCGCCTTGAGCGTAAACGGCCCCTCGAACACCGCCAGACGCTGGAATGCGGTTTTTTCGTCAGTGCTCAAACGCTCGAAACTCGAGTCCAACACCGCCTCCAGGCTGCGGTGCCGGGCCACCGCAGTACGCCGCCCGACGCTCAAGAGGGATAAACCGTGATCCAGTTGTTCCAGGACCCCTGCCACTCCCAAGGCATCGACCTGGGCCGCCGCCAATTCCAACGCCAGCGGCAATCCGTCCAGGCGCTGGCAGATCTGCGCAAGCGTCCGCCAGTCGCGACCACCCGGCCTGAAGCCCTGCTGCCGGGCGCCGACCCGCTCGATCAGCAACTGCACCGCCGGGCATGCCTCGATCTGATGCTCCGGTTCCAGGGGCGACGCCACGGCCAGGCCCGGCAGTGACACAATTCTTTCGTCGGGCAAGTCCAAGGGTGCGCGACTGCTGACCAGCAACGACACCCCGGGCGCCGCAGCCACTGCCTGGACCAGCTCCCGACAAGCATCGAGCAGGTGCTCGCAACCGTCGAGCACCAGCAACATCCGATAGGGTTCGAGAGAGCGGGCCAACGCCCCCTGCTCCACGCCCAGCACACCGGCCACTTGCGCCACCACTTGCGAGGGGTCGCTGACGTCCGCCAGGTCAACGAACCAGGCACCGTCCTTAAAGTGTTCGAGCAGCAGTTCCGCCACCCGCACCACCACGGTGGTCTTGCCGACCCCACCGGGGCCGGTCACGGTGGTCACGGCTTGACGGGGCACTTGCGCCAGTAACCGCCCCAGGACTTTGTCGCGACCCACCACCGGGTTCAAGCGCCTGGGCAGGTTGTGTCGCTCGGTTTGTGGACTGAAAGGCGACTCAACGCGCGCTTGCGCTACCAGGGGCAGCGCAAGGCAATAGCCTTGTCGAGGATGATTGAGGATATAGCGAGCGCCGCCGCGCCCATCACCGAAGGCCCGCCGCAGCGCCGCAATGTGCACCCGCAGGTTGATGGCCTCCACGACGCTGTCCGGCCAGACGTGGGCGATGAGTGTTTGCTTGCTGACGTACTGGCCGGCGTGCTCCACCAGCACCTGCAGGACATCCAGGGCACGGCCGCCCAGTGCGAGGGGCTGGCCGTCACGGGTGACCAGCCGCTGCTGCCGGTAGAAGACAAACGGACCGAAGCCCACCGCCGGCTCGCTATAAGGTTTGACGAAACTATTCATGGGCGATCCAGCGCCGGATAACCGGTGCGAGCGTCCGTGTGCGGATTCACCGGACACGTCTGCCCTGGCTCCTGCGCATCCTTTCCAAAGGGTTCGCCGTTATCTTGGCAGGCGCAGGCCTCAGGACAATGCTGGCACAGGGAGCGCCACGGACATCACAGTGCCCTGGACGGACACCGATGGCTCAACTGAACTGCTGGCGATACTGCACCGGGGTCAGGCCGAGCTTTTCACCGAACAAAAAACGCATGTGCCGCACGCTGCCGAAGCCACTGCGAAACGCCACGGTCTTGAGTGGCAGGTCGGTGGTTTCCAGCAACTGACGCGCCCGGTCAATGCGCGCGCCTTGCAGGAACTCCATGGGTGTCATCTTCACCTCACGGGCGAAGACCCGGGCGAAATGCCGCGCACTCATGGCAGCCAACGCGGCCATGCGCTCGATGGTGAAGGGTTCTTCCAGATGTTCCATCACATGATTCTGCACGCGGGTAATGGCCGATTCCTGCGTCGACACCGCCGCCACCGAGGGGCTGAACTGCGCCTGTCCGCCCTGGCGTTTCATCACTACCAGCAGCACCTTGGCCACATCCAACGCGACTTTGCGACCGTGATCCTGAGCGACGATGGACAAGGCCAGGTCGATTCCGGCGGTGACACCGCCGGAGGTGATCAGGCGGCGGTCCTGCAGGAAGATCTTGTCGGTTTCCACCAGGGCCTTGGGGAAACGTTGGATCAGGCGTTCGGTGTAATGCCAGTGGGTGGTGACGCGATAACCGTCGAGCAAGCCCGCCTCACCGAGCACAAAGGCGCCGGTGCAGATGGAGCCGTAGCGCGTGGCCCGTTGCGCCGCGGCCCGCAACCAGGTGTGCAGCCCCGGATGCTGGTCGTTATAGGCCCCCGGCCCGCCCGGTACCAGCAACACGTCATAGGCCGCCCATGCCTGGTCGATATGGATATCGGCCTGCACCGACACGCCGTTGGACGCCCGCAACGGCCCGCGCTCGGTTCCCAGCGTCAGCAATTGATAACGCTGATCCGCTGCGAGGTAACGATTGGCGATGGAAAACACCTCCAGAGGCCCGGCCATGTCGAGCAGCAAAAAATCCGGGAACAGCACCATTGCAACGGTTTTCATTTAAAAAGACGCCAAAAGAATCCAGAAACTATAAATGCCCCCTGTGGGAGCAAGCTCGCTCCCACAGGGTTTCTCGTCAGCATTATGTCGAAGCGAAGCACCCGCCGGTAGGCATTCTCGATTGTCCACCAGTAACGGACAGTCTTTCGTTTTCCACCCGCTTATTGAATATTTTGATAACCATTAATCTTCTTCTGAACCCGGCGAACGGCCCAGTCGTCGCCCACAGACATCAGGAGAATTGACCATGCTGACCCTTCGCAAAGCTTCGGACCGCGGCATTGCCCGCCACGGCTGGCTGACCTCGTTCCACACCTTCTCGTTCGCCAGCTACCGCGACCTCAACGAACAAGGCTTCTCCGACCTGCTGGTCATCAACGATGACCGGGTCGCCGCCGCCAAGGGTTTCGGCCAGCATCCCCACCGGGACATGGAGATCTTTTCCTACGTGCTTGAAGGGGCCCTGGAACACAAGGACACCCTGGGCACAGGCTCGGTCATCCGCCCCGGTGACGTGCAGTTGATGAGCGCCGGCAGCGGCGTGGCCCACAGCGAGTTCAACCACAGTGCGGACGAGCCGGTGCACTTCCTGCAGATCTGGATCGTGCCCAACGTCAGTGGCGCCACGCCACGCTATCAACAGGAGCATTTCAGCAGCGAGCAGAAACGCGGTCGCCTGCAATTGATCATCTCCCCGGACGGCACCGACGGCTCGCTCCAGGTGCGCCAGGATGCACGGGTCTACGCCGGGCTGTTCGATGGTGAGCAAAGCGCCACCCTGACCTTGGCGCCGGAACGCTATGCCTACGTGCACGTGGCACGAGGCGCTGTCGAGCTCAATGGCCTACCACTGCAGGAAGGTGATGGCGTGCGGGTGCGCGAGGAGCAAATCCTGACCTTGAGCAACGGCAAGGATGCCGAAGTGCTGGTGTTCGATCTGCGGCCTCAGGAACTGCCACAGATGCCCTGAAGCAACCCGATGAACCCTTGTGGGAGCGAACCAGCTCCCACAAGGGTTATCTTGCGTATAACGCTAAGAAAGATTGATCAATGACGTATTTCAGGCGAAAAACATCTAAAAAAAGTCAGGCGACCTGAATAATCCAGGCTTTGATAATGGAGGGGGCGCGCATTAGGAAAGATGCACCGGGCCGCCTCGGAATGCGTTCGTCTGTTGCCACGAGCCAGGCCGACCTATAAAGTTCCCAAAATAGTTTTGTTTCTGACCAATGGTCACTGCATGCTTCCAACACAAATTGACCCCATGCTCGCACCAAGGCAAAATAATTTCACTTTGCTATCAATTCTCCTGACTTGCTTATTCACGGAAGAAAGCATGAAAACCGTTATATCCCTCGCGTTACTCTCTATTGCGTGCAGTGCGGCTGCGGACGTCCAGAACATCAAGTACCTCTACGATGATTCGGATGCCGTGTACTCCATCGTTTCGTTTGTCGACAGCGGTTCAGCCATCCAGGCCACCGTACAAAGATCGGGCACTTACTTCACCAACTACACGAAGCTTGAACTCGACTGCGCCAACCGCAATGTTCGACACATGGGGATGTACAACAGTCTTTCAGGGGTGGAAAAAGCTCAGTTCGACCAGATGGAAGGGCGAATCATCGATGGCTCGATAGCCGACGAAGTCGGAAAAGTGCTGTGCAAAGACACCTCCTTGACCGCTTCGAAAGCCGCGCCACAAACTGAAGACCTGCCCACCGAAAAACAAACAGACGATAACACCTGACTTGCGTTCGTCGCGCAGGAACTGTGTGGGAGTAAAGCTTGCCCCCACATTGCTCCCGCGCTACGGCGCGGCAACGCCCTCGCGCCCCTGAAAACTCATCTCTGATCTGCCTGCGCCTTCATCGCACGGTTTGTTTGCGCTCCGATTTCGAGCGATAGCTGCCAGGTGGCACACCAAAAAAATCCCGGAAACGACGCTGGAAGTGCGGGGAGCTGACGAAGCCCGTCGCCACGGCGATTTCGGTCACGGATCGATTGGTTTGCTGGATGAGCTGGCGGGCACGCGTCAAGCGCAGTTCCAGGTAATAGCGCGTGGGCGTCGCACCGAGAAAACTGCAGAACCGCCGCTCCAACTGCCGCTTGGAAATCTTGACGCATGCCGCCAGCTCATCAATGGTCAACGGCTCTTCTACGTTTTGCCACATCAGTTCCAGGGCCAGCTTGAGGCTTTCCGGCAACGTCGGGTCGGTTTCGACGAAGACCGGAGGCAAGTCCGTCGCATCATCGCCAGACTCGTCACAACGAAGAATTTCCTCGATGGCGCCCACGAGCGCCGCCCCGCCCGTCTGGCGAATCAATTGGAGCATCATGCGCAGCGAACTGTTGGCACCCGCGCAACTGACCCGCTCCCGATCAACGACATAGGCCCGGCTGGACACCTTCACATGGGGAAACACCTCGGCCATCATGGCGCGGCTCTCCGGGTGGACAGCGCATTCGAAACCGTCCAGCAGATTGGCATCGGCCACAAAGAAGACGCCGTTCCACAGTCCTCCCAGTATCGTCCCAGACGCCGCGTTGGCACGCAGCTTGCGCCGCAGCAAGGGATGGCCTTGCAACTTCACGCGAAAGCCCCCGGCGACAATCAGCACGTCCTGGTTTTCCGGCATCTGCGCCAGTTCGATGTCGGTCGAGATGACAATGCCCAGGTCGCTCGTGACTTGCCCACCTGAAACCCCCACCGTCAGCACTTCATAGAGGGGCATGTCGCTCATCAGATTGGCGGTCACCAGCGCGTCCACCGCACCGGTGAAGGACATCATCGAGAAATTATCCATCAATACAAACGCGACGCGGATCGGCACCTGGCTGGCGGGCGCTGATCCGAGCGGTCGATAAGCCATGTTCTTGTTTTTGAGTACGCTCTCGAATGCGCTTGGCATAGGGCCTCGTTAATACATCAAAGACGATGATGATTGGCTGCACGTGGGGGCCTTGAGCCGCAGGGCGAAGGCGCAGAGCAAACCACGCTATCTTCCAGGCTAGTCAAGCCGGCTGCAATCGCGCCTGCGCCGTCCACCGGTCGGTCCGCGCCATAATGGAAAGCCTCAAGTGCCTACGACTTTGGTCGATACACTGTCAGTAGGCATGGGCGCTTTTCCCTTCCAGAGACTCGCAACGCCAAGCACTGCTGTTTCCGCCGCTCCAACACTTAAAATATTCCGCGGGAGAAGTCATGAATATCAAACAGAAGCTGACATGGGCGTTCGCGACCATCGCCTGCCTCCCGGTTATCCTGGTGGCGGTGCTTGTCGTGCTGAACCTGCGCGACGCCGCAAAAGCCAACTTCCTGGACAGCAGTGGTCGTGAGATTCGCCAGATCGACAACGGCATGAAGCAGTTTTTCGATGGCATCAGCCAGAACGTCGAGTTCTTTGCCAAGGATCCGCGCATCGTCGCCGCCAAAGACCTGAAAAACTATTCCGGCGCCGACGCCGCGCAGACTCCCCTGCCGGAAAACAACAAGCAGCTTTTGGAGATCTTCGACAGATTCGCCAAGAGCCATCCAACCACCGCCTATCTTTCCGTGGGGTTGGCCGATGGCGGCTACGCCAGTTGGCCTGACGATCCCAAGATCTCCAACTACGACCCACGCGTGCGTCCATGGTACAAGGCGGCCGTCGCCTCGCCCGGCAACACCGTGCGTACTGACGCCTACTACTGGGCGCCGGACGACGTGTCGCTGATCGGGATCGTACACACGATTGCCGATGCCAGCGGCAAGCTGGTGGGCGTTGTGGGCCTGGACGTGTCGCTCAAGCAACTGACCGAACTGGTCAAGAACATCAAGCTGGGTGAAAGCGGCTACCTGATGCTGGTCGAAGCCAACGGCAACGTCCTGGTGGACGCTGCCGATGCCAAGCACAACTTCAAGCCGCTGGCCGACCTTGGGCCCAACTATGCCGAGCTGGCCAAAAGCAGCGATGGCGTGACCCAGATCGAGATCGACGGCGTGCCCTACATGGCCAACGTGGTCAGCTCCAAAGGGTTGGGCTGGCGCTTCATCGGCCTGATCAAGCGCGATGAAGTGATGGCCGGGGCTTCGAGACTGACTTGGCTGATCGCCGCCATTGCCGCCGTACTGGCTGTGGTCTTCGCTTTGGTGGGCGCCAGTTTCGCCAGCGTCATCGTGCGGCCGATTCGCGGCGTTGCCAATGGCCTGCAGGAAATCGCCGAAGGTGAAGGCGACCTCACCCGCAAGCTCACCGTACAAGGCAAGGACGAAACGGCCACCCTGGCGGGCTGGTTCAACCAGTTCCTGGGCATGATCGCGCAACTGATGCAGCGCATCGGCAGCGCCTCTTCCGACCTGCAAACTGCCGCAGCCGATACCAGCCACGTGGCCCAGAACATGAACGACGCTGCCGGGCGCCAGCGCCAGGCCGTGGAACTGGTGAGCACTGCGTTCAACGAAATGGTCGCCACCGCCAACGAAGTGGCCCGCTCTTGCAGCCAGGCCGCCTCCAGTGCGGACGAAGGCTATCGTGACGTGCACGACGGCCAGCATCACATCGGCGAAGCCACCGGCAGCGTGATGAAACTGAGCGACGACCTGCAAAAGTCGACCCAGACCATGCAGGCGCTGGAACAAGACAGCAAGAACATCAACACCATCCTCGACACCATTCGCTCGATCGCCGAGCAGACCAACCTGTTGGCCCTCAACGCCGCCATCGAAGCCGCGCGGGCCGGCGATCAAGGTCGCGGGTTTGCCGTAGTGGCTGACGAAGTCCGGGCGCTGGCACGGCGTACCGCCGATTCCACCGGCGAGATCGACAGCCTGCTGGGTAACCTTGCTCGTCGCACCCAGGAAGTCACCCAGCAGATGCAAAGCAGCCTGCAGGTGTCGCAAACCAGCGTGGAACGCATCCAACAGGCCCGCGACAGTTTCGACAAGATCCGCAACTCGGTGGACTCGATTCGCGACCAGAATACGCAGATCGCCACGGCGGCAGAGGAGCAGCACCAGGTGGCCGAAGACATCAACCGGCACATCGCGCAGATCCATGCCGATGCCCAGTTGGTCGAGGAATTCGCCCACTCGGCGCAGACCGGCTCGGGGCGTCTGACGGATATTTCCGGGCAGCTCAAGGGCTTGGTGGGGCGCTTCAAGTTCTAAACCGGGCTTACGTCCACTGAAGATCAAATGTGGGAGCGAGCTTGCTCGCGAATGCGTGGTCACAACCAATGAATATGCTGGATGTGCCGGCCTCTTCGCGAGCAAGCTCGCTGGTAGCTCGCCGAACACCAACAGGCCAATCAGCGTGGCAAATACCAGCAGGGTGTAGTTGAACGGCTGGGATGTGGCCCCAGCACTGTTCCCGCCAAAGCGAACGTCATCAGAGCAAAAACCGCATACAAGGCATGCTTCTCAGGCAAGCTAAGATAACGCAGGCTGAATCCAACAACGCGATTTCGCCCGCGCCAACCAGGGCATGAGTTATCTGGAGAAAGGGTTCTGGCGGCTGAGCAACTCGCTCGGGTTTCTCCCGGTTCATGGCGCTCCCAGTCAACTCTGGCCGTTGCGCTCAAGCATCACCCACCACCGGGTCTTAAAGTCGAAGTGCCAGGGGACATTCCCCCGCTCACAATTCCAAGAATAGAGCCACTTCAATGAGCCTGACCAAATCCCTGCCAGCGTGCCTGGCACTCAGCTTCGCGTCATTTGCCGCCCATGCCGCCGATGGCCCTCCTCCACCTTCCGTAAGCCAACCCAGCGGTATCAACCTGGGCGGCACCAGCTTCTACGACGGGTTTGCGGGGCCACCCGGGCTGACTCACCAGACCTACCTGAAGTTCAGCACCGCCAGCAGCATCAGGACCAACGGCGGCAAGAAAAACGGCGCCTTCGATGACCCGAAGATCAACGTCATCACGATGATCAATCAGTTGAGCTACTACTCACCCGACACCTTCGCGGGAGGGGCACACCTGGGTTGGAGCCTGTTGGTACCCGTCGTGTCCCTGGACGGCG
Source organism: Pseudomonas sp. NFACC46-3 (assembly GCF_900114515.1). Classification (NCBI taxonomy): domain Bacteria; kingdom Pseudomonadati; phylum Pseudomonadota; class Gammaproteobacteria; order Pseudomonadales; family Pseudomonadaceae; genus Pseudomonas; species Pseudomonas sp. NFACC46-3. The sequence goes on from NZ_FOTH01000002.1 coordinate 247,431, forward strand.
ACTTCGGCGACAACGGCGCCAAGCTCAAGGACAACGCTACCGGCCTGGGCGATGTCACGGTGGGGCCCCAGGTCCAGTTCGATCCGATCGTCGACGCCAGCGGCCGGCCGGTTTTCGTGCAGCGCATGGCCTTCGACACCATCCTGCCAACAGGCAAGTACGACAAAGATAAAGACCTGAACCCTGGCTCCAACCACTTCTCCCTGAACCCCTACTGGGCAGCGACCTGGATGCCGGCACCCCGTTGGGAGGTGAGTTGGCGACTGAACTATCTGTACAACTTCAAAAACGACGATCCGGCGAGCAGTTCGCAGCAGTTCTTTGAAGGGCAAGCGGTGCACGACACCCTGTCAGGACAGTCGGCATGGGCCAACTTCACCGCCTCGTACGAAGTGTTCCCGAAGGTCTCGGTCGGCATCAACGGCTACTACTTCCGGCAGATCTCGGATGACAAGGTCAACGGCAACACCCTGACCGACTCCAGGGAAAAGGTGCTGGGCTTTGGCCCGGGCCTGTTCTGGAAAATCACCGAAGACAAAGCCTTCTGGCTCAACACCTATAAAGAAACCGGCGTCGAGAATCGCTCCCGAGCGGATTACCAGGTGCAGGTTCGCTACGTCCACAAGTTCTGATTGACGTGTAGGCCGGCTCACGCATGAGCGGGCTCTTTACCTGAGGTGATGCTTCATGAACGCACTCGACTCCATCGACAGCAAAAAATCACTGGGCGCCATCTGCCTGATGATGGTCATTTCCCTGGGGACACTGCAGATCCAACCGATCCTGGGCGGTGCCTTGATTGACCAACTCGGCCTGCCGCTCAATGCAATCGGCGCTCTTTTCGCCGCTGAACTCATGGCGATGGCCATCGCTTGCGGGGTCTGCGCCCTGTTCATGGCGAGCGTCGACCGGCGTCGCTTCGCCCTGGTGGCCTTGTTGATCCTGGCATTGGGTAACCTGGCCAGCACACAACTGCACAGCCAGGCCGGACTGGTCATTTCCAGGATGATCTGCGGCGCCAGCGGCGGCGCGGTCATGGCGGTTGTCTATGCCACCGCAGCGCTGCGTACATCCAAGGATGCGACCTTCGCGGTCATCAACATCGGCAACCTGCTGTGGGGCATGCTGCTGGTGACCTCCATGCCGCTGGTCCTTCAAGCATTTGGTGTGAATGGCGCGTTTTCCCTGTTGGCGATCACCAGCGTGCTCGCGGCGCTGGGTTGCTGGAGAGTGCCCAAGCGCTACCCGGACGCCCATCGCGCGGCCAATGGCTCGACCCAGCCATTCGGTCTCACCGCGATGCTGTTGATCCTGCTGTTTGCCCTGCTGTTCTTCGGCCACTCCGCCCTGTGGGTGTACCAGGAACGCATCGGCAGGAGCATCGGCCTGGAGTCCCAGCAGATTGGCGGCATCCTCGGCGGCAGCATCCTTGCCGGTGCCCTTGGCGCCGGGCTGGCCGGGCTGATCGGACGACGCCTGGGCCTACTGTTTCCGCAACTGTTGAGCTTCGGCACGGCATTGCTGGCGACCTTGATCATGGTCTATGGCACCAGCCCCGTTGCCTTTATCACCACGGCCTGCCTGATCCATATGGTCTGGTTTTTCAGCCTGCCCTACCTGCTTTCCATGGCGGCGGAACTGGACCCTTCCGGCCGATTGGCAGGCCTGGGTAACGCTGCGATTTTCATCGGTCAGGGACTCGGCCCGTTTGGCGCCGCACTGGTCGTGGGCGAGGGACACTTGCGCGCGGTCGGATGGCTGGCCGCCTCAGCCTATCTGCTAGCCTTGGTGATCTCGTGCCTGGTCGTTGCACGCTTTCGCCGCGGCGTGAAGCCCTCCGGGCCGGCAATGTCCCCGCAATCGGCCTGAACCTGAACGAACCCGCACATTGACGAGATTGCCCGATGAGTATTCCATTCCCTCAAACCCCTGAATTTTCCGGTGCTCTCTACACGCCCAGCCGCGTGGAAGCAGAGGTGTTCGATCTTGAGATCGAAGGCATCCTGCCTGTTTCGATCTGTGGGACTTTTTATCAGGTGGCGCCAGACCCGCAGTACCCCCCCATGCTGGGTAACGACATTTTTTTCAACGGCGACGGCGTGGTTAGCCGCTTCAACTTTGCCAATGGCAAAGTCTCGATGCGACGCCGCTACGTGAAAACCGATCGCTTGCTGGCCCAGCGCCGTGAAGGGCGTTCGCTCAACGGCGTCTATCGAAACGTCTACACCAATGACCCCCTCGCGGCGAAAAACAACACCACCGCCAACACCACCGTTATCCCTCACAACGGCGTCCTGTTGGCGCTCAAGGAAGATGCCCTGCCTTGGGCGATGGACCTCGAAACCCTGGAGACCCTCGGCGAATGGAGCTTTGACGGGCAGATCAAAGCCGCGACGTTCACTGCCCACCCCAAGCTCGATCCGGTGACAGGCAACCTGCTGGCCTGCAGTTATGAGGCCAAAGGCGACGGCACGCCCGACCTGGCCTATTTCGAAATCTCGCCGGACGGAAAGCTGCTGCACGAGATCTGGTTCCAGGCGCCTTATGCGGCGATGGTGCATGATTTCGCGGTGACCGAACGCTACGTCGTGTTCCCGTTGATTCCGTTGACGGTGGACGTCGAACGCATGAAAAACGGCGGGCCACATTTCCAGTGGCAACCCGACCTGCCCCAGCTGTTCGCCATCGTGCCGCGCAACGGGCGTGGGCAAGATGTGCGTTGGTTCAAGGGGCCCAAGGACGGTTTCCAGGGGCATACGCTCAATGCGTTCGATGAGGACGGCAAGGTGTATGTGGACATGCCGGTCACCGGCGGAAATATCTTCTACTTCTTCCCTCAGGCCGACGGCTACGTACCACCGCCTGAAACCCTGGCCGCCAGCCTGATGCGCTGGACCTTCGACCTGAATGGCGCGCAGGAGGACGTTCAACCGCAGCCACTGACGGCATATCCCTGCGAGTTTCCACGGTGTGATGATCGCTACATCGGTCGGAAATACCGGCATGGGTTCCTGCTCGCCTTCGATCCTGAGCGGCCTTACAGCCCGGCGAATGGACCGATGCCCTTCCAGTTTTTCAACCTGCTGGCCCATCTGGACCTGCAGACAGGCCGCACCGACGCCTGGTTTCCCGGCGACAGCGGATGCTTCCAGGAACCCATCTTCATACCGCGCTCGGCGGATGCAGAGGAAGCCGATGGCTACGTGGTTGCCCTGCTCAACCTCATTGCCGAAGGGCGCAGTGAACTGGTGGTGCTGGACACCCGTGACATGGCCAGCGGCCCCATTGCCCGGATCAGGATTCCCTTCCGGATGCGCATGTCGCTGCATGGCTGCTGGGCACCGAGCGATTAAACGCAAATCCCCTGTGGGAGCGGGCTTGCTCGCGAAGGCGGCGGTACAGTCGACATCGATGTCGCTTGTGATGCCGTCTTCGCGAGCAAGCCCGCTCCCACAGGATTAGAGCCTTTCCAAACCTCTCACAACACCCTGCCAACTGCGGTTGGCTGCCCGCTACCTCTCCCTCTGCTCCCCAGGTCCGCCAAAGGTACAGCCTCGCCAAAAATACATAAATTCCATATTTTAGGATTTTTGTATAAATCCTACTTTACAGGATTTTATAGCAAGACTAGATTAACCCTCATTGCACCCTCCCTCTCTCCAGGAACCGCCATGAAACTCGCAAGCTTTATTGTCCAAGGCCGTAGTAGCTACGGTGTGGTCGAAGGTGATCAAGTCATCGACCTGGAATCGCTCAAGCCAACCCTTGGCAGCGATCTCAAACAGGCCATCGGCCACAACCGCCTGAACGAACTGGGCGCCGCGCGCCTGGCACGCCTGCCGCGTATCCCCTTGGCTGACGTGACGTTCCTGCCGGTGATCCCGAACCCAGGCAAAGTGCTGTGCATCGGTATCAACTACGCCACCCACGTGCGCGAAACCGGTCGGGAAATGCCGACCTATCCGATGATTTTTACCCGCTTCGCCGACAGCCAGACCGCCCACTTGCAACCCATCGTTCGCCCGACCGCGTCCCACAAACTTGATTTCGAGGGCGAACTGGCGGTGGTGATCGGTAAAACGGCCCGTCACGTCAAACACGCCGACGCGCTGGACTACGTCGCCGGTTATGCCTGCTACAACGACGGCAGTGTCCGCGACTGGCAGAAGCACACCATTCAGTTCGTCCCCGGCAAGAACTTCCCGAACACCGGTGGGTTCGGCCCCTGGCTGGTGACCGGCGACGAGATCGGCGATCCGCAGGACCTGGAATTGACCACCCGCCTGAATGGCGAAGTGATGCAGCACACCCGCACCAGCGACATGATTTTCGACGTACGCCAACTGATCGAGTACTGCTCCACCTTCACCGAACTGGCCCCCGGTGACGTGATTGTCACTGGCACCACTGGCGGCGTCGGGGCGTTCCGCGAGCCGCCGGTGTGGATGAAACCAGGCGACGAAGTCGAGATCGAGATCGCTCGAATCGGCACCCTGCGCAACAGCATCGTGGACGAGCAATAAGCATGGAAAACCTACACACCCCTGACGCCCTGCCCGAGCCGGATGGCGACAGCAAAGGCTCGAGCCTGGAGCGCATGCTGCGGGTACTCGACCTGTTCACCGAACAGAGCCCGATCTGGGCGGTGGACGACATGGGCGGCGCCCTGGGTTTTACCCGTTCGACGATCTACCGCTACGTGCGCGAATTGGCCGAAGCCAACCTGTTGTTCCAGGTCGAAGCCGGGCGTTATGCCCTGGGCGCGCGAATCATTACCTGGGACCGCCAACTGCGCCTGAGCGACCCCCTCGTACGCGCCGCGCAATCGCTTGAGCCCAGCTTCCCGCAGTGGAGCGAACAACAGGTGTGGCTGATCTGCCGGCTGTTCAAGGACCAGGTTGTGTGCATTCACCAGCACGGGGACCTGTTCAGTGAGGTCAGCTACTCCCGTGGTTCACCCAGGCCCTTGTTCCTGGGAGCGACGTCCAAGGCGATCCTCGCCAACATGACCTCGCGCCAACACAGCCAACTGTTCCTCGATCACCCCGATGAAGTGCGCGCCAGTCAACTTGGCCAGACCTGGGAAGCGTTTCGTCGCTCGTTGCAGCAACTGCGTCGCCAAGGCTATGTGGCCAGCGCAGGTGAAGTCGACGCGGGCGTCTATGGCCTGGCCGCGCCGATCTTCGACGGCGATGGCAAGGTCGTCGGCAGCATCAGTTGCGTGCGCCCGGTACGAGAACGCGACAGCGCCCAGGAAGAGACACAAGGGCAACAGATCCTTGCCCTGGCGCAGGAACTGTCGCAACGCATGGCTGCGCTCGCCAACCGCGCCAAGCCACTGGGCTGAGCCATCCGGAAGGGAATAACAATGACAACCCTCAAACGCATCAACACCCAGGTCCTGGTCATCGGTGCTGGCCCTACCGGGCTGACCCTGGCCAACCTGCTCGGCCAAGCCGATGTGGACACCCTGATCATCGATCGCAAGCCGGGCACCGTGACCGAGCCCCGGGCGGTTTCAATCGATGACGAATCCTTGCGCACCATGCAGGCCATCGGGCTCGATGCCGCCGTGCTGCGTGATGTCGTGCCCGGCTACGGCGTGCATTACTTCACCCGGCCCGGCGGTCGCTGCTTCGGCAAGGTCGAGCCGACCGGCAAGCTGTATGGCTTCCCCAAGCGCAACGCGTTTCGCCAACCGCTGTTTGAAAACACCCTCAGGCGAGGCCTCGAACGTTTTGCCAGCCTGACGGCTCGGTTCAGCCACGAGCTGGTGGAATTCACCCAGGACCCACACGGCGTATGCGCGCGGGTACGTGACGCCGAAGGGCAACTGATGGAAGTCCACGCAGCTTACCTGGTGGCCTGCGACGGTGGCCGTAGCCCGGTGCGCAAGCAGCTCGGGATCGAGATGGTCGGTTCGAGCTTCTCCTCGCGCTGGCTGGTGGTCGATACCGACCAGGACGACGACCCCTTCTGGCAGACCCGTGTGTATTGCGACGCCAGGCGTCCGGTGGTGGAAGTGCCCGGCCCTCACCGTACGCGCCGATTCGAGTTCCTGCTCAAACCCGATGAAACGGACGAACAGGTGCTCGACGAAACCTGCCTGCAAGCATTGCTGCGCCCCTTCAAGAGTGACGCGCCGGTTTCCATCGTGCGCAAGACGGTCTACACCTTCCATGCCCGGGTCGCCGAGCGGTGGCAGGTGCAGCGGGTGTTTCTCGCCGGCGACGCCGCTCACCTGACCCCGCCCTATGCCGGGCAAGGCATGAACAGCGGCGTTCGCGATGCCCACAACCTGGGCTGGAAGCTGGTCGGCGTGTTGAAGGGAAAAATGGCGGAAAGCGCACTGCTGTCCTACGAAAGCGAGCGTCGTGATCATGCGTGGGCATTGATCAAGTTGGCCTTGAACCTCGGCGTGGTCATGGCACCGGCCACCGTCCTGCGTGCTCGCCTGATCAGTGGCGCATTCGCCTTGGTCGGCCTGTTGCCACCGTTGCGCGATTACTTCCTGCAAATGCGCTTCAAGCCCAAACCCCGCTTCACCCGGGGCCTGGTGCTGACCGAGGGACAAGCAGGCACGTTGTCCTGCGGACAGATGTTCCCGCAACCGATGCTCACCGACGCCCACGGCCAAGAACGCCTGCTCGATGACGCCATCGGCGCCGGCTTCGCCTTGATTCAATACGGCGACCCGACCCGCCAGCGTATCGATGAACTCAAGCATGGCCTCTGGAGCCACCTTGAAGCCAGGCGCATCCTGATCCTGCCCGCGTCCGTCCAGGCCATGCCGTCGATCCCCGGCTGCACGGTGCTCCAGGACCGTAAAGGCCAGCTCAAAACCCTGCTGGGCGATTCACACCCGTTCCTGCTGCTGCGCCCGGATCGCTATATCGCCGCGATTTTCGACAAGGCCACCGAAACCCCGGCCGCCGAATCGTTGCAGTCGCTGTTCGGCATCGCCGCGGCCCACAGCAGCGCAATCGAGCCGAGCATCGCGCCCGTCTTTCATTAAACCTTCAAGCACAGAGGTGGTTATGCAAACACTCCAGACTTCCACACCTGCACGCCTGTGCTACCTGCACCTGGCGAGCAAGGACGCGCAACGGCAAATCGATTTCTATCGACGGATGCTGGACATGGATAGCCAGGCGCAAGCCGACGGCAGCTGGATGCTCAGCGGCCCGCAACGCGCCATGCTCGTGTCTCCCGCCGACCACAGTGGCCTGCTCGCGGCGGCGTTCGACCTGGGCAGTCAGCCTCGCCTGCAAGCACTGCGGATTCGCCTGCTCGGCAACGGCTGTTTCATCGAAGAGCTCGACTCGCCACTGCTCGAAACGGGGGCTTTCCTGATCCGTGATCCCCAGGGCCGGCAAACGATATTTGGCGTCGCTCACCCCGCTCTCCAGGCCTCGGGCCAAGGCATGCCCGGCCGCTTGCAACACGTGGTGTTCCAGACCACGGAGCTGGAAGCCATGATCGATTTCTACGTCAACACGGTGGGCTTCACTGTTTCGGACAACGTCGTGGATGAGCAGACCGGCCAACTGATGACGTGCTTCCTGCGCTCGGACGACGAGCACCACACCTTGGCGTTTTTCCGCGGTTCGAAAAACGAGTGGGATCACCACTGTTACGAAACCAACGAATGGAATGACATCCGCGACTGGGGTGATCGCTTCGCCAAGGAACGCATCACCATTTTCTTCGGGCCCGGCCGACATGGGCCGGGCAACAACCTGTTTTTCATGGTGGTCGATGCTGATCGCAACCGCCTGGAGTTCTCGGCTGAGCTGGAAGTCACCGATGCCAGCCGACAGCCCGGCGTCTGGGCACAAGAGGAATACACACTCAATTCCTGGGGCCGCGCCTGGATCAGGAGCTGAGCAATTTCCCCATCGGCGTTTGCACCCTTGATTTCTAAACGAGGCGATCACCTGCCTCCAAAGGTAAAAGACCATGACGACTCAACCGCTCGCGCCCTACGCCATCAACGGCGACCAATACATCAACGGCACCTGGCGTGCAGGACGCTCCGCACGCCGCCTGGACGACCGCAACCCCTTCAACGGCGAACAACTGCTGGCGATGCCCCTGGCCTCGATTGCCGATCTCGACGACGCCTATCAGGCGGCGCAAAAGGCGCAGGCAGCGTGGGCACAACTGCACCCCACCCAGCGCGGCGCACAACTTGAAAAGCTCGCCCAGGTCATCCAGAGCCGCCGCGAAGAAATCATCGACTGGCTGATCCACGAATCCGGCAGCACCCGGATCAAGGCGAGCATGGAATGGCAGTTCACGCTTAACCTGGTGCGCGAATGCACGACGATGCCGATGCAGGTCGAAGGTCGGATCCTGACCAGCTACAAGCCCGGCGAACAGAGCTTTGTCTTCCGTGAGCCCTTGGGTGTGGTGGGCGTCATCAGCCCATGGAATTTCCCGCTGTACCTGAGCATGCGCTCGGTGGTGCCGGCACTCGCCCTGGGCAACACGATCGTGCTCAAGCCCGCCAGCGACACAGCAGTGACCGGCGGCCTGCTGATTGCCCACCTGTTCGAAGAGGCCGGCTTCCCCGAGGGCTCGCTCAACGTGGTGGTCGGCGCGGGCTCGGAAATCGGCGATGCTTTTGTCGAGCACCCTGTGCCGAGCCTGATTTCCTTCACTGGTTCGACGGATGTGGGACGCAATGTCGGCCGTATTGCCACCGGTGGCAAACACATCAAGCGCGTGGCCCTGGAACTGGGCGGCAATGCGCCGCTGGTGGTGCTGGATGACGCCGACATTGACGTTGCGGCGCACGCTGCGGTGGTCGGGCGTTTCCTGCACCAGGGCCAGATCTGCATGAGCGTCAACCGAGTGATTGTCGACCGCTCGCTGTATGCCGATTTCGCGTCGCTGGTGGTGGAGCGCGTGCGCAACCTCAAGACGGGTGATCCGACCAAGGCAGACACGGTGATCGGGCCAGTGGTCAATCAGAGCCAGCTCGATGGCCTGCTGCGCAAGCTCGACGGCGCCCGGAGTGCCGGCCTCAAGCAACTGTGCGGCGGCCCGGCATCCGGGCTGGTGCTGCCTGCCCATGTGTTCGGTGAAGTGGGAGCCGATCAGGAACTGGCCCGCGATGAAACGTTCGGCCCCCTGATGCCGCTGCTGGTCGCAGAAAACGAAACCCATGCATTGGCGTTGGCGAACGCCAGCGAGTATGGCCTGTCCAGTGCCGTGTTCACCCGGGACATGGCCCGTGGCTTGAACTTCGCCCGTGGCATTGTGGCGGGCATGACCCATATCAACGACATCACCGTCGATGACCAACCCAATGCCCCGTTCGGCGGTGAAAAGAATTCCGGCCTCGGGCGCTTCAACGGTCACTATGCCCTGGATGAATTTACTCGTGCCCATTGGGTGACCTGGCAGCCCGGAGGCCATCACTACCCGTTCTGAGTCTGTGGCAACCTTGATCAGGCCCGGATCGGGCAAATCGACCCCTTTGCCCGATCCGTCAGAAAACAATAATAAATAGAGGCGAAAAATGAACCATTTAGCCTGCGTGTCCACCGATCAGGTTGTTCGCTCCGACCGCCTGATGAAATGGAAAGAGTTCATGAGCGATCACCTGGGGCGTACGCCGGACTATATAAAACGGCTGGAATCGACGTTCATCGACCCGTTGCATGACAGCAACTTCCAGGGCCGGCTGGAGTACGGGGACCTGGGCCAGTTGCGTTTCTGTCGAATGACCGCCAGCGCCCATCGATATTCGCGCCACCTGAGCAAGGCGGTCGACGCCCTCGATACGCCGCGCATGTTGATCATGCAGGTGGCTGGCGTCAGTCATTTCGAGCAGGGCCAGCAAAGCAGCGTGCTGGCCCCTGACGAAATGCTCCTGGTGGACTGCGGTAAACCGTTCAACGTAACCAGCACGCAAGGCTGCGAACATTTCATCCTGCTGTTCCAGGGGGCGTCCGGGCAGTTCGCGCAAACCGCCGACATGCACCTTAATGGTCGCAATGGACTGGGGCGGATGCTCATGCACCTGATCAGCGATGCCTATAACCAATATCCCTTGCTGAACAACCATTCGGCCGGGCTGATCGGTGACAGCATCACCGGGCTGCTGGATAACGCGCTGAAGAACAAACAGGAAGAAAAGCAACTCGAACACGACTTCCGCTTCTTCAAGCAGAACCGCCTCAAGGCGTACATCGAGCGCCACCTGGGCGACCGCGACCTGACCATCGAACGCATCGCCAACGCCGAACAGTGCTCGGTACGCAGCCTGCACCGCGCGTTCCAGGATGAACTGGGGTGCAGTGTCAGCGAATACATCTGGCAGCGGCGCCTGTCACGTTGTGCCGAGGACCTGCGCAACCGGGAGCACGCCCACCGCTCGCTCACCGAGATCGCCTACGCCTGGGGCTATGGCAGCAGCTCCCACTTCAGCCGGCATTTCAAATCGACGTTCGGCATGTCGCCCCGGCTGTTCCGCGACACCGCGAGCGACAGCCGGGAGAAATCGACGGCGGCTTGAGCCTGGTTCCAATTCATCTGTGTTCACCACAAATCTCCTGTGGGGGCTGAGCTTGCTCGCGATGGCGGTGGGTCAGTTGGCAGGGATGGTGAATCTGCTGACGCTATCGCGAGCAAGCTCGGCTCCCACAAGGGGGCTTGGCGCTCACAGACACTCCTCTCACAGGTACTCCTCCCAGAGCACTCCTTAATTCCAGCCGCCGCCCATCACCTTGTACAACGTCACACGGTTGCTCTGCTCGGTCAGGCGCAAGGTGATCAGGTCCTGCTGCGCGCTGTACAGAGAGCGCTGGGCGTCGAGGGCTTCGAGATAGCTTTGCGAACCACCACGGTACAAAGCGTCGGAGAGTTCGAAGCTCTTGCGGCTGGCGTCGGTCAACGCCTGTTGGGCCTCGATACGGCGATCCAGCGTGCTGCGATCCGCCAGGGCATCGGCCACTTCCTTGAAGGCGCTCTGCAGTGTTTGCTGGTAGGTCTGCACCTGGATCTCGCGCTCGGTCTTGGCCGAGTCCAGCGTCGCGCGGTTACTGCCGGCATCGAAGATCGGCAGGCTGATGCTCGGGGCAAACGTCCAGGCGCCACTGCCGGACTTGAACAGGCCAGACAGGGCCGAGCTTGAGGAACCGGCATTGGCCGTCAGGCTGATGCTGGGAAAGAACGCCGCACGGGCGGCACCGATGTCGATATTGGCCGACTTGAGCGTGTGCTCGGCGGCCAGCACATCGGGGCGTCGTTGCAACAGGCTGGAAGGCAGCTCTGCCGGCACCTGCACCAGCGCCGCGGCCGATTCCAGGTAAGCACCCGGCAACAACTCTTCGGGGATGTCGCTGCCCACCAGCAGCCGCAGGGCGTTGCGATCCTGCAGGATCTGGCTTTCATACGCCGCTGCATCGACCCGCGCCGACTCCACGGTAGTTTGCGCCTGGGCCACGGACAGACCGGAGGAGCCGCCCAGGGCGTGGCTGCGTTGAGTCAGTTCGTAGGTCGCCTGCTGGCTGCGCAAGGTCTCCTGGGCCAAGTGCAGACGCTCGTTGTCGGCCGCCAGGGTCAGCCAGGCCGTCGCCACTTCGGCCACCAGGCTGATCTGCGTGCTGCGTCGGGTTTCGGTCAAGGACAGATAGTCCTCCAGGGCTTCGTCCTGAAGGTTCTGCACCCGTCCGAACAGATCCACTTCATAACTGCTCAACCCCAGTTGCGCACTGTAGTCATGGGTGGTGGCCGCCGAGCCTGTGTTGGACAACGAGCCAGGCGTGCGACTGTGAGTGCCACTGACACTCGCATCGATCGAAGGCAAGGACTCGGCGCGCTGGATGCGGTACTGCGCCTGGGCCTTTTCAACGTTCAGGACCGCCAGGCGCAGGTCGCGGTTGTTGCTCAGCGCCAGGGACTGCAAGCGCGCCAGGCGGCTGTCGGTGAAAAAATTCTGCCACTCGATGTCGGCACTCACCTCACCCTTGGGCGTGCTGGCCGCCGGCAGCCATTGCTCGGAGACTGGCGCCTCAGGGCGTTCATACTGCGGCGCCAGATTCATGCAGCCACCGAACAGCGTGAGGATGGCCAGCAATGGCCAGCGAAACTTGATCATGCGTCACCTGACTGGGCGGATGGAACAGAGGTCGAAACCGTGGAAACGCGGCCGAAACGCCGGCGAATCTGCACAAAAAACAAAGAAACGAAGAAGATCCCCAACACCGTGGCGGACAACATGCCGCCCAGCACACCGGTACCAATGGCCTGACGTCCGGCGGAACCGGCACCGCTACTCAGGGCCAGGGGCAATACGCCGAACATGAAGGCCAGGGACGTCATGAGAATCGGCCGCAGGCGTTGGCGCACAGCGATCAATGTCGCTTCGCGCAAGCTATTGCCCTGCTCTTGCAGGTGCTTGGCGAACTCGACGATCAGAATGGCGTTCTTGGCGGCCAATCCCACGGTGGTCAACAGCCCGACCTGAAAATACACGTCGTTGCTCAAGCCACTGACACGCGTAGCCAGCACCGCACCCACCACCCCCAGCGGCACCACCAGCATCACCGAGAAAGGCACCGACCAACTCTCATAGAGCGCAGCGAGGCAGAGGAACACGAACAGCACCGAAATCCCGTACAGCAACGGCGCCTGCGAACCGGAAAGGCGCAACTGATAGGACTGCCCCGTCCATTCGTAGCCGATACCCTCCGGCAATTGTTTGACCAGCGCTTGCACCGCATCCATGGCGTCCCCGGAACTGACGCCGGGCGCCGGATCGCCAACCACCTCCAGCGAGGCGTTGCCGTTGTAGCGCTCCAGCAACGGCGAGCCGTAGCTCCAGGAACTGCTGGCGAACGAAGAAAACGGCACCATTTCATCGTTGCTGTTGCGCACGAACCAGTGCTCCAGGTCAGCCGCCTGCATCCGCGCCGCAGCCTCACCCTGGACGTAGACCTTCTTCACCCGCCCCTGGTTGAGGAAGTCATTGACATAAGTGCCGCCCAACGCCGTGGACAGCGTGGTGTTGATGTCGCTGGTGCTCAGGCTCAAGGCCCCGGCCTTGCGATCATCGATGCTGACCTTGAGCTGCGGCGCGTCGTCCAGGCCATTGCTGCGTACCCCGAGCAAGCGAGGGTCCTGGTTGGCCAGCTCGATGAGTTTTTCCCGTGCCGCCACCAGCGTGTCATGCCCCAGGCCGGCGAGGTCCTTGAGTTGCAGGTCGAAGCCGGACGTCTGCCCCAGACCGCGCACGGCCGGCGGTTGCATGACGAACACATTGGCATCGCCGATGCTCGACAGCGCCATAGTCGCGCGCTGGGCGAAGGACGCCGCATCCTGCCCCGCCCCCGTGCGCTCGCTCCAGTCCTTGAGCCGGATAAAGGCACGGGCGCTGTTCTGGCTGTTGCCGTTCATGCCCAGGCCGGAAATGCTGATCAGTGCTTCGACTTCCGGCTGTTCGAGCAGGTAGCTTTCTAACTGCTTGACCACCGCTTGCGTGCGGCTGTCCGTGGCCCCGACGGGTAGCTGCACCTGGGCCATGAGAATGCCTTGGTCTTCGTCCGGCAGGAACGAAGTCGGCAGGCTGAAATATCCGACGGCCATCAGCAGCAGCACCAGCCCATACACCAGCCAGCCAACGCGCCCGCGCTGCAAAATGCCCCCCACCTGCCGTTTATAGGCCTCGGCAGCACGCTCGAACGTGCGGTTGAACCAGCCGAAGAATCCACGTTGAGCGCCATGGCCCTGACCATCGGACGGCTTGAGCAAGGTCGCGCACAATGCCGGCGTCAGCGTCATGGCGACGAGTACCGAGAGCACCATGGCCGAGACGATGGTGACCGAAAACTGCCGGTAGATAACGCCTGTGGAGCCGCCAAAAAACGCCATGGGAATGAACACCGCACTGAGCACCAGGGCGATGCCGACCAGGGCGCTGGTGATTTCATCCATCGACTGGCGCGTGGCGTCCAGGGCCGAGAGCCCCTGCTCGCCCATTACCCGCTCGACGTTCTCCACCACCACAATCGCGTCGTCCACCAATAGGCCGATGGCCAGGACCATGGCGAACATGGTCAGGGTATTGATCGAATAACCGAACAGCGCCAGCACGCCGAATGTCCCCAGCAGCACCACCGGCACCGTGATCGCGGGGATCAACGTGGCCCGCAGGTTCTGCAGGAAAAGGAACATGATCAGCACCACCAGGACAATCGCCTCACCCAGTGACTTGACCACTTCTTCGATGGACAGGCTGACAAAGGGCGTGGTGTCGTAGGCAATCACGTTCTTGAGTTGCAGCTCCGTCGGATAGAACGGCTCAAGCTCCTTGAGCTTGGCCTTCACCGCCTCACCGACGTTCAGGGCGTTGGCCCCGGCGGCGAGCTGGACGCCCATGGCGGCAGCGGGTTTGCCGTTGAGAGCAGAGCTGACATCGTAGCTTTCACTGCCCAATTCGACCCGCGCCACATCTCCAAGCAGCACCACCGCACCGTCACTGGTGGACTTGACCACCACATTGCGAAACTCCTCGACGGTTTGCAGCTTGCTGCGGGCGCTGATGGTGGCGTTCAACTGCTGACCTTTCACCGCCGGCATGGCGCCGAGCTGACCGGCAGAAACCTCGGTGTTCTGCGCCTCCAGGGCCGTGCTGACATCCGAAGGCATCAGCGCGTATTTTTCCAGCAGGGCCGGGTCCAGCCAGATACGCATGGCATAGCCGGAGCCCAATGTCTGCACATCGCCGACACCGTCGATGCGGCTGATGGAATCGAGCAAGGTGCTGGAAATGTAATCGCCGATCTGCGTGCCGGTGACGCTCGGATTGTCGGAGGCCAGGGCGGCAATCATCAGGAAGTCCGAACCGCCCTTGGTCACGGTCAGCCCCTCGCTTTGCACCGACTGCGGCAACCTCGACTCGGCCTGTTGCAGCTTGTTCTGCACCTGCATCTGGGCCACGTCCGGGTTGGTGCCGGCGGTGAAGGTCAGGCTGATGCTGGCGCTGCCGTCCGAGCTGCTGGAGGCCGACATGTAGGTCAGGTTGTCCAGGCCCTTCATTTGCTGTTCGATGACCTGGGTCACCGAGTCTTCCACGGTCTTGGCCGAGGCGCCGGTGTAGGTCGCGGAAATGCGCACCGTCGGCGGCGCGATGTCCGGGTACTGTTCCAGGGGCAACTGGCTGATGGACAAGGCGCCAGCGAGCATGATGACGATGGCGATGACCCAGGCGAAAATCGGTCGGTCGATAAAGAAACGCGCCATGTTCAGCCCTCCTGCGCGATGGCAACAGGCGTCGCTTTCTGCGTACGGCTGCGGGTACCGGTATTCTGTGCCACGACGGTTTCACCGACCCGGACCTTCTGCCCCCCCTCGACAATCACCTGGTCTCCCGCGTTCAGCCCCGCCGTGACCCACCACTGGTTATCCACGGCGCGGTCGATGGTCAGCATGCGCTGCTCGACTTTGCCGTCGACCACCACCAGCACCGAAGTCGCACCGCTGGCACTGCGGGTCACCGCCTTCTGTGGAATCAGGATGGCCTTGTCATCCCGCGCCTGCTCCAGCACCGCCCGCACGTACATACCCGGCAGCAACAGCCGGTCCGGGTTGGCGATTTGCGCCCGCAGGGTCACCGTGCCCGTGCCCTCATTGACGCTGACCCCACTGAACTTCAAGCGACCTTCATGGGCATAGGTGCTGCCGTCATCGAGCTTGAGGCTGATCCGCGCTTCACCTTCGCCATTGCTCTGCAGCACACCGCTGGCCAGGTCACGCTTGAGCCGCAACAGTTCGGTGGTCGACTGGGTGACGTCTACATACATCGGGTCCAACTGCTGCACGGTGGTCAGTGCGCTGTCCTGGTTGGCCACCACCAGCGCGCCGGGCGTGACCGTCGAGGTTTCGACGCGCCCACTGACGGGGGAACTGATGCGGGTATACGCCAGGTTGATGCGTGCGGTGTCGACATCGGCCTGGGCCACTTGCACTTCCGCTTCGGCGGTCATCAGGTTGGCCTGGGCATCCTCGTTGTCCTGCTGGCTGATGGCATCGATCTTTACCAACTGGGCGTCACGCTTGGCCGTGGCCTGGGCCGACTTCAAGGTGGCGCGTGCCTTGGCGAGGTTCGCCTGGGCCTCAGCCAATGCGGCCTTGTAAGAGGAAGCATCCAGTTGATACAGCGCCTGTCCGGCCTTGACCTCGGCCCCTTCGACAAACAACCGCTGCTGGACGATACCGCCGACCTGCGGGCGTATCTCGGCGACCATGAACGCCTGGGTGCGTCCGGCCAGCTCAGTGGTCAGCGCCTGACTTTGCGGCTGCACGGTGATCACCGAGACCTTGGGCGGTTCGGGTGTGGGTGCCGACTCGCCGGAGCAACCGCCCAACATGAACAAAACGATCAAGCACACCAGGATGGCGGCGGTCACCAGGGATTTGGCGAATAATTTGGTCGACATAAATGCCTCTGCAAGACGGATGGTTCAAGCCAGGCGCCATACTGCGAGGCAAATGTGCAGGAAAATTGAAGATTGCCCGCCACCCTTGAATCTTCATCGCACCAGGGCCTAAATGGTCGGGCCATTCATCGAACTGCCCGAGCCCATGAAACTGAGCATCTCCACCAAGCTGTTTATTGCCGTCATGGCCAGCGTGCTGTTTGTCATCCTGAGCATGGGGGCGGCCAACGGCTGGAGCTTTGGCAACGGTTTTCTCGACTACCTCAACGAACAGGCCCTGTTGCGCATGAAGCCGGTGCTCCCCCGCCTGGCCAACGCCTACGAGCGCGAAGGCGACTGGGAATTCCTGCGCAACCAGCCGGATCGCTGGTTCGAGCTCCTGCGCCCGGAACCGGGCGAAAACACCACCCACCCAGAGCGCCCCCCCATGCCGATGTCCGACCTGACCGGGGCGGTGTTTCGCATCGCCCTGCTGGATCAGCAGAAACAGTTGGTCATGGGCTACTCGGCGATTGCCGACGACGCCCTGATGCGCCCGATCGAGGTCGCCGGCAAAACCGTCGGCTGGCTGGCGGTGACGCCGTTCCAGAACGTGACCGAAGCTGGCGGTGAACGCTTTCGTCAGTATTTGGTGCGCACCAGCCTGGCCGTGGGCGTGCTCTCGTTGCTGTTGGCGATGCTGATTGCCTGGTGGATCGCCCGTACCCTGCTTGACCCGGTCAAGCGAGTGGCCGCCGCCACGCACCGGTTGGCCGCCGGGGAATACAGCAACCGCGTGTCGGTGGCCTCCAATGACGAAGTCGGTCAGTTGGCCCGAGACTTCAACCAGTTGGCGTATACCCTGGAACGCAACGAAAAAATGCGCCGGGAGTTCATGGCCGATGTGTCCCACGAACTGCGCACCCCGTTGTCGGTATTGCGTGGTGAGCTGGAAGCCATCAAAGACGGCGTGCGCACCCTCGACTCGTCCTCGATGAAATCGCTGCAAGGCGAAGTCGGCATGCTCAGCAAACTGGTGGATGATCTGTACGAACTGTCCCTGGCCGATGTCGGCGCGCTGACTTACCGCAAGAGCGAATGCGATCTCAACGAACTGCTGGACGGGTGCGTGGCGATGTTCCAGGAGCGCTGCAATGCCCGGCATCTGCGTTTGGAGCTGGAATTGCCGACAACGCCGCTGCAGGTCGAAGCCGACCCCAAGCGCCTGCAGCAACTGTTCGGCAATCTGCTGGAAAACGCAGTGCGTTATACCGACGAGGGTGGCGTGCTGCGCATTCGTGCCGCCAGCGAGGACGACGTCGTACGCATCGATTTTCTCGACTCTGGCCCCGGGGTCGATGCGGCTCAACTGCCGCGGCTGTTCGAGCGTTTTTACCGCGGCGAAACCTCACGCAATCGCGCCAGTGGCGGCGCCGGCCTGGGACTGGCCATCTGTCACAGCATCGCCCTGGCCCATGGCGGCAGCCTCAGCGCCGAGCACTCGCCGTTGGGCGGCCTTTGGCTGACCCTGCGCCTGCCACGGAATGCCTGAACATGACCCATGACAGCCCGATCCTGATCGTCGAAGACGAACCCAAGCTGGCCGCATTGATGCGCGACTACCTGATCGCCGCCGGCTATGCGACCCAGTGCCTGGACAATGGCCTTCAAGTGGTGCCGGCGGTACGGGCCAGCGAGCCGCGGTTGATCCTGCTCGACCTGATGCTGCCGGGGCGCGACGGCCTGCAAGTGTGCCAGGAGCTGCGCAGCTTCAGCGCCGTGCCGATCATCATGATCACCGCCCGCGTGGAGGAAGTCGATCGCCTGCTCGGGTTGGACCTGGGGGCCGACGATTACATCTGCAAACCCTTCAGTCCGCGTGAAGTGGTAGCCAGGGTCAAGACGATCCTGCGGCGCAGCCCGCAACTTCTCGTCACCGCGCCAGCCCGGCTGCTGATTGACGAAGACCGCTACCAGGCGTCACTCGATGGCATCGCCCTGGACCTGACGCCCTTGGAACTGCGCCTGCTCAGTACACTGGCCCAGTCCCCGGGGCGGGTGTTTTCCCGGGATCAATTGCTCAATCGGATCTATTCCGATCATCGGGTGGTCACTGATCGCACCGTCGATAGCCATATCCGTAATCTGCGGCGCAAGCTCGAACAGGCTTGCCCAGGAGAGCAGCCGATCGAGTCGTTGTATGGCGTGGGTTATCGGTTTCAGCTCGGCGAATCCTGAAGCGTCGCGTTGAAATCGAGCTTATTGTTCTGCCGAATAGATAACGGTTTGCGCACCGTCACCCCCAGCAGGCTGACGAGTGAAGTAGGTGTCGCCTTCGTCTGTCTGGATCTCGTAGTCGGCCTTGCTGGCGATCCGGCTCGATGCATCGGTGTGCTTGATGATTTTCAGCACCCGCTGGAACTTCACGCCTTGCGTGCCGTTCTGGGCCGGGCCGGTGAGTACATTGACTTTCTGGAACCAGCCCTTCTGCTTTTTGTTCGACACCAGGGTGCCGCTCAGTGCTTCAAAACGCTCAAGACGGGTAAATCCCCAGAGAGTCTGTTCCTCGACCACCTTGCCCGGGGTGGCGGAACCGGTGAAGACAAACAGGTTAAGGCTCGGATTGTCTTCGCAGAAGAAGTCATAAGGCACCAGACCGTCGACCATTCTCTTGCCGGGAACGAAACCCTTCTTATGAACCAGAAACATGAGCACCTCCACGCTGAAACACCAGCAAACGCTGAGTAAGTTTGAGCGCAAAGTCTACTGGGGAGGGGCGTACAGGGCCGTCAAGTCAATGTAATATCGTGTAAAGATCACCCCCTACGAGGCAAGCTGATTTCCACCGTCAGCCCACCGGACGGCTCGTTGCGCGCCAGGATGGTGCCACCGTGAATGTCCACGGACCTTGAGGCAATGGCCAGGCCCAGGCCGAAGCCGGCACTGACTTCGTTCAAGCCACGTTCGAACGGGTTGAAGATGCTCTGTAGTCGCGAATGTTCAACACCCGCGCCCTGATCGCTGATCTGCACCGTCAAGCCATCTGCGACGCCATTGACCTTCGCCACGACCATCACCGTGGTGTTTGGCCGGGTATGACGCACCGCGTTTCGAATGACGTTCTCGAAACACCGATACAACAGCTCACCGCTGACCCGACTGACAAACGCCGGGCACGCCTGCAAGGTGACCTGGCAGCCTTTCATTTGCGCTTCGAATCGGGCGTCCTCGACGATCACCGACAGCAACTCGACCACATCGGTTGGTTCGCGCTCGATACTCTCCGGTCGCCCCTGCAGGCGTGCCAGGGTCAACAACGCCTCGATCAGCGTGTCCATGCGCACCGACTCACGGTCGATGCGTTCCACCATTTCCAGGCGAGCTGGATCTTGCTGCAGCAGCCCGATGGCCGCTTGCATGCGGGTCAGCGGTGAGCGCAATTCGTGGGAGATGTCGTGCAGCAAGTGTTGCTGGGCGTCTACCAACAGCTTCAACTGGTTGGCCATTCGGTCGCAGTCTTCGGCCAGATCGACGATCTCATCACGTCGCGCACCCATGATCGGCTTGACCCGGGTCTCGAAGTGCCCCTGGGCCACGTCACTCATGGCGCGTCGAAGATAGGCCAGCGGCCATGCCAGGTAGAACGCCATGTAACCGCTGAACAGCGCACTCATGACCGTACCGATGATCAACGGCGTCCAGTGGCTGGGCCCTCTGTCGCCTTTTTTGTCCAGGGGATGGGATGACTTGAGCGACAGCACGATGCCGTCCTTGCCGATGATCGATCGCTCGTAGGCCGGTTGCGGCACTGGCGTGCCGGCCAACAGCTGACCTGCGCTGTCATAGACGCCAACGGCCTGGTCATCCGGGTGTTCCCACACCGCCAGCAGTTGCCGGCCCGACTCGATGCCAAACTGTCGCAATAGCTGCTCTTCTGTAGCAAGGACCGTTTCCAGATGAGAATCACCAGGCCTGGAACTGCCCATGACCAAGAGACCCAACCCGACCAGAAACGTCAAGCTGGTGGCGAGCCAGAACGCCAGGAACAGTTTCCAGAACAGCCGGCGGGGCTTCATCATTCGGCGATCAACAGGTAACCGAGGCCGCGCACGCTCTGGATCCAGGCCTTGGCATCGGGGCGCGGTCCCAGCTTGTGGCGAATGCTGCTGATGTGCACATCGATGCGCCGGTCATAGCGAGTCAAGGGACAGCCCAAGGCATTGAGCGACAGGTTCTGTTTACTCACCACTTGCCCGGCACAGCGGGCAAGTTCCTCGAGCAAACTGAACTCGGTGCTGGTCACCCCCAGCTCGCGCCCCTGCCAGAGCGCCTGGCGCTTGCCGGGCCACAGGACCAGCGGTCCGGTCCTGATCACTTCGCTGGATGGCCGATCCGCTGGCTGCACCCGGCGCATGATCGCCCGCAAACGCGCCACCAGCTCCCCCGGCGAACTGGGCTTGGGCACATAGTCATCGGCGCCCAGCTCCAGGCCGGTGATCTTGTCGATGTTGTCGCCACGAGCTGTCAGCAACACCACCGGCACCTGGCTCACGGCCCGAATGCGCCTGAGCACCTCGATACCCGACAACCGCGGCAGCATCACGTCCAGCACCACGATGCTATAGCGACCGGACAGCGCTTGCACCTCGCCTTCCTCCCCCGTGTGCACGGCAGTCGCCTCAAAGCCTTCGCGCTCCAGGTATTGGCTGAGCATTCCCGTCAGTTCCTGGTCATCGTCGACTAGCAATACAGAGATCATGGGGCGCTCTTGAGTAGGTGTCGGCCCATTATCGCCCGTGTGCCGCGCACCGTCATCGCCGCAGGCCAACCTTTACCTAACTTGACATTGGGTTAACCGCACCAAACGCAGCGAACTTTTATGCTTGCTCGCCACCAGCCCGCTCACTCCCGCGGTGACTCGTCTTGCGGTGAGATATCCGCGTCCACCTACACCACCTGTCGATGTGTCCTGGATAAGATCTTGATGAATTTTTCGCGCCTGCTCTGCTCGGCTGCACTGCTGCTCAATGTCACACTTGCCCACGCCCAAGGCTTCAAGATTTCCGATATTCGTATCAACGGCCTCCAGCGGGTCTCCGCGGGTAGCGTCTTTGGTGCCTTGCCGTTGAACGTCGGTGATAACGCGGATGAGCGGCGCCTGGTGGAGTCCACGCGTGCGCTGTTCAAGACCGGTTTTTTCCAGGACATTCAACTGGGACACGACGGTGATGTGCTGGTCATCACCGTTGTCGAGCGCCCGTCGGTCGCCAGTATCGAGATCGAAGGCAACAAGGCGATCTCCACTGAAGACCTGATGAAAGGCCTCAAGCAATCCGGCCTGGCCGAAGGCGAGATCTTCCAGCGCGCCACCCTCGAAGGTGTACGCAACGAACTGCAACGCCAGTACGTTGCCCAGGGTCGCTACTCGGCCACCGTCGACACCGAAGTGGTGCCGCAACCGCGCAACCGCGTCGGCCTGAAGGTCAACATCAACGAAGGCACCGTGGCAGCCATCCAGCAAATCAACGTGGTGGGCAACACGGTTTTCCCTGACGAAGACCTGATCGACCTGTTCGAACTCAAGACCACCAACTGGCTGTCGTTCTTCAAGAACGACGACAAGTACGCCCGTGAAAAACTCTCCGGTGACCTGGAGCGCCTGCGTTCCTACTACCTGGACCGCGGCTACATCAACATGGACATCGCCTCGACCCAGGTGTCCATCACCCCGGACAAGAAGCACGTCTACATCACAGTCAACGTCAACGAAGGCGAGAAATACACCGTTCGTGACGTCAAGCTCAGCGGCGACCTGAAAGTGCCTGAAGACCAGGTCAAGTCGCTGCTGCTGGTGCAGAAGGGCCAGGTGTTCTCGCGCAAGCTGATGACCACCACCTCCGAGCTGATCACCCGCCGCCTGGGTAACGAGGGTTACACCTTCGCCAACGTCAACGGCGTGCCACAGCCGCATGATGAAGACCATACCGTCGACATCACCTTCGCCGTGGACCCGGGCAAGCGCGCCTACGTCAACCGCATCAACTTCCGTGGCAACACCAAGTCCGAGGACGAAGTGCTGCGCCGTGAAATGCGCCAGATGGAAGGCGGCTGGGCCTCGACCTACCTGATCGACCAGTCCAAGACCCGCCTGGAGCGCCTGGGCTTCTTCAAGGAAGTCAACGTCGAGACCCCGGCAGTGCCCGGTGTCGATGACCAGGTCGATGTGAACTACAGCGTCGAAGAGCAGGCTTCCGGCTCGATCAGCGCCAGCGTCGGCTTCTCGCAAAGCGCCGGCCTGATCCTTGGCGGCTCGATCACCCAGAACAACTTTCTCGGCACCGGCAACTCCGCCAGCCTGGGCCTGACCCGCTCGTCCTACCAAAGCAAGTACAACATCGGCTTTACCGACCCCTACTTCACGCCAGACGGCGTGAGCCTGGGTTACAACCTGTTCTACAACGCCACTGACTACAACGAATATTACGATGACGATTATTCGTACTATTCCATCAATAGCTACGGCGCCGGCACCTCCCTCGGCTACCCGATCAATGAAACCTCACGGTTGAATTTCGGCATGACGGTGCAACATGACAGCATCGAACCGGGGACCTACAGCGCCGATGAGATCTACGATTTCATCGAGCGTGAAGGCAAGGACTTCACCAACTTCAAGGCAAATCTCGGCTGGTCCGAATCAACCCTGAACAAAGGCGTGCTGGCCACTCGGGGGCATTCGCAAAGCCTTAACCTGATGGCGACGGTGCCTGGCAGTGATCTGAGCTTCTACAAGATCGACTACACCGGGCAGGCCTTCCTGCCGGTCACCGACGCCACCTCGCTGCGTTTACACACCAAACTCGGCTACGGCAATAGCTACGGTTCGACCGACGGCCTGCCGTTCTATGAAAACTACACCGCCGGTGGCGAAGGCTCTGTGCGCGGCTTTGAAAGCGGCACCCTCGGCCCGCGCAACACGCCGGCCACCGGCACCTATGCCAGCGCCGGCCAAGCCTACTACTCCGACCGGGACACCGAGTCACTGGGCGGCAACATACTCATCACCGGCGGCGTGGAGTACCTGTTCCCACTGCCCTTCATCAAAGACAACAAATCACTGCGTACCTCGGTGTTCTGGGACGTTGGCAGCGTCTATTCCGACAAGTGCTACCTGAGCACCACCCTGGGATGCGATGGGGTCGACCTCAGCCAGATGGCCAGCTCGGTGGGGGTCGGGGTGACCTGGTATAGCCCGCTGGGCCCGTTGAGCGCCAACGTCGCCTTTCCGGTCCGAACGCCGGATAACGCTGATACGCAGGTATTCCAGTTTTCCTTGGGGCAAACGTTCTGAAAGCGCTGGCCGGAACTGGTCGCAGGGCACGGACCTGCTATCTTTGATACAGACCTGAGTAGTTGCGACCCCATACGTATCCAGGTTTGAGCAATGGAGTGATGAAGTTGGAAGCAGTGGAACTGCTCGCTATGGATGAATGGGCCACATCATCTCTGCGTGGCGAGTGTGATGTGATCATCGTCAATTACAACGCTGGCAAGCTTTTACTGGCGTGTGTAGGGTCGGCATTTGCCGCCGGCGCTTCCCGAGTGATCGTGGTGGATAACGACTCCCACGACGATAGCCTGATGCTGGTGGAGCGAACCCACGCTGCCGGCGACGCGCTTCAAATCATACGCAATGCCGCCAACCTCGGCTTCGCCGTGGCGTGCAACCAAGGTGCCCGCCTGTCAGCGGCCCCCAACTTGTTTTTCTTGAACCCGGACACCGTGCTGGCCGCCGATGCCATAGACCACTTGCTACTGGCGCTGCGCAGCGCGCCGGAGATCGGCATGGTCGGAGGGTTCCTGTGCAACCCGGACGGCAGCGAGCAAGCCGGTGGGCGCCGGGTATTCCCCACGCCCAGGCGCGCCTTCATGCGGGCTTTCGGACTTTCGCGGCTCTCAGTACTTTTCCCATCGCTGTTATCCGATTTTTTATTGCACAAGGAGCCGCTACCCGGCACCTCCATTGTCGTTGAGGCCATCTCCGGGGCATGCATGCTGGTCAAGCGCGAAGCGATCGAGAGTGTCGGCTTATGGGACGAAGACTATTTCCTTCATTGCGAAGACCTGGACTGGTGCATGCGCTTCCACCACGCCGGCTGGCGCGTACTGTTCGTACCTGATGCCCGGGTGATGCATGTATCAGGTGGTTGCAGTCGTCATCGTCCCTATTTCGTCGAATGGCACAAACACTTGGGATTCCTGCGTTTCTATCGCAAGTTCTTTCGCCGCAAGTACCCTACCGTCCTGTGGATCAGTGTGGTGATCGGGGTCTGGTTTCGATTCGGCCTGGTGGTCCTTCGCCACGCCACCACCCGGTTTAGAAATGCATGGAACCTACGATAAGAGTGCTCAATTGCGGATAGGAATATTGGGCGGTTCCAGCCTCCTGGGCGAGCGTACCCTGCCATTGCTGGCACAAACCGGCCACCTGACGAGCGCCTTCACTCGAAGCCTGCCCACGGTGTCCTGTCCCGGTGTGACCTGGCGAAAGGCTGACGACTGGCACGGATTGGCGCTGGACACGTTCCTGTCATTCGCCCCCCTCTGGGTGCTGCCCGACTACCTGGAGCGCCTTGCCAGCACTCACGTCAAACGCGTTGTCGTGCTCTCCTCCACGAGCCGCTTTGCCAAGCACGCATCGCCTGACGCTCGGGAGCGCGACGTGGCGCAACGCTTGATCTGTGCAGAAGAACAACTCGAGCAGTGGGCGATCGAACGGCAAATCGAATGGGTGATCCTGCGACCGACCCTGATCTATGGCTTTGGCCGCGACAAGAACATCTCGGAAATAGCACGTTTCATTCAACGCTTCGGATTTTTCCCGCTTATCGGTGGCGGTACCGGCTTGCGCCAGCCAGTGCATGGGGATGACGTGATCCAGGCGTGTCTGTCCGCCATGAGTACACCTGGCCTGCCCAGTGGCGGCTACAACCTCTCAGGAGGGGAAGTCTTGCCGTATCACACGATGGTGCGGCGAATCTTCCAGGCCATGGGACGCCCGGAGCGAACGCTGCCCCTCTCCGCCAAGGCACTCAGCGTGGGCGTTTCGATTTTGCGCTGCCTGCCACGTTACCGACATCTTTCAAGCGCCCTGGTGGGGCGGATGAACCAGGACCTGGTGTTCGACCATTCGCACGCCAGTGACTGGCTTGGTTTTGCTCCCCGGGCGTTTCATCTGATGGATGAAGATTTGCCTGGGCGCTGAAACAGCCTTGGCATGGTTGCGATGATGTTGGATGTGTCGGTGCCGGCCTTATTGCGACCCAGCCTTCTCCCCCGTTTCCCCGCCAGGCTCGTCACGATGAACATGGGCCTGCCACGCCCCCCATTTGCTTTCGAAGTACGCCTGGTTTTTGTCCCAGAGGGCCTGGTACTCACCACTGGCGATCAGCTTCCTGAACGACGCCTGCCCGTAATGATGGATAAACGCGTCTTCGGCGCAGACCGTCCGGTAGCCCGCCGCCTGTACGCGACGACTGTAGTCGTCGTCCTCGAACATGCCGATGCCGAATGCTTCATCCAGATACCCCACCTCTTCGAGGATGCTGCGGCGAAAGGCGACACAAAACATCGCCAGCATCGAGATGTCGAACGTCTGTCCCTTGCGGGCTTCGGTGTAGCGGTCTGCAAAATCTTGCATCTGTTGAATGTCGGTGTAGGAAATCGCGATTTTCGCTTCGTTGCCTACCGCATTCGTGACCGGCCCGACCAAGCCGATATTCGGCTCTCTCAAATGCCTGACCAGCGGGTCCAGCCAGCCGCCAGGCACTACCGTGTCGTTATTGAGCAACAGCAGGATGTCACCGTCGGCTTCTCGCAAGCCCTGGTTATTGGCCGCAGCGAAGCCTCGGTTGTCGGGGTTGAGGATGACCTTCGCGGTCGGCACCTCTTGGCGCAGGCGCTCAAGATAATCGCCCGTACCATCCTCCGAGCCGTTGTCGACGACAATGAGCTGGTAATTGGGCCAGGTGGTATTGCGCAGAATGCTGTTTACACATTGAATCGTCAGGTTGAGGTTGTTGTATGTCACGAGCACGATGGAGACTTTCTCGTACAGCCCGACGATAGCAAGTTGCATGCTATTGAACCGATCCTTCCAGTCGTTTGCTCGGGCGAGCTCCACGCGCCGCTTGTACAGGGCCAGGTCGCGCTCGGCCAAGGCACGCTCGATCTGCTCGATGAACTCATCGACCCCGGTGGCGAAGTACAGCAGGTCCTTATAAATGCTCATCTCCGTCAAAGGCGTGGAGATCACCGGCTTGCCTGCGCTGATGTACTCATAGAACTTCACCGGATCGACCGCATGCGTCACGTTGTAGAGCCTGAAGGGAATCAGGCAGGCATCGAAATGATCCAGGTAAAGCGGCATCTGCGAATAAGGCTTGCGGCCCAACAACTGGACATTGGGCTTGCGCTCAAGGCCCGCCAGATCGTCGACAAAAATATCCCCCACCAGGACGAAGTTCCACGCTGGCCGCCTGTCCGCCAACGCCGCCAGCAAAGGAAAATCGAGCCATTGCGCCAGAGCACCGTAGTAACCAATGACAGGCCCGACAAGCCCGTTCAGCACATCATTGGTAAAGCAGTGCTGCCGAAAAAAAGCGAAATCCACCGCGTTTCGGACCAGTACGCAGCGTGGGTTATGGGCGCACCACTTGTGGTAAAGCAACGCGGCGGAGACAGTCACCAGATCCGCCTGGGCAACCAGGGTCTTTTCCTCGCCCAGCAGCTGTTCGCCGATGTTCGGGAAACCATCCCAGTCATCCATGCAGTCATAGAGAATCCGCCAGCCATGCATGGCTCGCAGGCTGAGTGCCACGGGGCTCCAGTAAGCGATATGCACCACCGAGAGGGCGGTTCTGATCTGCATGTCGACGACCAATGCAGCCAGGGCACGCAGCAACGCCTGATGATTTTCAGGCGTCACTATTTTTTCGTAATACGCCTCTTGCGCCTCGCGCTGCAGGACCACTTCAAAGACATTGGGCGCCACCGATGTCAATCCATAGAGCTGTCCCTGTTCCGGCACACGGGCGGGGACGATATAGAACACCCGATAACCATTGCTCGCAAACTGACTCATCAACTGCTGCGGTCGCTGGAAGCGTGCGGCCCAATCGATGTTGGCGAAGCAGAGAATATCCAGGCGTCCCTTCGTGGCAAAATCAGCCTCCACCTCAACGTTCGGCAACGGTTCCGGTGCGGCCGGGTAGACGATTGCAGCGGCCGTGTCGGGGAACTCCTGGGTAGCGGCAAACCCATACCGCATCCATCGGAACAGCGAGCGCAAGGGGCGAGTGAAACGCCACGAACGGGTGTTTTGCAGGAAGTCGACTTTTGCCAAGGCAATATCGCGCTCATTGATGGCCGCATCTCTTTGAGCCAAGGCGGCGTCGCGGTCGATCAAGGTGCTGTCGAGCTTAAGCACGTGGGTATCCATGCAGTGGAGTGCTGTCGCCCGGTGGCCACATGGAACTGAGGGACCCCGGTCGGTAGAACGTTGCCGTCAGGCTGCGGCGGGAGGAATGACAGCCGCTCACCACGGGCGTGACAGCATGCCAGGAGTTATCCGAACGCACCAGGATCGCCGAGTTGCCCACCAGGGGCTCGATCTCGGCCGCCACGGCAGTGGGATCGTTACGGTGCAAGATGTTCAGGCACCCGCCGTCGTTGCGGTCCCAGGACTCATTGAAATACAGGATATGGGTGACCAGTTTATCGGGCAGGTCTGGATGGGCCCCCAGGCTCGCGCCAGGACCGTAATGAAAAACGTTGACCTCCATCGGCACGCTGCGCAGATCAATCCCGGTCAGCTCCGACATGGCCTCTCGATAGCCGGCCGAGCCAAGATCCTGCGCCAGCCTCAACCACGCCTCGCTCAGTTCTTCGGGGAAAGCGATGGTATGGCTGCCCATGTCTACCAGGGCGCGGGCCTCATAGTCATAGTTTTTTTCACCACCATAGCCACTTACCGTCTTGAAGTGATCATGGGGGAAGGTTGCCGCCAACGCAGCGGCATCCCCGGCCGAATACAGACTGCCAATTTCAGCCCATGAGAACGGATGAGACTTTAGCGCCGCTGGCGTGAGACGAGAGAGATCTAGCATTGTCTGTTCTTGTTCGCTGTCAGGTTTCTGATACCACGGGCGATGGAACGCAGTGGTGCGGTCATTCGGAATGAATTGGAGTTCTGCAACTCAAGCATCCTGGCATCACTGAGGGCCAGTTGCTGACTGAGTTGGGCAATCCGTTGCTGCTGGGCGAGCGCCTGTGTTGCCGGCTCCGGCGTCGGTTCGATGACCTCAGGCTCCGCCACGACGGGGCTTGCCGGACATTCAGCCGGCAATGGGTCGCGACCCTGGGCTGCGCTTTCGAGCAGATTGGGCAGATGCTGTAGAAAAGCGCCCAACACCGGCTGGGACGACGTTTTGCCCTGGCGAATGATCGCCGCGACCCGGTCCCAATGCTCGACCAACCGATCTGCCGCCGCAAGCGCCGCGGGCGATGGGCGGGTCTTGCCCACCCGCGCGAGAAACCATTGCGGATCGACCGTCGCCACATCCGGCAATGCGTGGAGTGTGTCGAACCCAGCCAACGCCGTGTATTTGCCCGTGGTCAGGTCCGCCGAGCAAAACACCGGGACGCCAAACGCCAGGGCGGTGATTGCCAGGTGGTAACTATGGCCGATCACCGCTTGGGCCTGGCTGAGAATTTCCGCCATCAGCAACGGTTCCGGCCAGAACGACAAGGTGACGGCCCCAGGCAAGCGCCCGGCAATGACCGACGGATCGTCCCCCAGCACAGGGCCTATCGGCACCACCAAAAACTGATAGCCCTGGAACGCCTCGGCGTGGTCTTCGAACAGTTTTACAAAAGATTCCACCACATGAATGGCGTGGATCACGATGTAGGGCCCCATCAACCCGGCCTGCTCACGCAGGCGAACGAACTCGACGGAAGGCTGCTGCTCATCGATCAGGCGGGGCAAGCCGAACGCGGTATCGGGCAGCACTTCGATCTCGGCCTGCGGGGTGAGCGCACCGAGGGCATCGCGCGACAGCGCATCACGGACGCGCACGTACAGGCTTTGCTCAAGGGCCATCGTCAACAACGGCCTGGCCCAGTCGGGAATACTGTTGCAATGCATCCCGGGGGCATTCCATATGACCGGAACCCCGTGCTGCTGCGCGATAAGCGCAGGGGTCAACCAGTAACCGGTGGGGTGATGGATATTGGCGGTTGTCGGACCATAGCCGTGGGCAACGACTTTATCGAACCGGATCAGGAAGCCCCCGCCGATCAAAACGCCATCCAGGCTGGCCGCTACACGAGGCAACTGCGTCAAAGACGTCACCGCATAGGGCCATTCAGGTCGATTTTTTCCGTGATAGGAAAACCGATGCAGGTTGACTGAACCCAAGCGCCGGACCAATTCCGCCTCGGCAATGATCGGAAACAGCAGATCACCGTAGTTTTCTACATCAAAGGTTCCGAATATAGCGACCTGCCACGTGCGCTCGTCCAGGTGTTGCGTCAAGACCTTCTCTCCTTGAGTCCCGCAGGCCTTGGCAAGCGACTCGACTGGCCGAGGGTCGATCCTCTGCAACCCCAGGTCAACCATGCCCAGAAAATGCTTGTTGTTCGGCAACATGTCGAACGCCAAGGGCGCCACCTGTTTCTCGATCAGTTGCGAGGTGTCTTCCGTCGCGCCGTGCAACAGCTTGAGCGTGACATGATAGCGCCCCTCGGCGAGGTTGGCCGGGAAGCGCACCGTGATCGCCGCGCGCCGCCAGCCATTCTCGGTCGGGCCTGCTTGCAGTGCGAAGTTGCCCCCGCCGATCACCAGCAGCCTGGCTTCCTGGATGGTGAAGCTGATGTTGGGTTGAGTGATCGACTCATGCAGCAACGCCTCGGCACGAATCTCGATGTCGTCGCCATACAGGTAGCTGGAGGAAAGTTGCTGGGTGTTGGTGAAGAAGGCAGCGCTGATGTGCCCCTCCTCGGTCCCGAAGGCCATCCCCTCCTGCCCGCCCATGAAGGACTTGCGCGTCACCGGTATGACCCCGCCACTGGCCCAGCGGCGTTGCTCGTCGCGCATGTCGAGCAAATGCAGCTCGGCCATTTCATCGGGCGAACCACTGGCAACGACCCGGCCTGCGCGCAGATAGATGACCCGATGGCAAAAGCGCTTGACCATGCTCATGTCATGGGAGACGAACAGCAGGGTCGTGCCTTTGGCAGCCAGTTCTTCCAGCCGATTCAGGCATTTGAATTGAAACGAGGCATCGCCGACGGAAAGGGCCTCATCGACGATCAGGATCTCGGGCTCGACACAGACCGAAACGGCGAAGGCCAGCCGCACCAGCATCCCGCTGGAATAGATTTTGGTGGGCTGGTCGATAAAGTCGCCGATATTGGCAAAAGCGAGGATGTCATCGAAGCGAGCGTCGATTTCCGAGCGACTCAAGCCCAGCACCGCCGCATTCACATAGACGTTTTCCCGGCCGGTGAACTCCGGATTGAAACCAGACCCCAGCTCGAGCAACGCCGCAATCCGCCCCTGCCCCTGGACACTGCCGCGAGTTGGCATCAACGTTCCGCAGATCAGTTGCAACAAGGTGGATTTGCCACTGCCATTACGGCCGATGATACCGACGGTCTCCCCCCTTGCGATGGTCAGGGAAACATCGTCCAGGGCCCAGAACTCGCGATAGAAACGCTTCCTGCCGCGCACCAGCATCTGCAACAGGCGGTCCTTGGGGGCATCGTAAATCTGATAACACTTGCTCAGGTTTTCGGCGTGGATGGCCACTTCAAACGACATCGGCAAAACCCTTCCATGAATCACGGCCATTATTGCGGTGCCACTGAAATCCGTCCTTCGTTGGGCGCTGCGGATGAGTTAAGCACAAATGGGATAAAACACTGCGAATGAATCTACACTGGGCCTACTCCATGAGGATGCGACTCAAGGAGCATCCGCTATTGTCTTAAGGATCAAGCACCGATGCAGTCGTTCAGCACGTCCCCCGTTGCCATGCTCAGGAGTGTCCTGATCAATCGAATCTTGATCTACGTGTTGATCCGCAGGGAAGTCATCGGTCGCTACAAAGGCTCGATGCTCGGTATTCTATGGTCGTTCTTCACGCCGGTTTTCATGCTGGTGGTCTACACATTCGTGTTCAGTGTCGTTTTCAAGGCCCGCTGGTCTGGGGGCGGTGAATCCAAGAGCGAATTCGCCTTGGTGCTGTTCGCGGGCCTGCTGGTCTTCAACCTGTTTTCCGAATGCGTGAACCGTGCGCCAGGCCTGGTGCTGGCCAATACCAACTACGTCAAGAAGATCGTGTTTCCACTGGAAACCCTGCCCCTGGTGTCGCTCGGCGCAGCGCTGTTCCACATGGCGGTCAGCGTCCTGGCCTGGCTGGTGTTCTATATCGTCCTGTTCGGTACCCCTCCGGTAACCGCGCTTCTGCTACCGGTGGTGCTGTTCCCATTGGTGCTGCTGACGCTGGGAATCTCCTGGTTTCTCGCCTCGATAAGCGTCTACCTGCGCGATATCGGCCAGTTCATCGGCATTATCATCACGGCGATGCTGTTTCTCTCACCGATTTTCTATCCACTCTCGACCCTGCCCCAAAGCTACCAGGTCGCCCTGCAGGCAAATCCCCTGACACTGCCGGTGGAAATGGTTCGCGATGTCCTGTTTTGGGGCAAGGCGCCACAATGGGGGCAACTGGCCGCTTATTCGGCGACCTCCGTACTGATTGCCTGCTCAGGGTTCGCCTGGTTCCAGCGGACACGCAAAGGCTTTGCCGACGTCATATGACGCTTGTTGGCGTGGCGCCCCGTCCAGCAGCCGCTATGATGATTCATGCACGGCTGGAGCCTGGGCCTGTCTGTGTTGATTGAAGCCAACATCGATCCTGAAAGACCGAGTATGCGTTGCCGTATTGACCAAAGGACCAGAAAACCGCATGGACCAGATCAACCGTCTTGTTGATTGCATTGACAAACTGACTCGCTCAACACATTCCAGATCCATTGAAGCCTTGCAACTGGTCAAGGAAATCGAGAATCGAGATCGGCTTATCAAACAACTGAACCTTGATTCAAAAGCGCTTCGCACCCGCCTGTCACTTCAAGAAGGCAAGACCGGGCGGCTGCGTGAGCGACTGCGGCTGGCCGAACAGCGCCTCAAGGACGCCGAGGCATTAATCCAGACAAAGGAAAAAGAGGCTGTCGTGTTTTCCGATTGGGCGGTGGATTTGCGTGCCCAACTGGCGGCCAAGCAAGCCGAGTTGTTCAAGCTTTCCGACTGGGGCAACGCCATCGAACGTGCACCGCTGCGTTATTCGATACGCAAGCAATTGTATAAATTATCGCGCCGGGTCTACGCCTGGTTGCCCCTCACCGCACAGCAGAAAAGCAAACTGGCGCGTCGGCTTCGAAATTGGCTGAAACCCGGCAAGGCAACACCAGGCGAATCATCGCCAGACGCTGGTTTTGCGCTGCAAACTCTGCCACCGCCCGTAAACGTTGCCGTACCGTCCAGCCTCGGGCAGCCCATGATCCTGATGTTCGGCGTGATTGACTGGCACTTTCGCATCCAACGCCCACAAAACCTGGCCAAGGAATTGGCCCGGGCCGGACAAACGACTTTTTATATCTCGAACAATTTCATCGACGACGAGGCCCCCGGCTTCCAAGCAGAACCTTTGGAAGGCTCCCACCGGCTGTTCCAGATCCGTTTCAAGGTACGCGGTGCACCGGCCATCTATCATGCCCCGCCGTCAGCGGCCGTGATCCGCCAGTTGTGCGAAGGCCTGGCCATGCTCCTGGAAGCGGCGAACGTCGATGCCGCAGATTGCATTGTCCAGCACGCCTACTGGTTTCCGCTGGCAAGGCGTGTCCCAAACGCCACCCTGGTCTATGACTGCATGGATCATCACGAAGGTTTCGGCAACGTTGCCCAGGAACTGCTCGACCTGGAAATCTCCCTGATGCGCAGGGCCGATCTGCTGGTGGCGACATCCGACTGGATCGAACAACACGGCAAGCGGGAAAACCGCAACGTCGAGGTGATCCGCAACGCCTGCGAGTTCAGTTTCTTCAGCCGACGTCCCGACAGGGTCTACCGGGACCCTGCCAACAGAAAGATCATCGGTTACTACGGCGTTATTGCCGAATGGTTCGACCTGGACCTGGTCAAGCGGGTCGCCCAATCCTTCCCGCAGCACCTGATTCTGTTGATCGGCAGTGATATCGTCCAGGCAAAAAAACACTTCAAGGCCTGCCCGAATGTGATCCTGGAAGGTGAAGTCCCGTATACCGCCCTGCCTTACTACCTCCACGCCATGGACGTTTGCCTGCTACCGTTCAAGGTCATGCCGTTGACCCTCGCCACCAACCCGGTCAAGGTCTATGAATACCTGAGCGCGGGCAAACCGGTGGTGTCGGTGAAACTGCCGGAGTTGAGCCAGTTCGGCAAACTGGTCTGGGCGGTTGAAGAGCCGACTGAGTTCATCTCGACCCTGCGCGCTGTCCTGGGGGCACTGCCGGAGGCCAGCGCCACATTGGAGGCTCGTCAATCGTTCGCCCGAGGCCAGACCTGGCAGCACCGGGCCGCCAGCCTGCGCGATGCCATCGCGGCATTGCCCCAGCCCAAAGTCAGCGTCGTGGTGCTGACCTACAACAACCTCGAACTGACCAAGGCCTGCCTCGACAGCCTGTTGACCCAGAGCCAATACCCGAACCTTGAAATCATCGTCGTCGACAACCACTCCAGCGACCAGACCCCGGCCTACCTCACCGCCTGGGCCAAGGGACATCCGGACCGGATCGTCATCCTCAACCCGGACAACAAGGGCTTCGCCGCCGGCAACAACCAGGGCCTCGCAGCGGCCAGTGGCGACTATCTGGTCATCCTGAACAACGACACGGTCGTCACCGCCGGCTGGATCAAAGGCTTGATCCGCCATCTGCAGGACCACAAGGAAATCGGCATCATCGGCCCGATCACCAACAACATCGGCAACGAGGCCAAAGTCAGCACCCGCTATGGCCGGATCGAAGACATGCCCGCCGAAGCCGCGCAGATGACCCGCGCCCGTATGGGCGAGTGGTTCGAAATCAACACCCTGGCCTTTTTCTGCGTGATGTTCCCGCGCTCGACCTACGAGCAAATCGGTGGCCTGTGCGAAGAGTATGGCCTGGGGTTCTTCGAGGATGACGATTACTGCCGTCGCGTGCAGCGTCGTGGCATGCGCGCGGCGTGTGCCGAAGACGTTTTCGTGCACCACCACCTGTCCGCCTCGTTCAATACCTTGGGTGCAAGGAAAAAACAGGCACTTTTCGAAAAGAACCGGGCGATCTACGAAAGCAAGTGGGGATCCTGGGTCCCGCACACGTACCGAGACGTATAAGCAGCCCCTTTGCAGGCGCAGCAGATGAATTTGTGGCGAGGGGATTTATCCCCGCTGGGCTGCGAAGCGGCCCTGAATCCAGCCACCGCAGCATGCCAGGTTGGTTGCATCCAGCCTTTTTGGGGCTGCTTCGCAGCCCAGCGGGGATAAATCCCCTCGCCACAATGAATCGAACAAGCATCCAGTGGACAGCATTGCCCCTTTAGCCGAGACGATATTTTGCCCAGATTCAGCCTGAAATACGCAGTGGTGTTGTTGGTTTTGCTGGCGAGTGCGGTGGTCGGCGCATACGGTTTTTCGACGCTTGAACTGGCGTCCATGAACAGCGGCACCCGGACGATATTGCTGTCACTGGCAGGGCTGGCCGCCCTCACCGTCTTCACTCGCAAGCCACCGATCATTCTTTGCCTGGGTTTGCTGGCGTGCCTGTCCATTGCCTGCGCACAGATTTGGCCGGTGATGGTCGTCGCGGTGTTCGCACTGTCTTCGACCGTGCTCGGCAGGTGGATGCTCAGGCAAGAAACCTTGGACGACTGGAGCGTCCACCTGCTGGTGGGAGCCGGTACGTTCGGCACGCTGACAGGCCTGGCGGCCTACTTGCCGATCAACTACCCCTGGCTGTATGGCGCGCTGCTGTTGTTGCCGCTTGTATTGGGGCGTAGACACATCACCTCGATAGGCCGTGAACTGTTGCGGCAAATCCGGGCCGACCGCTCAGCGCAAACACCCCTCCAGACGGGGCTCGACGTACTGATCTGCAGCTTCGCCTGCCTCTATGTGTTGGTCGCCTTCATGCCGGAGGTCGGGCACGACGCATTGGCCATGCACCTCTTTGTCCCGTCACACCTGGCCCAGCGGCATCAATGGTCGTTCGACGCCAGCACCTATGTGTGGGCGGTCATGCCCATGCTGGCCGACTGGATCTACAGCATTGTCTATATGCTGGCCGGTGAAACAGCCTCGCGCCTGAGCAACGGCGCGTTCACCCTGCTGCTGGCGTGGCAAATCCGCAACATGACCCTTTGGGCCGGCGGCTCCGCCACAAGCGCCCGCTGGGCCAGCCTGATCTTTCTGTCAACGCCTCTCGCCTTCGCTGAAAGCAGCAGCCTGCACATCGAATCGGCGTGGACCGCCTTCATGATGGCCGGGACGCTGGCGATCCTGAAGGTCTCAAGCGCTACGCCGGAACCCAGGGAGCGCCTGTCGCAATTGCTCCTGGCGGGCCTCCTGCTGGGCTTCGCCATGGCGACCAAGGCCGTGACCCTGAGCGTCCTGCCGGTCCTGCTGGTGATCCTCTTGCTGCACTACAAGGCCTGGGCCGTCCACGGGATCGCCAAGACGGTCCTACTGGGCAGTGTCGCCCTGATACTGGCCGGTGCTACCCCTTACGTCTCTGCCGGGTACTTGACCGGCAACCCCGTGTTCCCGTTTTTCAATGCCATTTTCCATTCGCCGCTCTGGCCGAACATCAACTTCGAACCACCGGCCACTTTCGGTACCGGGGTGACCTGGGACACCCTGTATCGAATGGTCTTCAAATCGCCTCAGTTCATCGAGGGACGGGTTGGCGCGGCAGGTTTTCAATGGCTGCTGCTGCCCACGGCTGCCGTCGCCGTGCTGTTGAGCGGCAACAAAAAAGCCCTGTGCATCCTCCTGGTCGGCGCCGGCGCGATGTTCATGACGTTCCACTCAACGGCCTACCTGCGTTATGTGTTCCCCTCCTTCGCGCTGTTCTCAGTGATCCTGGCCCTGCCCTTTTCCGACGCCAGGATCTTCCCGCGCAGCCTCGCCGTCGCCGCCGGTGCCGTGCTGGTCCTGACCAATACCCGTTTCATCCAGGCCGCGACTTACTATGGCGACATCAAACCCTCTGCGCTGTTGAGCCAGGCCGGTCGGGATGCCTATCTATTGGAACGCCTGCCCATTCGAAAAATGGTCGACACCGTCAACGCCTTGAATACCGGACATCAGCCCGTGGCGGTCTTTGCGTCGCCCTTGATGGCGGGTTTGCATGGCGATGCCCTTTACGCGTCGTGGTACAACCTGAAATGGAAAAACGAGTTCGACGCGGCGACCTCGCCATCAGAACTTGCCCAGCGCTTGCGCCGGCGCCAGGTGAGCTGGCTGGTGATCGACCTCAAGTCCCTTCACCAGGCGCCACTCGATCGGCTGCTCACGGTGTCCACGTCGTATGCCAGACTGGGTGACATGGAACTGCGCAAACTCAATGACACGCACTACGAACACCTGCTCAACCCAGAGCTGTCCAGCCTCGAGGGCTGGAGCCTGACGTCACCCTCGACCTATGACGCGTCGCGCAAGATCCTGACCGTCAACGTCAAGACACCGGCCACACAGCGGGTCGAAGTGACGCCGGGGCTGACGTACATCAACAGCGTTTCCGCACGTTGCGCAACGACGGTCACCGCCGGAAGAATCCAGGCCAATTGGATGGACGACCAAGGCAACTTCATTACCACCAGCATCGAAACGTTTGACTGCACCACGCAATGGGAGACCCATGAGATGAGCGTCGTCGCCCCTGCGAATGCCGCGTCCGTGATCATTTATGCATCCGGGCATACCGACACTCCCCTGGAGTTCAAGTCACTTTCATTCAGGCAATAGTGGGCGATATCGATGAACTCAAAAACAGCGCTTTTCACGGACGAGCAACGCGTCGCCGTCGTCATCCCCAGCTATCGGGTTACCGCTCATATAGACGCCGTCATAGCGGCCATAGGGCCGGAGGTCTGGCGCATCTACGTCATCGACGATGCCTGCCCGGACGGTTCCGGCGGGCATGTCCTGGCTTCCTGTCACGACCCCCGGGTCAAGGTGCTGCCCCATGAGGTCAACCAAGGCGTGGGCGGTGCGGTCATGACCGGCTATCGAGCCGCCCTCGCCGACGGTGCGCGTATCATCGTCAAAGTCGATGGGGACGGCCAGATGGACCCGACCCTGATCCCGCTGTTCATCGAGCCGATCCTGGCGGGAGAAGCCGACTACACCAAGGGCAATCGGTTTTTCGATCTGGAAGAGGTCCAATCGATGCCACGCATCCGCCTTTTCGGCAACGCCGTGTTGTCGCTGATGGCCAAACTGTCGACGGGTTATTGGGATCTGTTCGACCCCACCAACGGCTACACGGCGATTCACCGCGACGTCGCCAGGCTTTTACCCCTGGACAAGGTCAGCCAACGCTACTTTTTCGAGACCGACATTCTGTTCCGCCTGAACACCGTGCGTGCCGTCGTGGTGGATATTCCGATGGAAGCCCGATACGGTGATGAGGTCAGTCACCTCAATATCTCGAAAATCGTCGGTGAATTCCTGTTCAAACACCTGCGCAATTTCACCAAGCGTGTGCTCTACAACTATTATCTTCGCGACATGTCCCTGGCCTCGATCGAGCTGCCGATCGGGATTGTCATGTTCTTGTTCGGCGTATTCTTCGGCAGTTATCACTGGTATGAATCGGCGCAGAATGGCATCGCGACTCCCGCCGGCACGGTGATGCTCAGTGCACTGCCCATGCTCATGGGGTTGCAGCTGATCATGGCGTTCCTCGGTTACGACATCGCCTCGGTGCCCAGCCGGCCACGGCAATCCAGGCGTGTTAAAGCAACGTCATTGCGGGAAGAAAACTCATTAAAGCGCTGAGAGATTTTTTATCGGACCCGTCGCTCAAGGCATTGGATGTCGATGGCAGCGAACGCCTGGAACTTCACGGCAAAGTGCTTGAGCGCAAGCCGATGCTTCGGGAAGTCTTCGTGGAGTTCCACCACGCGTTTCATCGCCTGGCGGACCACTATTTCAAGGTCGAAGGTCTTGAGGTGGAGTTGGGGGCAGGCATCGCCCCCATGCGTCACTCATACCCTGAAGTATTGGCCACGGACATTATCGCCACCGAGCAACTGGACATGGCGCTCAATGCCGAGGCAATGAGCCTGGACGATCACTCGGTCAGGGCCTTTTACGCTCAGAACTGTTTTCACCACTTCCCTCATCCCGATCGCTTCTTCACGGAGCTGGAAAGAACCCTCAAGATCGGCGGCGGCGCCATTTTGATCGAACCCTTCCACGGCCCCTTTGCCGCTTTTCTCTATAAGCGCCTGTTCAAATCCGAAGGCTTCGACATGCACTTCCCATCTTGGGAAACCCCGTCGACCGGGCCCATGAACGGTGCCAACCAAGCCCTCAGCTACATCGTCTTCATTCGCGACAGGCAGGCGTTCGAGCGCAAGCACCCGGGCCTGGAAATCGTCCACCAGGAAATCTGCGGCAACTATCTGCGCTACCTGATTTCCGGCGGCTTGAACTTTCGCCAGTTGCTGCCCGACGCGCTGATCTCTGTGCTCAAGGTCGTTGAAAAACTGTTGTATCCGTTGAGACGGGTATTGGCGCTGCACCACATCGTGGTCATCCGGAGGAAGTCTTGACCTTTATCAGGTACGGCATCATCCAACTCGTGGCCTATGCGCTGGACATGGGGACTTTCTTGCTATTGATGGCCTTGTTCAACGATCAACCCGTCCTGGCCAACATCGCCGGTAAAGGCGTCGCCGGTGTGTTCGCGTTCTTTTTGCATCGGCACTTCACGTTCCAGTCGACCGGCGGCAGCAGCAAGGTTCAAGCGGTGCGCTATTTCTCGTTGCTTGCCATCAATATTCCGCTCGCTTCGGCGCTGTTCAGCGTGGGGCTGTACTTCGTCAACAGCCCTGCCCTGGTGAAATTTGTCTCCGATGTGGCCTGCGTGGTGCTGACTTACTGGATCAGCAAACTGTTCGTGTTCCATTGCGCTGCGCACCCGCCGGTTCCCACTGACCGCGCCGAAGGCGCATGACGATGAAGCTACTGATTACCGGCGCAACAGGCTACATCGGACAACGCTTGTCAGCCCTCGCGGCGGCCAGCGGACACGAGGTCATTTGCGCCACGCGCCAGCCATGTCCCGCCACCTATACCTGGCTCCCTTATGACCTGCAGGGCCCGGCGCCCGAGTGCCCGGCGGGCACTCAGGTGTTGATCCATTTGGCGGCCGACACATCGACATCCCCCACCAACACGGACGACGAAGTCAAGGCGGCCGAGGCACTGATCCGTTGTGCCCAACAAGGCTCGGCCAGGTTCATCTTCATCTCCAGTCAAACCGCCATGGCCACGGCCCCTGGCGCTTATGGCCGGACAAAGTGGCGTATCGAGCAGCACGTATTGGCCGCCGGGGGCACCGTGATCCGTCCTGGCCAAGTGTATGGTGGCCCCGAACGCGGGCTCTTTGGCTTGTTGTCAGGGTTGGTGCGCCGCAGCCCGTTCGTTCCGATCCTGATGCCGGCGCCTGGCGTGCAACCTATTCATGTCGACGACTTGGCAGCCTCGATCTTAGCGGTCGTCGAGCGGGATGACCTTGACGCCGTGATCCTCAATCTGGGCGCCGTGCAGCCGATTGCCTTTGGCAGCTTCCTGATGTCGATTGCCGCGCACCGGGTGCGTGCCGCTCGCCTGCCAGTCCCTCTGCCGGTGGCATTGCTCAGGCTATTGCGCCTGTCACTCGGACGCTCCTTGAGCGCGAAATGGGGCCTGGCGCGGATTTTTTCCCTCATCCACCTGCCGCCCATGGACAGCGCGCAGTCCCTGCAAAAACTCGGCATCCAGTTGCGCCCCCTTGCCCACGGCATGCATCGCTCCGGCCATGGGCAACGTCGCGGACTTCTGCAAGAAGCCGCAATCCTCCTGCACTACCTGCTCAAACGCCCGCCGCAAAAAAGCCTGGTCAGTCGTTACGCCAGGGCATTGCAACGTGCGGGTAAAACCCGACCCATCATTCATTCACCCTTGCTGATGCGCTGGCCGATACTCCTGGCGCTTCTGGACAATCCCGGTGTCCTGCACAAGCCCGGCGGCCAGGAACTGTCCTGGCGCCTGCAGGTTGCACTCGGTATAGCCGAAGCCTGCCCCCAGGGCGCGCAAGTGTTTCTCGGCGCCCAACAGCCCCGCAGCCTGGTCGCCACGCTGGTTGCGCTGGGACTCACCTCGGTCAAAGCGCTGGCGTGGAAGATAGCGGCGCTGTTAGGCCGCCCCTTTGCCCGCCAGCTGTTGCATGGAAGTGAAGCCCACCGTGAAGCCTGAATTTGATGTGATCATTGTCGGCAGCGGTCCGGCCGGGACTTCGGCAGCCTATCCGCTGGTCAAGGCGGGCCTGAAAGTCCTGATGGTCGATGCCCAGGCCGATACAGGCTCAGTGACAGCGCCGACGCGTCCATTTCTCAGCGCCAGGGCAAACGACGAGCATCAGTGGAAATGGATGATCGGCGAAAACTTCCACGCCTTGAGCCAACTGGACGCGGTATCGCCCAAGCTGAAGACGCCGACCCACGCCCATGTTTTCGAAGGGTTCAGCGCCCGCAATCGCATCGAGACCGACAACTTTATCGGCATCGGTTCACTGGCCACCGGAGGCCTGTCCAATGCCTGGGGCTGCGGCGTGGCAACGCTCGGGGCCAGCGACTTTGCCGGGCTGCCCATCGATTACTCCGAGATGCAGGCGTCCTATGAAACGGTAACTCGCCGGATCGGTATCAGTGGCCGGATCGACGATGATCTCTCAAGCTACTTCGGTCTCGATGAGTGGTCGCAACCGCCCCTGCCATTGGACACACTGCACCAGCGCCTGCTCGATCAATACACCCGGCGCCGATCGGCGTTTCCCGAACAGGGGTTTCGCCTTGGCCGCTCCAGGGTCGCCGTCTTGAGCCAGCCGCTGGACGAGCGCAGGGCCTGCGACCTGTCTGGAAACTGCTTGTGGGGCTGTCAGAACCAGGCCTTGTATAACGCCTCGCAAGAGCTGCAAAAACTCAAGCAATACCCTGGGTTCCAGCACGTCCAGGACTTTCTCGTGGAGGATCTGCAGAAACTGGACGGTGCATGGGCGATCACCGATCATCGCTGCGCCCGGCGCTTCTGCGGTACGCGCCTGCTGCTGGCAACGGGCACCCTGGCCACGACCCGGCTCGCCCTCAAGGGCCTGAACCATTCGTCCCCGATCCCGCTGCTGTCATCGCCGACGGCCGCCTTCCTGCTGTGGCTGCCAAAAATGCTCGGAACCCCAAGGGTGTCGACATTTGGCCTGGGCCAGCTATCGTTCGTCCTGGCGCTGACGGCCAGTACCACTGCTTTCGGTTCGACGTTCAGCACCACAGGCTTGCCGATGACCGAGTTTGTCAGCCGGATCCCCATGAGCAAACGCTACAGCATCGAACTGCTGAAAAACCTGCTCAGCGCCTGCGTCGTCGGGAATATCTTCCTGCCCGGGCACTTGTCTCACAACACGGCGGTCTTGCGCCCTGACGGTTCGTTGAGCATCAACGGCCACGAGCATCCGGAGCTTCCCGGCCTCATGAAGACCGCCGAGGCAAAGCTGCGGCGGATCTATTGGAAAATGGGCGCGCTATTGATGCCCATGAGCTTCACGGTCGGCAGGCCGGGGGCGGATATCCATTATGCGGGCACCCTGCCCATGCACTCGGCGCCCAGGATCGGGCAGACCGATCGCCTCGGCGAAATCGTGGGCCTTGGCGGCGTGCATATTGTCGACGGCGCCTGCCTGCCCAGCCTGACCGAGAAATCCCACACGCTGACTCTCATGGCCAACGCGGACCGGATAGCCCGTTCACTCGTAACAACGATAGGAAATCACAAGGCATGACACGCAAGGTACTCTGCATCGTCGGTACGCGTCCGGAGGCCATCAAAATGGCCCCTGTGATCAAGGCGCTCCAGGCCCAAGACAATATCGTTTGTCGGGTGCTCGCCACCGCCCAGCACCGAGGCTTGCTGGACCAGGTGCTTGAGGGCTTCGCAATCACCGCCGATCTGGACCTGGACCTCATGCGCCCCAACCAGTCATTGACGGCGCTGACCTCACGCTTGCTGCTTGAACTCGACGGGGTACTGCAAGCCGAGAAACCGGACGGCGTACTGGCTCAAGGCGACACGACCACGGTCATGTGCGCCGCACTGGCGTGTTTCCACCTGCGGATTCCCTTTGGCCATGTTGAAGCCGGCCTGCGTACCGGGGACCTAGGCAATCCGTTCCCCGAAGAAGCCAACCGGGTGATCGCCGGCAAACTGGCTCGCTGGCATTTCGCGCCGACCCAGCAGGCCGTGGACAACTTGCTGCGCGAGGGTGTCGCCGCCAGGGATATCACCCTGACTGGCAATACCGTGATCGATGCCTTGTTGATGACAGCCGCACAAGGCTCCGCCTTGACTATCCCACTGGACGCCAGCAAACGCCTGGTGCTGGTGACCGCCCATCGGCGGGAAAACTTCGGCGAACCGTTCCAGAATATCTGCCAGGCCCTCAAGGTCCTGGCCGAGCGCAACCCAGGCATCCAGATCCTCTACCCCGTCCATCCCAACCCGAACGTCAAGGATGTCGCCCACCGATTGCTCGGCCAGACGCCGAACATTCTCCTCTGCGCACCGCTGGATTACGCACCGTTTATCGCGGCAATGAAGCGTTCTTACCTGATCATCAGTGACTCCGGAGGCGTGCAGGAAGAAGCCCCGGCCCTGGGCAAACCCGTGCTGGTATTGCGGGAGGAAACCGAACGCCCGGAGGCCGTCGAGCTCGGCGTGGTCAAGCTGGTGGGCGCCAACCGGGACACCATCGTCGAACAGGCACAGCGCCTGCTCGATGACCCACAGGCTTACCAGCGCATGGCACGTGGGGTTTCCCCCTATGGTGACGGCAAGGCCGCCGCGCGCATCGTCGACGCTCTCAGGCAGTACTTCCAGTCATGCGCATGATCTACCTGTCCCCGGTGCCATGGGCCAGCTTCAGCCAGCGCGCCCATCACTTTGTCAACGGGTATCACCAGCAGACCGGGGCGCCGGTCTTCTGGATCGATCCGTACCCGACACGCTTACCGACGCTGACCGACCTCACGCGCAAGCTGCCTGTTGCCGATCAGCAAAGCGTCAGCGTTCCACCCTGGTTGCAGATCTGCAAACCCCGGAGCCTACCCATCGAGCCCATTCCGGGCTCAGCGTTGCTCCTCAAGCGACTGTGGCGCAACCTGTTCAAAGAGGCTGCGGCATTTTCCGCAAAAGGGCCCTGCATGATCTGTGTCGGAAAACCTTCCGAACTGGCCCTGCAACTGCTCGCCCTCATCCCTGGCAGCCGTGCCGTCTACGATGCCATGGATGATTTCCCGGCCTTTTATCAGGGCCTGTCACGCAGGTCCATGGAACGTCGCCAGGCGCAGCTCATTCGACAGGTGGGCACAGTACTGGCGTCCTCCAGCCCGCTTCGCGACAGACTCCTGGGCATGACCGACCAGGTAGAACTGGCCCTCAATGCCTGTGACATGCATGCACTGGCGCCGGTCGAAAGCCTGGACTTCGGTGTCAAACAGCAGGTACTCGGCTACGTTGGCACGCTGGGGCGTTGGTTCGATTGGGAGCTGGTCATCGCGCTGGCGCAGGCCAATCCTGGAAACCAGATCCGGCTGATCGGCCCCCTCTTCACACCACCGCCTTGCGTATTGCCCGCCAACATTGAGCTGCTCCCGGAGTGCTCCCATGCCGGTGCAATCGCAGCCATGACAACGTTTTCGGTGGGTTTGATCCCGTTCAAGCTCAACCGCCTGACCGCCTCGGTCGACCCGATCAAATACTACGAATACCGTGCCCTGGGCCTGCCCGTCATCTCCACTCGCTTCGGTGAAATGGCCCTGCGCGACCGAGAACCGGGGGTCTGGATCGTGGATGAAGGCACCGATCTGGGTAAAACCGCCACGGAAGCACTCGCCAGCCCAAGCGACCGCTCGACTGTT
Source organism: Pseudomonas sp. NFACC46-3 (assembly GCF_900114515.1). NCBI lineage: Bacteria > Pseudomonadati > Pseudomonadota > Gammaproteobacteria > Pseudomonadales > Pseudomonadaceae > Pseudomonas > Pseudomonas sp. NFACC46-3. The sequence continues at coordinate 292,179 of NZ_FOTH01000002.1, forward strand.
CATCAATTTCGTCAGGCGCACCGTTGGGCTCAGCGTTTTTCTGCGATCAATCTCAAAAACGGCCAATAACGGCCGATACCCAGGATAAGACCCCGCAACTGGGGCGCAGGACAGAACGGTAGGTCAGTCATGACAGAGATTTATTTGCTGATAGCGCACGGCACGGACCAGGGCGAAGCTTACGTTCTGGGCTGGTTCGATGACCGGAGCAAAGCCCGGGAAGTGGCCGAGCAGAAGGAATGGGAAGCGTACCGCGCCAGCCTGAAGGAGAAACACCCATGGTCCAGCCACAAGCCGCTGGCGCCGGACCAGACGGACTATCGCCGCTACTGGATCAAGACCATTTCCAAATTCGAGCATGTGCCGGTGCCAAGGTCCTTTGCGGTTCATTGATCACCACGCATGAATATTCAACGAAACGAGCGTTATCGGTGGCGGTCTAGACGAATAAGCCCATCCGATGAGAGCGTTCTTATGTTGAAATTCCTTGGCGGTACCGTAGGTATCATTTTCCTGATTGGCCTGATCGTGGTGATTGCGCTGTTCAAGTTCATTTTTTGAGCGTGGCGGCGGCGATCTTTGACTTGGTGTCCCACCTACCTGGAGAGCAGATCGCAATAAATGACAATCACAGGGACGGATAAGGCTGACTGGGAACCGCTGAACCTTGAATGGCATCAAGGCTTCGCTTTCATGGACGGTGTGCTGCTGGGCGACGGGCAAGTGCCTGATGTGTACATCATGCTCAACCCTCAAGGCGCACGACCCGGCGAGTTGGCACAATGGGCCAGCGCTGGGCACTATCCGCCCTCACCCTTGCTGGCCGGTCAGCCGGTTTGGCGGCATCGACGCAACCCTTGGGTCTTGCGCGGCGCCCTGCGTGATTACTACCTGCTTCCGGCCTACCGGGAGCGCCACGGCTACCACGCGCTGCAGCCCTTGCCGTTTCGGTTCGACAAGGGCCTGGAAAGCCTCGGCCACCAGTACTGGCGTGACGCAACCGGCGCCTATTGGTTCGGCGAGTACGCGATCACCCAAATCCACGAGGCGCGACCCGACAGGCTGGCCCTGCTGGCCTCGTCCCCAGCCACGGTGACTTCAGCGTCCGCCCTGTTCTGCGACGGTGCGCATCTCTTTTTGCAGGGGCACATTATCGCCAGCGCCACGGCGCGGGTGCGGTATTGCAACCACTCATCCTATCGAGTGATCGACGATCAAGTCTATAGGGGCTTCAAGCCACTGCACCAGAAGGACGGCACGCCGCTGCCGGTCGCCAACCCGGACAACTTCCAGATGCTCGCCCAACGCTGGGGCACCGATGGGCAGTCGATCATCGTGCAAGCGCAGCAAGGTTCGAGCATTTCCTATGAGTACTTCTACCGCATCGACAATGCCGACCTGGCGACCTTCACCGTGCTTAACGAACGCTACGCCAAGGACAAGCAACGCGCCTATTACCTGACCGGAAAAACCATTCGCTACGTGGGCGACTTCCACCTGCTCCAGTGCTGGCAGCCAGCGTTCGATGACGGCGGTCGCGTGGTCAGCGCCAGCGAATACGAGGATGAGTATTTTGCCGTGGACGACCAGTTCGTCTACGCCGCCGGGACCCGCCTGCGCGATGCCCATGGCCCGAGCTTTCGTCACTTGGGGTTCGATTATTACCGTGATCACCAACACGTCTACAGGCGCCAGCAACGCCTCGATGTCGACGTGGATAGCTTCGTCGTGACCCAGCTCTGTCGTAATGACCAGGATTACTCGCCCGTGCTGGTCGGTGACAAGCACGGCCCGCTGGGCTCTGGCGGCATCATCGATGCGGCCATGCAAGCGGCGTGGGCGCCTTACTTCGAAGCCCATCCGCAGTTGGAAGGTTATTGGTGGCACCGCTTGCAGGCACGGCCTGAAGCCGCACAAACGCACACGGAAACGCTGGCGCTACAGGCCATCGGTCTCGGTTTTGAGCTAGGCGACCAGGTGTATTTCCATGGACGCGTGATCAACGGGCTGGACGCAGCGAGTTTCAAATTGCTGGACACGCATCTGTGCGGCGATGCCAACGGCTTGTATCTGATCCCATTCCATAACGCCGACACGGAAGTACCCGAACGTTTTTCCCCGGAAGCAGCGGAACATTTTCGCTCACTCGGCCCACCCTACCTGACCGACGGCAAGACCGTGTTCTGCCACCGGATTTTTTACCATCCCCCGGAACCGATTCGTAAGGCACAAGCGGCCTCTTTCGAGTCCTGTGGGCATGGCTGGGCCAAGGATCAGGACACGGTGTATTACTACGGCGAGGCGAAAAAGCGGCTACATCCCTCGGACACCCGCATTCTCGGCACCTATGCCATCAGCCCTACCCTGATTCTCTCGGAAGGCAAGCCGCTGGATGTGGCATTCGACCCCAATGAAGTCCGCGTGCCACATCCCGACTTCCTGCAACTGGGCACGCGTAAGTTGTTCTGCCACCGACGCCCGCTGAGCGCCAAGCGGATCGACCTGGCCACCCTCGAATTTCTGAATGACCGCTACGCCCGTGACAGGCATCGGTTCTACCATTACGACGGTTATGCGACGCTGAGCGAGGTCGATGAAACGCAGTATCGGGAATCGCTCGGCCAGCCGGCGGCAAGCGTTTAGAACTGCGTCACAACCGTAACGCCTGCGGTGTCAAACCGGTCCATGTTCATGAGCGCATCAATCGATTGCTCAAGGCTGATGGTCTTGCCCACCAGTTTTTCAGGCGCCAGCTTGCCGGACGTAATCATGTCCATCATCGCGCCGTAACGGTGAGCCTGCATGCCATGGCTGCCACAGATCTCCAGCTCGTAGGCAATGACCTTGCTCATTGGGATCGAGGGGGTGCTGTGGTCCGCCAGCATCAAACCGACCTGGACATGCCTGCCGCGCCGTCTCAGATTATTGATGGAGTTGAAGCAGGTCGTTGGATGACCCAGGGCATCCAGCGAAACGTGAGCGCCGCCCTTCGTAATCTCGAGTACCGCCTCGGTGACATCCGCCACCCGGCTTGCGTTGACCGTCGCGACGGCACCAAGCGACTGGGCAAGCTTGAGCTTATCGTCGCAGATATCGATGGCGATGACGTTCGCCCCGATAGCGTGGGCGATCATCACCGCGGACAGCCCCACGCCACCACAGCCATGAACCGCCACCCACTGCCCCGCCGAGACCCTGCCTTGATCGACAACCGCGCGGAACGAGGTGACGAAACGACAGCCCAGGCTCGCCGCCGTGGCGAAGTCCATGTTTTCCGGCAACGCAACCAGGTTCAAATCCGCCTTGTGAATCCCCACATACTCGGCGAAAGAGCCCCAATGGGTGAAACCCGGCTGAAACTGGCTGTGGCACACCTGCTGGTTGCCGCTATTGCATTCCGGACACGCGCCGCAGCCGCCGACAAAAGGCACGGTGATGCGATCGCCCACCTTCCATCTTGTGACATCTTTACCGACCTCAGTCACGATCCCTGCCAATTCGTGACCGGGCACATGGGGCAGTCGAATGTCAGGGTCGTGACCTTTCCAACCATGCCAGTCGCTTCGGCAGACGCCCGTGCCAAGGACCTGAACCACCACACCGTGACGCTCGGGGGTCGGGTCTTCGACGGTCATCAAACGCGGAGGTTGGGAAAAGGCTTCGTAAACTACGGCTTTCATGAGGATCCCTCTACTTTAGAAAAGCGCTATACCTGAAACCGACAAACGGCCTGGGCTCAATTTACTATCAGATGGCTTGATCACGCAGCATTGAACCGTCCCTGCCTGACGCTCCCATGAAAAACCCAATCCGTTCAGATTGAGCTGTGTCGTTCCGGCATTCGCCGACGGATCATAGCTCTCTGCCACCTATTTCAACGTCCACGCTTTCAATCGGGTGGTGTATTCACTACATTGAGCGTAACTCTGCCCACTCGACACGGACTGTCATGACTACCCTATCCCCGATCAGCCCTGCCATTCCCATCCAGATCCCGACTCGCTCTGCCGTCGCGGCATCGCCTACAACAGTGATAGAGAGCGCTGATGTCTCGGCGGCTCGACCAGCGGCAATCGTCAGCCTGGGCAACCCCGTGGCCGATGTCGAATCACAGACCTATTCCCGACTCGGGCAATTGCCCGGCCAGGAGATTGTTCGTGTCTGGGAAAAGACCAGTCAGGATGCCGTCACTCGCGTCATGGGAACCAACCCCAGATCGCTGTCGATAGCCAACCGTTTCCACGGCCTGGGCGCAGCCTTGGTGGAGCAGTTCGCCAAGAGTGGTTCGAGCATTTCCCAGTCAGTGCTCCATACCACCACGGACGGGGCTCACAACGCCGCCGAGATAAAATCCGAACAGGCGCTGCTGCACAATAAAGCCGACAACCTGATCACCCTCAGCATCAAGACCGCCAGTGGCAAGACGGTTACCTTCAGCCTGACCAGCCAGGACGATGGACTTGGCGTTCAGGCTACGGTGGACGGCGACCCGCTGAGCGAGGACGAACTCAAGGCGATTGGCGTTCTGGGCAGCGCCTTTCAAGCGGCTGTCGACGGGCTGACCGCCGAGCCGCCCAAGCTCGACCTGAGCAAGCTGACGCAGTTCGACTCCAGCGTATTGGCATCCATTGACCTGAACGCCAAGCTCAAGGGCGTGGACGGTGAGGACCTGATCCTTGCCTACCGCGCCGACAGCCAGAGCCGCACCACGCAAATGAGTGGTCCAGATGGCGAATTGAACCTGAGCGTGGATCTGAAAAACAGCACAATCCTGGGTGATGCCAAGCAACAGGCCAGCGCCCTGAACAGCTACCTCGCCCAGTTTGACCGGGTGCAGAAGCGCGGCAGCGCCAAGGCCGCCCTGATGGAGATGTTCAAGGACGCCTTCAGCGCCATGAACAGCCACTATCCACAGGGCGTTACCCCGTCACAGCCACTGACCCGTAACGCGACGGACAAAGGCCTGCTGACTGGGCTGGCAGACTTCGAGGCGTCCATCAAACAAACCAACAACGCGTCCAACCCGATGCGCCCGTCCGAAGTCGATAGCTTTGCTTATACCCTGTCGCAAAAAACTGTCGTTGCAGGTTCCATAATGAGCAATCGCAGCGTTGATCAAGTCCAGCAATCGAGTTTATCGGCCAGTTACCACAAGAGTCTGAAGGGCGGGAAAGCCCCCGTGCTAGGCACAACGACCGATTCGCAGAACTATCTCTACGTACAAGTGCACGACGAGGCCCGCAGCTCGGCCAGCCTCGCCTACAAGGATGGCCGACTGAGCAAAGCCACCGTCACGCAAAGCGCCAGCCAGGACACACGGACACAGAAGTACGTCATCGGCAAAATGGTTGAAGAGACAGTGGTGCCGAAGGAACTTTCAACCAGCCGCAGCCACTTGGCATTGCTGGAATACGCCGCCAAGGAAAGCAACAAATCCAAGGACGCGCAGGAACAATCCTTATTGAAGGAAGCGCTCGCCACCCTCCACAGTTCGGTGATGTTGCAGGAAAATCCTTCGGCGCTGGCGCGTTGACACGCTGGGGAATGCGCATCATCACCCAGCGTAGTGCGACAGCGATTCCCTAGGCCATAGCGTCAGCTTGATGCGTTGTAGAACTACCAGAAGAAAACGGCCAAAAGTTTGCACCGGCTGAATCCTCGACTGCTGAACTCGGCAACGAGACACTGAATGCTGGTCAGGATCGCCGGTAAGCGGGGTATCACGGCGGACCTCAATCCGGTGTCGTCTCTTACGCCAATGGAACAACCGTGAGCCTGTTTGATTCGACCGTCGCAGCCATCTGCATTGCCTGCGGATAAGCCAGCAAACACTCAGCGATGGCAGGCTCCAGCTCAACCCGCACTCGCCTTGTCAGGGCCCGAGCACCGAAGCGTGGGTCATGCTTTTGGCACAGCCAGTCGCTTGCCGCAACGTCCAGGACCAGCGTACGGCGATGCTGACCGAGACGTTGGTTGAGTTTGTTCAGTTCGATCTGCAACAACGCTTCCAGCCATTGGGTTTCGATGCGTTGGAAAACCAGGATGCGATCAATACGGTTTAGAAACTCCGGTTCGAACCACGCGTGCAACGCCAGCTCCAACATAGCCTGCTCACCTTGTGGGGCGATGCCGAGCCAGCGCCGCCAACCGCGTGAAAAACGTTCCCTGTAGGTGGTCGCTTGCCGGGCTCCAATGTTGCTGGTCATGAAGATCAGGCTATTGCGAAAATCCAGTGTTCGGCTACCGCCCGCCAAGGTCAGTTGGCCGTTCTCAAGAATGCCCAGCAAACTGCGCACCACTTCCTTGCTGGCCTTTTCCAGCTCATCGAACAGCACGATGCCTGGGCGACTGTAGGTGCCTTGAATCAATTCGCTATTGAACAGACTGACGCCCTCTTTACTCCCCACATAACCAGGTGGCGCTCCGGTGAGCGCCGCCGAGTAATGCTCCTGGGCCAAGGTGTGCATGTCGATGCGACAAAAAGCATCGGCGCGACCGTGTATGGCCAGTGCCAGCAGACGTACGATTTCGGTCTTGCCGACACCGGTCGGCCCCATGAACAGGTTCACCGTCAACGGTCGCTCACGTTCACCAATATCGACCTTAACCACGTTTAGCAACGCCTCGACCGCGCGCATGACGTGTTCTTGGCCGACAATTCGACTGCGCAACAACGCCATGACTTGGGCGGGATTGAAGGCGAAGCGTGAGGTCAACAACTCTGCTGCCGGTGATGCGCTGGTCAGGCCAGGCTGGGGGTGGTTTGGGTCGATGCGATCATTCACCAAAGGCATGGTTTAGCCTGCGTGTTTTTCTTTACCGTCGTGGGGAAGCTCTCCCACCGGGCAATGAGCCACGCCGACGGTGCTACGGGTCAGTTTTTCGACGTTTTCCCGGGCTTTCTGCGCGTCCAGTACCCAGGTGCGGTAAAAGTCGAACGGGCAGTCAGCCACCCCCTTGTCGCCGTCCCCGGAGTGATAGACCCCGGTGTAACCGCGATGCAGCAGCTTGAACAAATGATTCTGTGATTGGTCGTTCGCTCGCGCATCGCGGATTTGCGAAACGGATAATTGTGCGTACTGAATGCCCATTTCCTCTTCACCGCATTCGCCCAGGGTGCGACCGTCGAAGCCAATAATCGCCGAGTGACCAAAGTAGGAATAAACCCCATCGAAGCCGGCCGCATTGGCCACTGCCACATAGCAATTATTGGCCCAGGCCATGCTTTTGGACATCATCACCTGCTGCTCTTTGGCCGGGTACATATAGCCCTGGCAACGGACGATCAACTCCGCTCCTTTCATTGCACAGTCGCGCCAGATCTCCGGGTAGTTGCCGTCATCACAAATGATCAAGCTGATTTGCAGGCCCTTGGGACCCTCGCAGACATAGGTCCGATCACCCGGATACCACCCTTCTATGGGGCACCAGGGAATGCACTTGCGGTACTTCTGGACGATTTCGCCCTGGTTATTGATCAACACCAACGTGTTGTACGGGGCTTTGTGGGGATGTTCCTCATGCCGCTCACCGGTCAGTGAAAACACCCCCCACGTGTCAGCCGCACGGCACGCGGCGGAAAAGATCGCAGTCTCTTCGCCTGGAATACTGGCGGCAGTCGCCATCATCTCATCGTGGTCGTACATGATGCCCATGGTGCTGTATTCAGGAAACACCACCAGGTCCATGCCGGGGAGACCGCTTTTCATCCCCGTGATGATGTCGGCAATCTTGCGGGCGTTTTCAATGACCTCGGCTTTTGTATGCAGCCGCGGCATTTTGTAATTGACGACCGCGACACCCACGGTGTCCGGGCTGCTGGAAATATCACCATGACGCATGAGATTTACCTCTGTTAATGACTGATCATCCAAGGTCTGGAGCCGGTTTTACGCTTGAGCCCCTGTGGATTTTCTTTGGTCGGGGCCAGCGGTTTGCTCGGTGCACAACAACTGCACCCACTGGGATGACGACGGTTCTGCTGGTACTCGCCAAGCGTCTGCGGCGCGTGGGCACTTCGCTCGTTGGTCGCCATGGCCTGGCGTTGACTGCTCGACAACGTCGTCAGTGCCGGCGCAGACAACAGCAACCGCCCTCCCGGGCCCGCGCAAGACGGGCACTGGCACGACTCGTGCCGTTGGGCCATGGGCCGCAACATTGTGAAAGAACCACAGGTTTGGCATTCGTACTCATAGGTCGGCATGGCGCTCTCCAGACATTGATCGAGCTCGGGCGTGTCTCACAGGTCCGGGGCAATCGGCAGATCGATACTGCCGTCGAGGTGTTTGATGGGACCGTTGGCGTTGGGGTTGATGTCGAACTCGAAGATTTCGGTGGGTAACCAGAGGGTCGCGCAGGCGTTGGGGATATCGACCACGCCGCTGATATGCCCTTGCACCGGCGCAGAACCCAACAGGGCATAGCCTTGGGCGGGGGAATAACCAAACTTGGTCAGGTAGTTGATCGCATTCAGGCAGGCCTGGCGATAGGCGATATTCACGTCCAGGTAGTGCTGTTTGCCGGCTTCATCCACCGAGATACCTTCGAAGATCAGGTAGTTCTGGTAGGTCGGGATGATCGGGCTGGGCTTGAACACTGGGTTCTTGATCCCGTACTTGGCCATGCCGCCCTTGATCAGCTCGACTTTCATATGAACCCAGCCGGCCATCTCGATAGCACCGCAAAAGGTGATCTCGCCGTCGCCCTGACTGAAGTGCAGATCCCCCACTGACAACCCGGCGCCTTTGACGTAGACCGGGAAGAAAATCTTCGAGCCCCGGGACAAGTCCTTGATATCGCAGTTACCACCATGTTCACGCGGTGGCACGGTGCGCGCGCCCGTGGCCGCGGCATCATCCCGGGCCTGGCCCTTGAGCTTGCCCATGTGTGCGGTGGCGGCCAGCGGCGCGTTGGCCAGGGGCGGCACGCGGGTCGGGTGGGTGTCGATCAGTTCCTGCTCACGGCGGTTCCAGTCGCCGAGCATTACCGGGTCGGGCAGGCAACCGATCAATCCGGGGTGGATCAGGCCGGCGAAGTTGACCCCGGGAATGTGCCGCGAACTGGTAAACATGCCTTTGAAATCCCAGATGGCTTTCTGTGCGCTGGGAAAGTGATCCGTGAGGAATCCGCCACCGTTCTGCCGCGAGAAGAAGCCGTTGAAGCCCCACATCGATTCGGCCTTGGCGCCGATGTCCAGCAGGTCGACCACCAGCAGATCTCCCGGCTCGGCGCCATGCACGCCCACTGGACCGGACAGGTAGTGCACGGTGGACAAGTCGACGTCACGCACATCCGAGGCGTCGTCGTTGTTCTTGATCGCGCCAGCGGTCCAGTCGTAGGTCTCAAGAATAAAGTCATCCCCCGGCTTGACCCAGCAGGCCATGGGAATGTCCGGATGCCAGCGGTTGTGGATCTGTTCGTTCTCGGTGGCGGGCTGGTTGAGGTCGACTTTGATCAAGGTATCGGTCATGGCGAAGCTCCTGAACATTAGGGATGTACCGCGTTGGAACCAGTCTCGAATGGCGGCACGAATCGGCCAATACGTTGGATGACGTACCCCTTTGAGCTGGCTTGCCAGCTGCTACAAGGGCGCCTATCGCGCCTACACGCAGAGGTAGCGACTGATGGTGGATTCGTCGACCTTGTCCCGGGTCTCCTCGATCACGAAGCGACCCTTCTCGATCACCAGGAAGCGGTCGGCGATTTCCAGGGTGAATGACAGCACCTGCTCGGAGACCACAATGGTCAGGTCGCGCAGGTGACGGATCTCTTTCAAAGTGCGGGCGATGTCCTTGATGATCGATGGCTGGATGCCCTCGGTGGGTTCATCGAGCAACAACACCTTGGGATTGGTCGCCAGTGCCCGGGCAATCGCCAGTTGTTGCTGCTGCCCGCCCGAAAGGTTGCCACCCTTGCGCGAGCGCATGTCGTGGAGCACCGGAAACAACGCATAGAGGTCTTCGGGCACCTGGCCCCGGGCCGATGCCGGCAGGCCGGTCTGTATGTTTTCCAACACCGTCATGCTAGGGAAAATCATCCGCCCCTGAGGCACATAGGCGATGCCGTGCTCCACCCGCTCGTGGGTTTCCAGGTTCGAGACTTCCTGACCATCGACGCTGACCTGCCCCCGCCACTGCGGAAGGATGCCCATCAAGCTCTTGAACAGCGTGGTCTTGCCCATGCCGTTGCGTCCCATCACGGCGACGATTTCGCGTTTGGCCACGGCCAGGTCGAGGTCGTGAAGGATCTGACTCTGGCCGTAACCACAGGACAGCTTGTCTACGTTGAACATGCCTGCTTCCTCAATGGCCTAAATAGACTTCGATGACTTTCGGGTTGCTCTGCACCGACTCCATGCTGCCCTCGGCCAGGACCTTGCCCTGATGCAGCACCGTGACCTTATGGGCGATGCTCTTGACGAATTCCATGTCGTGTTCGATCACCAGCACCGAGCGGCCCTGGCTGATGCGCTTGAGCAGTTCCGCAGTCTGTACGCGCTCGTTGACGCTCATCCCTGCGACCGGTTCATCGAGCATCAACAGGTCAGGGTCCTGCATCAGCAGCATGCCGATCTCCAGCCACTGCTTCTGGCCGTGGGACAGCAGGTCGGCCTGTTGCTGCAACAGCTCGCCGAGAAAGATCTCCCGCGCCACCTCTTCAACCCGGGCAATCACTGCGGCACTGCGTTTGAAGAACAACGCGCCAAACACCTTGCGCCCTGCCGGGTAGGACATCTCCAGGTTCTCGAACACCGTGAGGTTTTCGTAGATCGACGGGTTCTGGAATTTGCGCCCGACACCGGCACGGACGATGTTGTACTCGCGCATCTTGGTCAGTTCCTTTCCATCGAACTGGATGCTGCCGCTGGTGGCGCGGGTCTTGCCGCAGATCAGGTCGAGCACCGTGGTCTTGCCTGCGCCGTTGGGCCCGATCACCACCCGCACTTCATTGCGGTCGATGTACAGGTTGAGGTTGTCCACGGCCTTGAAACCGTCGAAGGACACCGTCAGCCCCTCGATAACCAGCACCGGCTTGTTCATCTGAAAACCTACGGCGGTCATGGTTGCGTCTCCAGCGAAGGGCGTTCAGAAGCAGGGGTCGGCGGTGCAGTGCGCGACGTCTCCGGCAGGGGCGCGGCAACGGCAGCTTGCTGCGGGGTACGCCGCAATAAACGGCCAAGGGTCTGGCGGCCATGGCTGTCCCAAAGTCCGGCCAAACCATTGGGGAAGTACATGACCACGGCAATGAACAGCCCGCCCATCAGGTACAGCCACAATTCGGGGAAGGACTCGGAGAAATAGGTCTTGCCGTAGTTCACCAGCAAGGCCCCATACACCGCGCCGAGCAGCGACATGCGCCCGCCGACAGCGGCAAAGATCACCATCTCGATGGATGGCACGATGCCGACGAACGAAGGCGACATGAAGCCCACCTGCAAGGCGAACATGGCGCCGCCTATGGCCGAGAAGGCAGCGGCGATGCAGAACACGAAAATCTTGAAACTGGCCACGTCATAACCGGAGAAGCGCACCCGCTCCTCTTTATCGCGCATCGCCATCAGCAGCCGCCCGAGCTTCGACGCAAGGACAAAACGGCCGATGAAAATGCAGCCGAACAACAAGGCCGCGCTGATGAAGTACAGCAGCAGCTTGGCGCTGTCACTGCGCAGGTCCCAGCCGAGCAGCGTCTTGAGATCGGTGATGCCGTTGACTCCGCCGGTCAGGCCCTGCTGGCCGACGATCAACACCGTGAGAATCAGCGCGATGGCCTGGCTGACGATAGAGAAATAAACATCCCCCACCCGCCGCTTGAACAGCGCCATGCCAATGATGAAGGCCAGCCCTACCGGCACCAGGATCACCGCCAACAGGGTGAAGCTGAAACTGTGGAACGGTACCCAGAGCCACGGCAGTTCGGTGATCTGGTTCCAGTCCATGAAATCCGGAATGCCCGGCGTCGACTGGATTTTGGTGCTCTGCGGGTCGGAGGCTTCGAGCTTGAGAAACATCGCCATGCAGTAGCCGCCGACGCCGAAGAACACCCCTTGCCCGAGGCTGAGAATGCCGCCATAGCCCCAACACAGCACCAGGCCGACAGCGACGAAGGCATAGGTCAGGTACTTGCCCACCATGTTCAGGCGAAAGGCATCCAGGGTCAGCGGGAAGACCACGAGAATCAGCAGCGCCAACAGGGCCACGCCCAACAGGTTCTGCTTGCCCGCCAGCATCTTGTCTAAAAGCTTCATTGGCTCGCCTCTACTTGCGCACTTTGATGGAGAACAACCCTTGAGGGCGCAACATCAGGATCAGAATCACCCCGGACAGGGTCAGCACCTTGGCCATCGAACCACTGAGGAAGAACTCCGAGATCGATTGGGTCTGGGCAATGACGAACGCCGACGCAATAGTGCCGAACAGGCTTTGTGCGCCGCCGAAGACCACCACCAGGAAGGTGTCGACTATGTACTGCGAGCCCGCGGTGGGCCCGGTGGAGCCAATGGTGGTAAAGGCCGCGCCGGCCACCCCCGCGACACCACAACCGAGGGCAAAGGTCATGCGGTCGACCTTGCGCGTGTTGATGCCCACGGCACGGCTCATCAGCCGGTTTTGCACCGTGGCCCGCACTTGCAGGCCCCAGCGTGAGCGGTAGAGCAAGAGAAAAATGGCCGCGGTGAGCAGCAGGGTCAGGGCCATCATGAACAGACCGTTGCGCGGGATCTCGATGGACTCGGTGAAGTTGAACGAGCCCATCAGCCACTCCGGCGGCGTGGCGCTGACTTCACGGGCGCCGAACATCGAACGGAAGGTCTGCTGCATCACTAGGGACAGCCCCCAGGTCGCCAGCAATGTGTCCAACGGACGCTTGTAGAGCCGACTGATCATCGCCCACTCCACCAGCCAGCCGATGGCCCCGGCCACCAGAAACGACAGGGCGATGGCGAGGAAAAAATAATAGGGTTGAAACCACGGAGCGAAATGACTGGTCAGGCTCGAACAAACATAGGTGGTGTAGGCGCCGATCGTGAGGAACTCGCCGTGGGCCATGTTGATGACCCCCATCTGGCCGAAAATGATCGCCAGCCCCAATGCCATCAACAGCAGCACACAGAACACGGACAAGCCGTTGAACCCCTGCATCGCCGCGATGGCACCAAATTCCGATAGCCATTCCATGATGATGGACTCCTGCTTGGAGGGAGGATGTGGAAAAACGTTGGAGCTCCATCGCCGGCAAGCCAGCTCCTACGGAGTGTTGGAGTCGGCTTGCCGTGATGGCCCAGACCTTACTGATAGCCTTTAGGGAACGGATTCGGCTCGATCAGATCGGACTCGTACACCACTTTGAACTGGCCATCGGGCTGCACTTCACCGATGCGGGTCTTGCTCCACAGGTGATGGTTTTCATGCACTTTGACGTAGCCTTCAGGCGCGGTTTTCAACTCGATGCCCGGCGAAGCTGCAACCACTTTGTCGACATCGAAGCTGCCGGCTTTTTCCACCGCGGCCTTCCACAACCATGGGCCCAGGTACGCGGCCTGGGTCACGTCGCCGATCACCGAATCCTTGCCGTACTTGGCCTTGAAAGCGTCGACGAAGGCTTTGTTGTTGGGGTTGTCCAGGCTCTGGAAGTACTTCATCGAGGCATAGAAACCGGCCATGTTCTCACCGCCGATGCCCAGCAACTCATCTTCGGTGACCGAGAGCGTGAGCAAGGTCTGCTTGGCCGAATTGACACCCGCCGCATTGAGTTGCTTGTAGAAGGCCACGTTGGAGCCACCCACCACTGCCGCGAACACCACGTCGGGCTTCTTCAACTTGACTTTGTTGATCAGCGAACCGAACTGGGTGTTGCCGAGCGGGTAATAGTCTTCGCCGACCACGGTGCCGTGCAGCACGTTTTCAATGTGCTTGCGGGCAATCTTCATCGAGGTGCGTGGCCAGATATAGTCCGATCCCACCAGATAGAAGGTTTTGGCGCCTTTGGTCTTGGCGATCCAGTCGAGGCTGGCGAGGATTTGCTGGGTGGCTTCCTGGCCCGTGTAGATCACGTTCTTCGACTGCTCCAGCCCCTCGTAGAAAGTCGGGTAGTAAAGCAGGCCGTTTTCTTTCTCGAAGATCGGCAGCACAGCCTTGCGCGACGCCGAGGTCCAGCAGCCGAACACCGTGGCCACCTTGTCGTTGACCAGAAGCTTCTTGGCCTTCTCGGCGAAGGTCGGCCAGTCGGAGGCGCCGTCTTCTTGGATCACCTTGATCTGCCGACCGAGGATGCCGCCTGAAGCGTTGATCTGCTCGATGGCCAGGCGTTCGGCCTGGATCGAACCGGTCTCCGAAATCGCCATGGTGCCGGTGGCCGAGTGCAACTGGCCCACCGTGACTTCAGTGGCGGTCACCGCCAGGCCGGTGCTATTGGCCTCGTCGGCCCATACACCCTGGCTGAACACACTGGCAGCCAATAGCGACAGGGCCGCCGCCCCCAGCGCCAGGCGGCGCGGCAACAGGCCTTTGGTCCGGATCAATCGTGGTTCCATGCTGCTACTCCTCTGCGGTGACGCTGACAGCTCGCCTTGGGGCGGCCGGCAACGGTGGTGGCATCAGCATGGCTGCGCGGATCGGCGACGGGTATACGCAGCCTGACGTAAGCGCATACGTCATTTGACGTAGGGAAAAATGCACCAAGGCGGCGCAGGCTATCGCTCCAGGCCCCGCCTGAACGGCACTGCGCGGACGCGCGCGCAGGCAACAGTTGGCGCGGCAAGACGGCGCGGTGCAGGGCATGAAAATTGCTCGGCTATCCGCCACGGGCACACCCGCCAGGCACGGAGCGCCTTGACCCCAGGAGTCTTTCGTCGTGCTTCCACCTGGCACCCAGCGCATCGCCAAGATCCGTCGCGACTACAACAGCTGGGTCGCCGACGAAACCATGGAAGACTACGCCCTGCGTTACACACCAAAGTCCTTTCGCAGGTGGTCGGAACTGCGCATCGCCAACACCGCCCTGGGCGCGGTGTCGTTCCTGGCTCTGGAGGCGATTGGCGGGGTGCTGGCCCTGAGCTACGGCTTCACCAACACCTTCTGGGCGATCCTCGCCGTGAGCCTGATCATCTTCCTCACCGGCCTGCCCGTCAGCTACTACGCCGCCCGCTACGGCGTCGATATGGACCTGTTGACCCGCGGTGCCGGCTTCGGCTACATCGGCTCGACCATCACCTCACTGATCTACGCCAGCTTCACCTTTCTGTTCTTCGCCCTGGAAGCAGCGATCATGGCCCTGGCCTTGGAGCTGTACTTCCATATCCCATTGGCCTTTGCCTATGTGATCTGCTCTGTGCTGGTGATCCCCCTGGTGGCCTATGGGGTGACCCTGATCAGCCGCCTGCAACTCTGGACCCAGCCGTTGTGGCTGGTGCTGCTGGTGCTGCCCTATCTGTTTGTGCTGCTGAAAAACCCCGAGGCCTTCAGCGACTGGACCAGTTTCCAGGGCCGTGATGCCAGCGGCGACTTCAATCTGCTGGCGTTTTGCGCGGCCTGTACCGTGGCCCTGTCCCTGGTGACGCAGATCGGCGAACAGGTCGACTACCTGCGCTTCCTGCCGGAAAAAACCGCGTCCAACCGCAAGCGCTGGTGGGCCGCCCTGCTCTGCGCCGGCCCCGGCTGGATCCTGCCCGGCGCCTTGAAAATGTTCGCTGGCGCCTTCCTGGCGTTTCTCGCCCTGCAACACGAGATCCCCATCGAGCGCGCTACAGAGCCGACCCAGATGTACCTGGTGGCCTTCAGTTATGTGTTCGCCTCGCCGGAATGGGCCCTGGCGGCCATGGTGCTGTTCGTCTTCGTCTCGCAGATGAAGATCAACCTGACCAACGCCTACGCCGGCTCCCTGGCCTGGTCGAACTTTTTCGCCCGGGTCACCCACAGTCACCCCGGCCGCGTAGTTTGGCTGGTGTTCAATGTGGCGATTGCCCTGATGCTGATGGAGCTGGGGGTATTCGACGTCATCGACCAGGTGCTCGGTCTCTACGCCAACATCGCCATCGCCTGGATCGGCTCGGTGGTCGCCGACCTGGTGATCAACAAACCCTTGGGGTTGTCACCGAAATACATCGAGTTCAAGCGCGCTCACCTCTACGACATCAACCCGGTGGGCGTCGGCTCCATGCTGATTGCCTCGCTGCTGTCGGTCCTCGCCCACTTCGGTCTATTTGGGGCGCTGGCCCAGGCCGCCCCGCCCTTCGTCGCCCTCGGCACCTCGCTGGTCATGACCCCGCTGCTGGCCTGGGCCACACGCAGCCGCTATTACATTGCCCGCACCCGCGATCCGCTACTGCTGCAACCGGTGGCACCGAGCACGCTGATCACCTGCGGCCTGTGCAGCAACCCGTTCGAAACCGCCGACATGGCTTTCTGTCCGGCCTACAGCACGCCCATCTGCTCACTTTGCTGTTCGCTGGACGCGCGTTGCGGCGATCGCTGCAAACCTCACGGGCGTCTGTCGGCGCAGTTCGAAGCGCTGTTGCATTGGTTGCTGCCCAATGCAACGGTGCCACGCCTGCACACCCGGCTAGTGCATTACCTGGGCCTGCTGCTCGCGCTGATCCTGATGCTCAGCGGCGCTCTGGCGCTGATCTATGGCCAGGCCTCCCAGGGACTGCCCCACTCGCCGCAAGCCCAGGCGACGCTGTACCAGGCATTTTTCCAGGCCTTCCTGACGCTCTCGGTACTGGCGGCCATCCTCGCCTGGTGGGTCGTTCTGACGCGGGAAAGCCGCCGCGTGGCCCAGGAAGAATCGGACCGCCAGACCCTGCTGCTGATGCAGGAAATCGAAGCCCACCGCTTGACCGACCAGGCCCTGCAAGATGCCAAGGAGGCTTCCGAGGCGGCCAACGCGGCCAAGAGTCGCTACGTCACCGGACTGTCCCACGAACTGCGTACACCGTTGAACAGCATCCTCGGTTTTACCCAGATCCTGCAGCGCGATGCGGCCATGCCGGAGCAGCATCAGGATGCCCTGGCGACCATCCTGCGCAGCGGCTCGCACCTGCTGTCGCTGATCGACGGCCTGCTCGATGTGGCCAAGATCGAGGCTGGCAAATTGCGCCTGGAACCGACGGAAATCCCCTTTCCGGAACTGATCCACGATCTGGAGCTGATGTTCACCCCACAAGCACGGGACAAAGGGTTGCGCTTTCGCCTGGAGCTGATCGGCAAGATGCCGGCGGTGGTGCGAGGCGACGAAAAGCGCGTCCGGCAGATCCTCATCAACCTGTTGGGCAATGCGGTCAATTTCACCGACAGCGGCGAAGTCTGCCTGCGGGTCAGTTACATGCGCGAGACGGCAACCTTCGACATCATCGACACAGGTATCGGCATCGACCCCGAGCACATCGAGCGAATCTTCCAGCCTTTCGAGCGCGGTGATCTGATGCGCCAGGACAAGGGCGTTGGCCTGGGCCTGACCATTACCCGCATGCTCACCTCGCTGATGGGCGGCGAGTTGCAGGTCAAGAGTCAGCAGGACAAGGGCACCTGTTTCCAGGTGCGCCTGTTTCTCTCGCAAGTACGGGTGCCGCAAGCGGTGATCCATGTCGAACACGACATCATCGGCTACCAGGGGCCGCGGCGTCTGGTGCTGGTAGTGGACGACCATGTGGACCATCGCAAGGTCCTCAGCGGCATGCTTACGCCCCTGGGCTTTGAAGTGGTCCAGGCCAGCAACGGCCAGGAAGCGATTCGCCAGGTCGCCCTGCTGGGGCCGGACCTGATTCTCATGGACCTGTCGATGCCGACGATGGATGGCTGGGAAACCAGCCGGCTGATCCGCCGCAATGCGTTGTCCACGGCACCGATCATCGTGATATCGGCCAATGCCTTTAACGACGAGCGCGAGCGCAGCCTGGCCAGTGTCTGCAACGACTACCTTGCCAAGCCGGTACACACCCCGGAGCTGCTCGAGCGGATCCAGAAACAACTCGACCTGCACTGGCTGCGCCGCGAAAAACCAGCCCCTGCGACATTCCCCGAACCGGGGATATTGCCCTCACAGCCTGACCTCATCGCCCTCGGCGAACTCAGCGCCATCGGCTACGTACGCGGTCTGCACGAAAAACTCGACGCCATCCAGGCCGAGACGCCAGCCACCGCCCCTTTCATCAGTTCGCTACGCAAGCTGCTGAAAAATTTTCGCCTGGACGAAATCAACCGCGCCCTCAAGGAGGCAGAAGATGAATGCACTGACCACAGTCGCTGAACCCGGTGTCGTGTTGATTGTGGACGACACCCCGGACAACCTCGCCATGCTCTCCGACGCCCTCAATGATGCCGGCTACATGGTGCTGGTGGCCCTCGACGGGCTCAGCGCCCTGAACCGCATCGAACGCCGGCGTCCAGACCTGATCCTGCTGGATGCGATGATGCCGGGCCTGGACGGCTTCGAGACCTGCCGGCGGATCAAGGAGCAACCGGCCAACGCCGATATTCCAGTGCTGTTCATGACCGCGCTGACGGAAAGCAGGCATGTGGTCCAGGGCTTTGAAGTGGGTGGCAGCGACTACGTGACCAAGCCGATCCAGACCGACGAAGTGCTGGCCCGGGTCGCCGCGCACTTGCGCACCTCGCGCATCCTGCTGTCGGCCCGAGCGGCGTCACAACCAGCCCCGCCGAGCCTGGACGACGAACCGGCGCACAGGGTGCTGTCGGCACGCTTTCAGCTCACCGGTCGGGAAGTCGAGGTTCTGCGCTGGGTGGCCTGCGGCAAGACCAACCGCGACATCGGCACCATTCTTGATCTGAGCCCACGCACCGTGAACAAACATCTGGAACATGTGTATGTGAAGTTAGGTGTAGAAACACGCACAGCAGCGACCTCCGTGGCCTTGTCGGCCATGACCGATTCTCGCAACAGTGCTTCAAGGTGAGCCACGATAACCGGACGTATTGTTGGATGAGCACTGGGGCCGTTTTCGTCCATGACAGAACCTGGAGGATGAAGCAGGAACGTTAGAAACGGCTCTGGATTTTCAGCCCAGCCACCCAGGCAATGCGGGGGTATTTTTTAGGCATGAAAAAGCCCAACCTTTTCAGATTGGGCTAAGTCATTGAAAAATATGGTCGGGACGGAGTGATTCGAACACTCTACCCCTAGCACCCCATCTCCTTTTTCATACTTCTTGAAAGCTTCCAAAGTTTTACTCTGGATTTTTCCAAGCGAGTATTTACTTGAGCTTCAGCGGTGTTCTGCTCTACGAAAGTCCAGTAACGTCCATCAAGAGCCGAGGTTTTTGTGAGGGGAAAAGTAGGGGGAGCACCAGCTCAAGCTATGATCCAACCGAGAATAACTGGCGGAGTGAATAGGGTTACCGATCGGTTATCCTTTCAAACACCCTGCCAAAAATCGAACCGCCAATACTGAATTTCATACAACTGGAATGCTTCTGATCGAAGGAAATGCACTTGTGGCAGGGTCTGCCTTGCGATTCAATTACGTTTCGCGATAAGCTCAGTCACCAGCGCCGCTCATGGTCGGCGCGCTGCCCACCCCAGGGGGCCCTAGAGGCCGCAGCTAAGTGGATATTCAACCATGTAATCTATAGAAGCCTCTGGCCGCTCCTGTTTCGGGCACCGGGGAATGTGGGTGGGCGTCTCCGGTGTAGCTCTTCGAGAGCAACGGAAATCACCATGGCATTGCTGAAAACCTCCTATCTTCGTGAAAACATCGTTCGTCAATCCAAACGTCTTAGCGAGAAACTTGCCGTCCCGCTAACTACCGCCAAAGAGATACTCGCTTCAGGGCCTTACGGTTGCGCGAGCTGGGCGGATTTAAACGCCCGACTGAAGTCACCTTCCCCACACGACGAATCATTGATCCTTGCGGCTTTACCGCACGTGGACGCGGCACAAGCTTATTTTGCCAACAACATACGTGAGCTGGCGAAGGCGCTCAGCCGCCGCATTTTGATAAACACCAATTTGGCCGGTTTGTACGAAATACTCAGGTACGTCTTTGTTATATCCCAAGTACCAGTATCGCTCAGTGATATTGCTACGAAGATAGAGGCCAGTGCCTGGCAGCCAAGTCACATCGGCCCCGATCCTGCCGCTGTTATTCATGCATATACGAGAATCAATGACACTTATATCAAACTCATTGCGACTCGCGTCTACCTTCCAGAATATTACGATCTCGGAGAGCACTACCAACCTCTCGCAAAAATAGCCGAGCCTTACAACGAGAACATCAAAATCATTTGGTCCGACCCGATGGGTTGGTACAAGGCAACCTGCGACTATCTGGAGGCCTTTGACCGTACAGCGGATGACGATGAATATGACGTCGAGCTGATATTGCCTGAGGAACATTTGGATGAGGCCATGCGCATTCACCAACGATGGTTCGACAATGCCTTGAACGTATGGCGTGACGAAAGCCGTTATGGTGAGAGTGACCAATATTTTGTGCCCTATGCTCTTCCACTAGGGTGTTACCTAGTGCTCGGCGTACCCTGTACCGCTCCTGCCAATCTCCCTGTGCTCAACAGTACTTCAGTCGCGTTTGACTCAGAGTGGGACAACGACACCACTCTGGTGACGCTCGGCAAGCAGCCTGTGTGTATTGAATGGATCACCATCAACAACCAGACACGGCAGCATGATGGTGAACACCATGAGCATTTCAAAAGTCTAATGGATGGCGTCTTTTCTCACTTGGATTGCGAACTTGATCAATTTCAATCCGAAGGCCGTTACCACAAGTTGTTCTACATCACGCCTGCCTCGAATTTTGCGATCGATAGTTATTTGAAGGTCGAACTCGAACCGTCTGGTGACGAAGAGTTCTTTGTGCTTCAAACCGACAATCCCTTCCTTGCATCGAAAATCGTGGATTACGCATCAACGCGACAACTCATGGGGTATCAATCGAAACTTGGGACCTCCAATTTCCTTATGAAAATTGAGGCTAAAGAGTCGCTCCTTGAAAAGGCTAACTTAGCCTTGATCGCGTATCGGGCGGGTAACAAAAAAAGCTATAACTTGATCACTCAATCCCTGCTAACCAGAAGGGCTGAAAACTCCACGGTGGTCGTGAATATCCAGGCCGCCCTGCTGTCACTTTGCGACCTGATTGACAAGCGGGTGCTCAAGGACGCTATTCATCATGGGATCGTGGTGTACTGCGATCCGGGGTTTCTCGATGATCTCGATGTACCGTCAAAGCGCAGTAAAGGCTTACAGGTCGCACCACAATCACTGATTGAAACGCTTGAGCAACCGTTCCAGGAAAAAGACTTTTCTCTCCACGATTTATTCTCAAACCTAACGCTGGCCCACTACACCCGACGAAATCACTAGCGCCAACATAACGAGAAATGCCCCTTGAGTTTTGCTCCGGGTCATTTTTATTTCACGTAGGCGTTGAGGTGGGTTGAGCACTCTGCCGTTCAAAAAAGCACACGCAGAGCGCGCCCATACAACGATTGATTCATTACGTAGCTCAAGGAACCCCAACAATGAGCGCAGGCTTTGTTTACTTGATCATCAATCCCAGCATGCCCGGACTGGTTAAAATCGGCCAGTCAACACGCTCATCCAAACAACGGGCGAGGGAGGGAAAAGGAACTTGGGTACCTGATAATTTTGAGGTCGTCTACGATGAACTTGTCACCGACTGCCGGCAGGTAGAAATCCTGATGAAGCAACGTTACCTGGACTACCAGTACAAACCCAACCGAGAGTTCTTCCAACTCCCCATTCGCGAGGCCATTCGAGGACTGATGGAGGAGGCACTGAACTTCCGCGTGCCTCAGGTGGGCTCTAACAGCGGCGTGGAAATTCTTCCGGACTTGAAGCGCAAGTACCCGACTTATCTGGATCCTGCTTTTCACTCGATCAAAATCGTCCACCGCGATAATATTGTTTATCTAGAGTCTGTAAGATTTCGCCACACCACTAGCCGGGACGAGATCGTCGAGCGCACCGATTTGGCGTTTATTTCCGATGGGGAAATAGATATGTTTATAGCCAATCGCAGCCCTGAGGATAACGCCCGACTTTTCGTGCATGAACTGGACGAGTATTCGATGATTCACTGCACTGATCTTTTCACTCAGCAAGCGTGCTCATACATCGCGGAAACACATGAGAAAAGTCGCTGCCTTTCTTAAACGCTTGTGCCAACCGGATCAAAGATGGCACCGCGCTCTTGACCAAAATAACTCAGCACTCCCCGCTCGCTACTTTGCTGGTAGCAGGCGGGACACTGCTGTGCGGTCACCGACCGTGGGTATGCGTTCCACGAAGTACACCTACCGCCAGGAGCGTTTCGTGTTTACCGTGACATCTCTGGTGCGCAGTTCCACGGCAACAACTCTTCATAGTCGGCCACCGACTGCGCATGCGATTCAGTTACACGGTTACGGCGAAACGCTGAGCATCAAGGGCGGCAACGGCCGAGAATCCAGCGCCCTTCTTGAAGCTCATGTTATGGACGAAATTCTTCATCGCATCAGACGGGTCGATGGTTTCGAGGTTAAGTCCGTCAACAGTTGGCCTAGAGAACGCAGCACTCAGAATTGGCTGCTCCTCCATATGACCTGTCGAGCTGTTGAGCACATTGTCCAGAGCGGTGACGATGACTAGGTCATCCGGCAGGATTGCCAACAACTCTCGACCTACTCGCAGAGCGCAGCTGCACACGTAGTCCTGGTGAAGCTCGTTGAACCGCCCAGCAGGCATAGCTTTAGTCGACAGCTTGCCGCTTTTGAGTAGAGATTTGATTTCAGTCGGAATCACGTCGGAGCCATGGATAGCGAGTCTGGCTTCTAGGACACCACCTTCATGAACAATCATCTGAATGGTTGAGCCGAGGTGCGAGATTTCTGCAAACGACTCGAAAGCTTCGATGGCATCGAGCTTGGCTTGACGGTCACCATCAAGGATACGGATCGCAATGTCCCGCTCCTCTGCCCACTCGGTATTGGCAGTCTTCCATTCATCAAGCTGAGCCTGATACTGCCTTTCATCTTCCGCCTGTGCGGTGCCAATCTTGCCGAGCAGGACTGCGCGTTGACGAGCCTCTAGCTTGAAGAGCCGAGCCCAGAAATTGGGGTGATATGTAGCGGCCGCATGCGTAGCTTCTTGCTCAAGAGTTCCGCTTTTGAGTGGCTGTCTAGGTTCGGGATTGGAGAGAAACCGCTTCCATTTCACAGGCTCGGCGCACTCCTTGTGCATCGAAAGGAGGATATCTATATGATTTTCGTACACCTCGACTTCATACGCTGCTTGCTCCAGCGCTTCCATTTTTGCGTACTCTTTCTGTCGCTTTTCAAGCTCACGCTGCCGGCGATGAGCGTTGCGCTCTGATCGCCGCGCAGATGCTTGCAGCGAACGTATAGTCCCTTTCCAGCCCATCACGATTCTCCATACCGTTCACGCGATGGCACATTGACATAGCTCGTAGCTTTGTCTGAATCACCTAAGAACCTGGAAACTGAAAATACCAGGTAAACCAGATGGAGCGCATTTGTACTCCACGCGTCCGCCAGCGCTCTCCCCCGCGCCCAACGGCAAATAGCCGGCAGCCAGAGTGCTGACGAATAAACGCAACCCCACACCGAGGGATAAGCCATGCACCCAGCAATGCAAGCCCGCGTCGAAGGCAATATCGCGCTTCAAATCCGGGCCACGGCGGCAACCGCCGAGTTCTACGCGATGATCGGCCGGCCCGTGCCAGTCAGCAAGATTCGCTACCAGGTCGTCACCAAGGGCAACACCTATCACATCGTTGAGCGCTCCACTGGCTTGACCAAGGGCTTCCGCTGGACCTAGACGGCTGCCATCAACTTCGCCCAGGTGCTGGAGGCTCGCGCCGATGGCATCAAAGTCTCGCTCTCGGGTGGCACGCAATGATCGGCGAATCCATGCCTAACCCGCGGGACGCAATCGTCCAGGACCTGAACCAGAAGCTCGATCAGTTCTTCGGCAGCGGGAAGACAATCCAGCAGATCGAAAGCGGTGTGAGCGCAGAGGCGCCCTTCTTCGGCACCACCGCTCACCACGCCAAGCTGCGGGCCCAGCAGGACAAGTTGGCGCCAGCAGTACGAGAGCAGGCCGAGGCCGGCAAGACAGTCAGCGAAGCGGCCAGAGCCTTGAAGATGCACATCAAGCGCGTTCAGCTCATCGCCAGCGAAAACGGATTCAAGTTCGTAGAGATGTCAGGTGGCGAACCCGGAACTGGAATTGTCTGATTCGGGAGAGAATAAATTCACCGCGATATCGTAGCCGTATGCTGTGTTACCTTGGTGGTGAACGCGCAAACCACCAGCATCATGTACCTGCAAAAACTCTTCGTTTCCTAAGAGGAAGTAACCCCCTATCTCCATTTCTATTTTCTGAACAGTTATGGACTCAGGGGGATCAATCTTAATCTGAAGCGCTATGTCATTTGGCGCACGGAATATAGTTATAGTGCGCCCGACAACCTCTACGTCCCAATTTTCATCACCGGCAGTCCATACATTATCTTCAATTTTTAAAGTTGTAGCTCCGGTGATATCAGAAAATAGACCGCTCAGAAGCATTGGTTGACCTGGCTCATCTGGCTTCCGAATGGACAAAACATCAATCCCAGCGATTCGAAGAACGACTCGACAATTAAAATATTTCGACCCAGCAAAATAAACTGTAATTCCGCCGGGACCAAAATCAAACAACTCGGAAGCAAAACCGTCTTGTTTGCATTTTGGGTTTTTGTTTGCCCGAGCAACGGTTTCAGCAGATAAAGTTTTTCTAGCACGCTTTTGGTTACACTGCATGCACAATAGCGTTATCCCATTCGGGTCATGCCTTAAAGCATCTTTGAAGTCCGGATCAAAATGCTCAAAATCATAATAAGCTAATCCGCATCTCACACAGCCAAAACCACATCGTTGACGAACCTCACGTTGAATTTCTTTAGGTACGTAGCGCGGTAAGCCGTGCCGATTCCGCTCTCCCATGTAATCGCCTCGATTCGTTATGTACCGGTTACCCGTAATATCCCAACCCAAACCAAATTGCCACCACCGGTCTCGGAGGGCGGCACCTACCTGGAAGAGCTTTCGAAGCTACCAGGTAAAAAAGGTGATCCGCCGCGACCCTTCTTTTTCTTGCGCTTTTTCACCGTCTTCGAACCTAGAGCTCTTTTCATCGCAGCCTTCACAGCTTCTTCCGGCGTCAGCTCTATGCCATCTGCCGCGGCTTGTGACTTCGCCGTATCGAGACCATTGATGAACCGTTGGGTTCGTTTATCGAATGCCATTTTCACCCCTAATCCGGCCCCATGCCGGGCCATAAACCAATAGCCCACAAACTCGAATCACGCCAACCGGCGAGGGGCTGATATTCTTTCTCTTGACTATCTGCACACAAGCCTATGCAAACCCATTCGTGGTATTTCCGTCGTCCTGCATTTCCTTTATGTGTATGTTTATTTGCTCCCAGTCATTACTAAGTTCGAAATCAAAAACATCTTTACTCGATAGCTTTCGAACCTCATCAAACTGAACATTCGCCGACAACAAACCGACACCAGCGTTGGTAAAAGTTGCAGAATTAGCAATATTTGACGCAACTATAAATCCGACAGATATGACCTCCACCCATAGAAAAGGAGCCTTGTAATATGGCTGTTCCCCGAAAGTCCTATTCGCAACCAAAGAGTCCATGAAATCATTGATATCAGCGCGCTTGGATTTTTTATTTTTTAATTTTACAAAATATATATGATAATGCGCCATTTTCGCACTCCTCCTTCCTTGCAATAAGCTCCATCGCGCCTCTGCAAAACCCTGGCTCAGAGAGGCACGTCGCGCATCACAAATACCCCACTTCTACGAATCACGCCAGCCGGCGAGGATCCCTCATGGAAATTACTTACGGTTCGGTGTGCTCCGGCATCGAGGCCTCGACCCAGGCTTGGCATCCGCTAGGCATGCGTGCCACCTGGTTCGCCGAGATCGAAGCCTTCCCCAGCGCCGTCCTGGCCCACCATTACCCGAACGTGCCGAACCTGGGTGACATGACCAAGCTCGGGGCCCTGGTGCTGGCCGGCAAGATCGCCGCGCCCGACGTGCTGGTCGGCGGAACACCATGCCAGGCCTTCAGCGTGGCGGGGATGCGCGAAGGCCTCACCGATTCCCGCGGCGCCCTCACCATCAAATACGTGGAGCTTGCAGATGCAGTTGACTATGTTCGCGCCGGCCAGCGAAAGCCCGCCAGCGTCATCGTCTGGGAGAACGTCCCCGGCGTCCTCAGTGACAAAGGGAACGCCTTCGGATGCTTTCTTGGCGCGCTTGCTGGGGAAGACTGCGAACTGCAGCCTTCAGGGAAGAAATGGCCGGACGCTGGTTGTGTGTATGGACCCAAAAGAACAATCACGTGGCGGGTCCTGGACGCCCAATATTTCGGCCTGGCCCAACGACGCCGCCGTGTGTTCGTTGTCGCAAGTGCTCGAGACGGATTCGATCCCGCCGAGGTACTTTTTGAGCGCGAAGGCGTGCGCCGGGCCGAGGCCAGGGGCAAGACGTTACCGGAACAGCTCCTTTCGGCCCTGCGCTCCAGTGCGGATGTGGCTACGTCTTCCCGAATCCCTAGGGCAATACGGCTGCCCGAACTGCGAGAGTGACGAAGAGCCGCGGTGGGCATTTTTGGCGGTATCCCGGCCTTCGGCGGCCGCAGCCCGGCCGGGTCGATTGAGCGAGCAGCAACACTCACAACCAAGGAAAGTCGGCTATCAGCAACCGACTCTAGGGGACCGGTACTGACAATCTTGAAGAGGACAACAGGATGAAGTCCCGGAAAACTCCCCACCAATGAAAAAGCCCAACTGGCTAGAGTTGGGCTAAGTCATTGAAAAATATGGTCGGGACGGAGTGATTCGAACACTCGACCCCTAGCACCCCATGCTAGTGCGCTACCGGACTGCGCTACGCCCCGACTAGGCGTGAATCTTGTTCCGCTTCTCAACGGAACGCTCAGGAATATATCGCAAGCTTTTGAAAACTGGAAGTATTTAAAAGCAGAAATTTATTTCTTGAGCACCACCAGCACATCTTCAAGCTCGGCGATCATCTGGCGGATCATCTGTTTGTACTGGGTTGTATCGTCTTTGGCCTCATCACCGGAGAGGCGCAGGCGTGCGCCGCCGATGGTGAACCCCTGATCGTACAGCAGCGCGCGGATCTGCCGGATCATCAGCACGTCTTGTCGCTGATAATACCGGCGGTTTCCGCGGCGCTTGACCGGGTTGAGTTGAGGAAACTCCTGCTCCCAATAGCGCAGCACGTGCGGCTTTACCGCACACAGCTCGCTGACTTCACCAATGGTGAAGTAGCGTTTGCCCGGGATGACGGGTAGTTCGTCGTTATGACTTGGTTCCAGCATAAGCCTCAACTCGGGCCTTCAACTTCTGCCCTGGACGAAAGGTGACCACACGGCGAGCCGTGATCGGGATTTCTTCTCCCGTTTTCGGATTGCGGCCAGGCCGCTGGCGTTTGTCCCGAAGGTCGAAATTGCCGAAACCGGACAACTTGACCTGCTCGTTGTCTTCCAGAGCGTGCCTGATTTCTTCGAAAAACAGTTCGACCAATTCTTTGGCCTCCCGTTTATTCAGGCCCAGCTCCTCATACAGACGTTCCGCCATCTCAGCTTTCGTCAGAGCCCCCATACGTCACTTCCTTAACGTGGCGTTCAACCTGTTTTCGAGCGAGGTGAGGATGTTCTGCGTTGCGGTATTCACCTCATCGTCATTAAGAGTGCGCGATGGATGCTGCCAGGTCAAGCCAACTGCAAGGCTTTTTCTATGCGGATCAATACCTTTACCCTGATACACGTCAAATAGCCTGAGGTCCGTCAGCCATTCGCCTGCATTTTCACGGATTACCTCCAGCACGGCGCTGGATGCAACGTCGCGATCGGCCAGCAACGCCAGGTCACGACGCACTTCAGGAAAGCGCGATAACTCCTGGAATTTCGGCATTTTCCCCTGGGCGACTTCAGCCAGAACCAGCTCGAAAACGAAGACCGGACGATCAAGGCCCAGGGTTTTCGACAGTTCCGGGTGAATGGCACCGACATAGCCGACTTCGCGCCCGTCTCGCTCGATGCGTGCGGTCTGTCCAGGATGCAGCGCTGGATGCTTGCCCGGCACGAAAGTGAACGCGTCGAGCGCACCGGCGAAGCCGAGCACCGCTTCCACGTCAGCCTTGACGTCAAAGAAATCGACGACATCGCGACCTTGCGCCCAGCCTTCCGGCAAGCGACTGCCGCAGACCACACCGGCCAGCATCGACTCTTGCTTCAAGCCGTCCAGTTGACCGACGAAGCGCAGGCCGCTTTCGAACAGACGCACGCGATCCTGCTGACGGTTCAGGTTGTGCTGCAGCGATTTGACCAAACCAGGCCACAGCGACGAGCGCATGGCGGCCATGTCGTTGGAGATCGGGTTGGCCAGCAACAGCGGCTCGACACCTGGATTGAACAGCTCGAACTGACGCGGATCGATGAAGCTGTAGGTGATCGCTTCCTGATAACCGCGGGCCACCAGCAGGCGGCGCAGTTCCGGCAGGTCGCTGCGAGCTTCAGCCTTGGCCTGTGGGGCCAGGCGTGCTTGCGGGTAGCGAACCGGCAGGCGGTTGTAGCCATACAAGCGGGCCAGTTCTTCGATCAGGTCGACTTCCAGGCTGATATCGAAGCGATGGCTTGGCACTTCGACGCGCCACTGCCCTGCCCCATCCGCACTGATACCCAGGCCAAGGGCACTGAGCAGGCGCTCGACTTCGGCAGCGTCCATTTCCATGCCCAGCATCTGGGTGATGCGTTGGGCACGCAGGGTGATCGGAGCGATCTTCGGCAGGTGCTGTTCGCTGACAGTTTCGATGATCGGGCCGGCTTCGCCACCGGTGATGTCCAGCAGCAGGCCAGTGGCGCGCTCCATGGCTTCACGGGCCAGTTGCCAGTCCACGCCACGCTCGTAACGGTGCGAGGCATCGGTGTGCAGCCCATAGGAGCGCGCCTTGCCAGCCACTGCGATCTGGTCGAAGAACGCGCTTTCAAGGAATACGTCACGGGTCGTGGTGGAAACACCGCTGTGCTCGCCCCCCATTACGCCGGCAATCGCCAAGGCGCGGGAATGGTCGGCAATCACCAGTGTATCGCTGCGCAAGGTCACTTCCTGGCCGTCGAGCAGGACCAGCTTCTCGCCCTCTTCGGCCATGCGCACGCGGATACCGCCGTTGATTTCGGCGAGATCGAACGCGTGCAGCGGTTGACCCAGCTCCAGCATCACGTAGTTGGTGATGTCGACGGCGGCGTCGATGCTGCGCACGTCGGCACGGCGCAGGCGCTCGACCATCCACAGCGGCGTCGGCTTCGACAGGTCGACGTTACGGATCACGCGGCCCAGGTAACGTGGGCACGCCGCTGGCGCGAGGACTTCAACCGAACGCACCTCATCATGCACCGCTGGCACGGCCGCGACCACAGGACGCGTCACGGGGACGGCATACAGCGCGCCGACTTCGCGGGCCAGGCCGGCCAGGGACAGGCAGTCGCCACGGTTCGGCGTCAGGTCGACCTCGATGCTCGCATCGTCCAGGCCCAGGTATTCACGAATATCCTGGCCCACCGGCGCATCCGCCGGCAGTTCCATCAGGCCATCGTTGCCTTCGCCAATCTGCAGCTCGGCCTGGGAGCACAACATGCCGTTGGACTCGACGCCGCGCAGCTTGGCTTTCTTGATCTTGAAGTCGCCCGGCAGTTCGGCACCGATCATGGCGAATGGGATCTTCAGGCCCGGGCGCACGTTAGGTGCGCCGCAGACCACCTGGAAGGTTTCCGCGCCATTGCTGACCTGGCAAACCCGCAATTTGTCAGCGTCCGGGTGTTGCTCGGTGCTCAACACCTCACCCACCACCACGCCGCTGAACTCACCGGCGGCCGGCGTGACGCTATCGACCTCAAGACCGGCCATCGACAGGCGAGCGACCAGCTCGTCCTGGCTTACCTGCGGGCTTACCCAGCCGCGCAGCCATTGTTCACTGAATTTCATCCTGCTCTCCCAAAAGATTCGTTACGGACTGCGGCCTAGCGAAATTGCGCAAGGAATCGCAAGTCGTTGTCGAAGAACAGGCGCAAGTCATTCACACCGTAACGCAGCATGGCCAGGCGCTCGGCGCCCATGCCGAAAGCAAAACCCGAGAATTCTTCCGGATCGATACCGGACATACGCAGCACGTTCGGGTGAACCATGCCGCAGCCCATGACTTCCAGCCAGCCAGTCTGTTTGCAGACGCGGCAGCCTTTGCCACTGCACATCACGCATTCCATGTCGACTTCAGCGGAAGGCTCGGTGAACGGGAAGTACGAAGGGCGGAAACGCACGGCCAGTTCTTTTTCGAAGAACACCCGCAGGAACTCTTCGATCGTGCCTTTGAGGTCGGCGAAATTGATGTCGCGATCAACCAGCAGGCCTTCGACCTGGTGGAACATCGGCGAGTGGGTGATATCGGAGTCGCTGCGGTACACACGGCCTGGGCAGACGATGCGGATCGGCGGCTGCTGCGATTCCATGGTGCGGACCTGTACCGGCGAGGTATGGGTGCGCAACAACATGTTCGCATTGAAATAGAAGGTGTCATGCATCGAACGGGCCGGGTGATGGCCTGGGATGTTGAGCGCTTCAAAGTTGTGGTAGTCGTCTTCGACCTCAGGGCCTTCGGCAATGCCGTAGCCGATGTGGGTGAAGAACTGCTCGATGCGTTCCAGCGTGCGGGTCACCGGATGCAGGCCGCCGGAAGTCTGGCCACGGCCAGGCAGGGTCACGTCGATGGACTCGGCGGCGAGCTTGGCAGCCAGATCCGCCTCCTCGAACAACGCCTTACGCGCGTTAAGGACCTCTGTGACACGTTCCTTGGCAACGTTGATCAGCGCACCGACCTGCGGACGCTCTTCGGCCGGCAGGTTCCCCAGGGTCTTCATCACCTGGGTCAACTCGCCCTTCTTGCCAAGGTACAGAACCCGGATTTGCTCCAGGGCATTGATATCTTCAGCGCTTTGCACAGCCTCTAGTGCTTGAGCGACCAGCGCATCCAGGTTTTCCATGTACAGACTCCAGATACAAAATAGGGGAAGAGCTTTAAGGCTCTTCCCCTATTTATGACGTTTAACACCCGAGCCCACAGAGGTGAGCCCTGGTGACTGTCGGGGGTACTTAAGCCAAGGTGGCTTTAGCTTTCTCGACAATCGCAGCAAACGCCGCTTTTTCGTTCACTGCCAGATCAGCCAGAACCTTACGGTCGATCTCGATGGACGCTTTTTTCAGGCCGGCAATGAAACGGCTGTAGGACAGACCGTTAACACGAGCACCAGCGTTGATACGAGCGATCCACAGAGCGCGGAACTGACGTTTTTTCTGACGACGGTCACGGTAGGCGTATTGGCCTGCCTTGATTACCGCTTGCTTGGCAACACGGAATACGCGGGAACGCGCGCCGTAGTAGCCTTTAGCAAGTTTCAGAATTTTTTTGTGACGCTTACGGGCAATGACGCCACGCTTTACACGAGCCATGAGTTACTTCCTCTATTCTTGATCCAAAAATTAACGAAGGCGCAGCATGCGCTCGACTTTTGCCACGTCAGACGGATGCAGCAAGCTGCTACCGCGCAGTTGACGCTTACGCTTGGTCGACATTTTGGTCAGGATGTGGCTCTTGAAAGCGTGCTTGTGCTTGATACCGTTAGCAGTTTTCAGAAACCGCTTAGCAGCACCACTTTTGGTTTTCATCTTTGGCATGTTCGGATACTCCGCATTCAGTTGATAAACATAATCGCAAGGCCTGCCGTGCCCTGGTGATTACTTCTTCTTTTTCGGGGCGATGACCATGATCAGCTGGCGTCCTTCCATCTTAGGATGCTGTTCGACCGAACCGTACTCGAGCAGGTCTTGTTCAACCCGCTTGAGGAGTTCCATCCCCAGCTCCTGGTGGGCCATCTCACGGCCGCGGAATCGCAAGGATACCTTGGCCCTGTCCCCGTCACTCAGGAAACGTACCAGGTTGCGCAGTTTTACCTGGTAATCCCCTTCCTCCGTCCCTGGACGAAACTTGATTTCTTTTACCTGAATCTGCTTCTGGTTTTTCTTCGCCGCGGCAATCTGCTTCTTCTTTTCGAAGATCGACTTGCCGTAGTCCATCACCCGGCAAACCGGTGGGACTGCGTCTGCGGAAATTTCTACCAGATCAAGCTTGGCTTCTTCAGCAATACGAAGCGCTTCATCAATCGAGACGATGCCAATCTGCTCGCCGTCAGCGCCAATTAACCGAACCTCGCGTGCCGAGATATTCTCGTTGATCGGGGCTTTCGGTGCAGCTCGTTTATCTTGTCTCATTTCACGCTTAATAATAATTACTCCAAATCTGGGCGACCACGCCGGGAAACCGCTTGCGCGAGGAACTCAGCGAATTCGGCGACGGGCATCGAGCCCAGGTCAGCACCTTCACGAGTACGCACAGCGACAGTCTGCATCTCGACCTCCCGATCTCCAATAACCAAGAGAAAGGGAACCTTGAGCAAAGTATGCTCGCGGATTTTAAAGCCGATCTTTTCATTTCTCAAGTCGGACTTGGCACGAAATCCGCTTTGGTTGAGAGTTTTTTCGACTTCGGCGGCAAAATCTGCCTGTTTATCAGTGATATTCATGATCACTGCCTGGGTCGGCGCCAGCCACGCGGGGAACGCACCCTCGTAGTGCTCGATCAGGATCCCGACGAAACGCTCGAAGGAACCGAGGATCGCGCGGTGAAGCATGACCGGGTGCTTGCGACTGTTGTCTTCGGACACGTATTCGGCGCCCAGACGGATCGGCAGGTTGAAATCGAGCTGCAAGGTACCACACTGCCACACGCGACCGAGGCAATCTTTCAGCGAGAATTCGATTTTCGGACCGTAGAAGGCCCCCTCACCCGGCTGCAGGTCGTACGCCAGGCCCGCGCTATCGAGGGCAGCCGCCAGGGCCGCTTCGGCGCGATCCCACAGTTCGTCGGAGCCAACGCGCTTTTCCGGACGAGTGGACAGTTTCATTTCGACTTCGGTGAAGCCGAAGTCGCGGTAGACGTCCATGGTCAGCTTGATGAAGGCGGCGGATTCGGCCTGCATCTGCTCTTCAGTGCAGAAAATGTGCGCATCGTCCTGGGTGAACGCACGCACGCGCATGATGCCGTGCAGCGCACCCGAAGGCTCATTACGGTGGCAGGCACCGAACTCGGCCAGGCGCATCGGCAACTCGCGGTAGCTTTTCAGGCCCTGGTTGAACACCTGCACGTGGCAAGGGCAGTTCATCGGCTTGATGGCGTAGTCGCGGTTTTCCGACTGGGTGGTGAACATGTTGTCGGCGTAGTTGGCCCAGTGCCCGGATTTCTCCCACAGGCTGCGGTCCACCACTTGCGGCGTCTTGATCTCGAGGTAGCCGTTTTCACGCTGGACCTGGCGCATGTACTGCTCGAGCACCTGGTACAGGGTCCAGCCGTTAGGGTGCCAGAACACCATGCCCGGGGATTCTTCCTGGGTGTGGAACAGGCCCAGGCGCTTGCCGATCTTGCGGTGATCGCGCTTCTCGGCTTCTTCGATACGCTGGATGTAGGCCGCCAGTTGCTTCTTGTCGGCCCAGGCAGTGCCATAGACGCGCTGCAACTGCTCGTTCTTCGCATCGCCACGCCAGTAGGCGCCGGACAGCTTGGTCAGCTTGAAGGATTTGAGGAAGCGCGTGTTCGGCACGTGCGGGCCACGGCACATGTCGACGTATTCTTCGTGGTAGTACAGGCCCATGGCCTGCTCGTCCGGCATGTCTTCCACCAGACGCAGCTTGTAGTCCTCGCCACGGGCCTTGAAGACTTCGATGACTTCGGCGCGCGGGGTGACTTTCTTGATGACGTCGTAATCCTTCTCGATCAGCTGCTGCATGCGCTGTTCGATGGCCGCCATGTCTTCCGGCGTGAAAGGACGCTCGAAGGCGATGTCGTAATAGAAGCCTTCGTCGATGACCGGCCCGATGACCATCTTCGCGCTCGGGTACAGCTGCTTGACCGCGTGGCCGACCAGGTGCGCGCAAGAGTGGCGAATGATCTCCAGCCCCTCTTCATCCTTTGGCGTGATGATTTGCAGCGTGGCGTCGCTGTCGATGACGTCACTGGCGTCGACCAGCTTGCCGTTGACCTTGCCGGCCAGGGTGGCCTTGGCCAGGCCCGCACCGATGGATGCGGCGACCTCGGCTACGGAAACCGGGTGATCGAATGAACGTTGACTGCCGTCGGGAAGAGTAATAGTTGGCATGGCGCCTCCTCTCCTAGTGGTGACCCCTACCAAAGGTCACGTGGGTTGGGATGAGCCAGTACAAGATCCAGTCCAGGCCATTCAATGACGAACGCCTGCCTTACAGCGGCAGGAGCCTTGCGGCCAACCGGGAAAACCGAACCAGAGTGACTGGGATTCAAATCAGGGTTATTTCGAACATTTGCCGCCGGGACGAGTTGTCATCCGCAGCCTGGAAATACCCGAGCCCGGCATGCTAGCACAGATGAACGGTCATCGCCGCGCTCGAATTGAAGCAGGCGTAAATCCACGGTTTTTATGCCAGAGTGCTGAACTGAACCGAGCGCAACGCCTCAGATATCAAGACATCGACCCGAAAGGAGCATCTTCGCATGCGTCTCAATACATTGTTTGCAGTAGTCGCCCCACTCGCCCTGCTGCTTCCACTGACCGCCCATGCCGACTGGCCCAAAGGCGAGCGCGAAAAATACATGGCCCAATGCACGGAGGCGGCAGCACCCCAGATCGGCCCGGCCGCTGCCAAGGCTCATTGCGCCTGTGGCGCCGATGCGATCAAGTCCTATCCAGCCTCGGACATCCAGGCCTTGATGGACAACAAGGCCACCCCGGATCTGCAGCAAAAGGCACTGGGCCAGATCGCAAAATGCAAGGCTGACAACAAGGCGAAAAAGTGAGAAAGCAGGCTTCCTGAACGAGCCCGGCAGGGTTGAAAAACACTGATTTCAGGCTTTTTTGAACGATTTATTCAGGTTTTACAGCTTTTTTTATCGTCTTTACTTTCGGCTGAAAGCCTTTAAAACCGGGCCTTTCAGCGGGTAAAGGCGGTAAAGTAAACACGACTGATTGGCAAACAGCGCGTCTGGGGGGGTCCCAAATCGAACATTTCGACTATGATACCCGGGTGTGCCCAGTTGGCCTGAGCAGCACAGTACACTGAAAATATATGTTTCTTGGAGATACACCATGTCTAATCGCCAAACCGGCACCGTTAAATGGTTCAACGATGAAAAAGGCTTCGGCTTCATCACTCCTCAAGGTGGCGGTGACGACCTGTTCGTACACTTCAAAGCTATCGAAAGCGACGGTTTCAAAAGCCTGAAAGAAGGCCAGACCGTTTCCTTCGTGGCTGAGAAAGGCCAAAAGGGTATGCAAGCTGCACAGGTTCGCCCAGAGTAATTTCTTGGCGCACTAAAAAACCCCGTCCATGTGACGGGGTTTTTTATGGGCGATTGAAAACCGCCGGTCAGCCGCAGTTCACCCGGTTGACCACCAGGTTGGCATCGGTATTGAGATTCAGGCGATCGGAGCGGTACTCAAGCGTCACCATGTCGTTGGGCTTGAGGATTCGGGCGATCTGCGCGCCGGCACGGGTACGAGCCTGCTCCAGCAATTGTGGCGAGGCCTGCTTCCCAATGGCGAACTCGGCGCCCTTCGCTTCGCAACGGCCGTGACCGGTCTCGGTCGCCACGGGTTCGGGAGTCGATTCCGAGGTGCTGCTGCAACCGCTCAAGACCACGGCGGCCAACAGAGTACTCAATGACGCGAGCTTCCAAGGCATGAAGCCTCCTTTTTTCGATAGATAAACAGAGAGCGTGCGACAACCCAAACGGCGCTTGGTTTCAACACCACAGCCGTCGGCCTGGCTCATCCGGAAAACCGGCAGTTTGCCTGAGCCGCCACGGCTATTCAGACATGAATCGTGACTGGATATGAACACCGCTCAATAAACGTCGATGTAATCGAACGGAGGATTGGGCCAGTTATCCTTCAGCGCATTGTAGATTTGCATGACCCAGACCTCGTCGCTGGCAGCAACCCGTCCGACGTACCCCGAGCCCTTCGCCCAGGTTTCGAGCCGAAACAGCAAACCATCGATGTCAGCGCCACCGACCACACCCGAGGACAAATAGGCGATACCGCCCTTGGTCACGCGCAGCTGGGTATGCTCGTCATCACTGGCCGAGGCCAGCAATTGACGAACCGCCTCGAGGGTCAGGCCATCCGGAGCGTTCAAATCGATCTGCACGGCGGGGCTCCTTTAAAAACAAAAAAAAGAGTGTCGCACAGCCCTTCTCCAATGCCTAAGTCGCAGTGCCAAACCGGGGGCAAAAATGCTTAACTCCACTTACAGCCCTCCAACTCGCGAGCCCTACCATGAGCACCGTCAGCATCGAAGCCACCATCAATGCCAAATGGTCGGAGGGCCATAGCTCCTATAGCCCGAGCAGTCCCGAGGAGTTGGCAATCATCGGCATAGAATTGCTGGTGAGGGAACTGGGGACGGAGGTCGCCCGCAACTTCATCCAGCAGGCATTCGAACGCTATCCGAGCGTTGTCGACGCCGTGGACTGATGCTCACGCACCCGCAGGCCCACCTGCGGGCGCATATAGCCAGGCAGGTTACTTGAGGCGCGCCAGGCGCTCGGTCAGCAGGTCGAAGAAGCCCTGGGCATCACCGTTTTCCACCCAGAACGCGTTCTTCGGCGCTTTCAGGCCATCGTACCAGTCGACGATGGTCTGCCCGAACGTCGGGCCCTCGCGACTGTCCACGACGACATTGACCGAACGACCAGTGAACAACTGTGGCTTGAGCAGATAGGCGATCACCGTCGCGTCATGCACCGGCCCGCCCGTCATGCCGTAGTGCTCCATGTCGCCCTTGACGTATTCGTTGAGGATATCGCCCACCAGCTTGCTGGCATTGTTGTTCAGCGCCGCGATCTGCTTCAGGCGCGCCTCGCTGGTGAGGATCTTGTGGGTCACATCCAACGGCAGGTAGGTCAGTTTCACACCGCTCTTGGCCACCACCTCGGCCGCCTGCGGATCGGCGAACAGATTGAACTCGGCCACCGGCGTGATATTGCCGCCGTTGAAGTGCGCACCGCCCATGATCACCACTTCCTTGATGCCCTGGACGATATCGGGCTCCTGCACCAGCGCCAGGGCCAGGTTGGTCTGCGGGCCAAGCATGGCAATGGTGATGCTGTGGGGCTTGGCCGCTTTCAACGTGTCGATCAGGTAGTTGACGGCATTGCCTTCGGCCAAGCCCTTCTTCGGCTCGTGCACCGTGACACCCGACAGGCCTTCCTTGCCATGGATGTTTTCCGCGTAGATCGGCGTGCGCATCAACGGTTTCGGCGCACCGGCATACACGGGCACGTCTTCGCGCCCCGCCCATTCCCGGGCCAGGCGAGCGTTGCGAGAGGTCTTGTCCAGGCGCACATTGCCGGCGACGGTGGTCAGCGCACGAATATGCAACTCCTCGGGCGACGCCAGGGCGAACAACAGCGCCACCACGTCATCGGCCCCTGGGTCGGTGTCGATGATCAGGTCGATTTTTTCCGCCGCCTGGGCGCTCGTAGCGGTGATCAATGACAAAAGCAGCAGACTCCGGATCAGTTGATGCATTTTCTGAGCATAGCGGTGCATGGCGCACTCCTTGTGCAGGGTTGAACAGGGTTAGAACGTCACTCCAGCGACCAGCACGATATTGCAGTACGGAGAGCACTCGCCTGTGCGAATGATCGCCCGCGCCTGCCGGCTGATGATCTTGAATTGTTCATGACTGACCAGCTCTCGCTCGCCCAACGCACCCTCGGCATGCAGTGCTTCCAGGGTCGTCAGCGCCGACGGTTGTTTGTCGAGGATCTCCTCGGCCAGGACATGGCTTTCCACCTGCATTTCGCTGAGCACCACCTTCAAGGTGCTGACAAAGTCAGGAATGCCATGGGTCAGGGCCAGGTCGATCAATTCGACCTGAGGCGGCACAGGCAGGCCGGCATCACCGATGACCACCTTGTCGCCATGGCCCAGGGAAGCGATCAGTCGTGACAGTGCCACATTCAACAACGGCGTCTTTTTCATGATTTGAAAGCCTGTACTTCCAACAACGTGGGGATTGAAGGCTGCGCGCCCGGGCGGGTGACCGACAGCGCGGCGGCGGCCTGGCCGAAACGAATCGCATCGACCTCGCTTTTGCCGCTCGCCAGGGCTGCCGCGAAGCCGCCGACAAAGGTGTCTCCGGCCGCCGTGGTGTCCACTGCCTTGACCCGCGGGGCCGGGAAGTGTTCGAAGCTGGCGCCGCTGGCGAACATCAGCCCCTGGGCCCCCAAGGTGACGATCACCTTGCCGGCACCGGCGGCGATCAAATGCGCGGCGGCGGCTTCGGCGGTTTCCAGGGAATCCACCGCCACCCC
The DNA here is from genome assembly GCF_900114515.1 of Pseudomonas sp. NFACC46-3. Classification (NCBI taxonomy): domain Bacteria; kingdom Pseudomonadati; phylum Pseudomonadota; class Gammaproteobacteria; order Pseudomonadales; family Pseudomonadaceae; genus Pseudomonas; species Pseudomonas sp. NFACC46-3. The sequence continues at coordinate 330,724 of NZ_FOTH01000002.1, forward strand.
GCTCAGCACCGCTGCTTCGCTTTCATTGGGAACCAGGTAGTCGATGCAGGCGTACCAGTCGGCGGGCAACGTATGGGAAGCCGGCGCCGGGTTGAGGATGACGATTTTGCCCAGCTCACGTGCGCGCTTGAGGGCATGGCCCACGGTGGCATCCGGCACTTCGAGCTGGCAGATGACGACATCGGCGCTTTGCAGCACGTCATCGACACTGTCCAGGACCCCGGCGGTGAGCGCACCGTTGGCACCGGCAACGATAACGATCGCATTCTGGCTATTGTCGTCGACGACGATCAGCGCCACGCCGCTCGCCCCCTCCACCACGCTGACCGCCTGGCAGTCGATGCCCTCGGCCAACAGCCCGCCACGCAATTGTTCGCCGTAGGCATCATTGCCCACGCAACCGACCATCGATACCTCGGCGCCCAGGCGCGCGGCAGCCACCGCCTGGTTGGCACCCTTGCCGCCCGGGATGGTGGAGAAGGACTCGCCGATCAGTGTTTCACCACCACGCGGCAGACGCGGCGCCCGGGTCACCAGGTCCATGTTCAGGCTGCCTATTACCACTACTTTTGCTGGCATACATCACTACTCATCAATTCGGTTCAGCGGTATTGGGCGAATGTGCCGGACAGCGGCGCAGTCGACTCTCGCAGGACAATACTTGGCGTCACGATCCGCTGCTCGGTGGCAAGGCCCGGCGTCGCAATTCGTCGCAGCAGCACTTCGGCCGCCATCTCGCCGAGCTGCAGGATCGACTGCCCTACCGTGGTCAATGCCGGGTAGACATAACGGCTCATCTGGATGTCATCGAAACCGATGACCGACAGTTCGCTGGGCACGCGCACATTGCGTTCAGCCGCGGCGCGCAGCACACCGATACCGATCATGTCGTTGGCCGCAAAAATCGCGCTCGGTGGCTGCTGTTCAAGCAGCTGCGCAGCGGCGCGGTAGCCGCCGGTACTGGTGAAATCGCTCTCGAGCATACGCTCGACAGGCAGCTCGATCCCGGCCTCTTTCAGCGCACGGCAGTAACCGGCCAAGCGCATTTGCGCCACGCTGGTATTGGCCGGGCCACCGATGAAGGCGATATCGCGGTGACCCAGCTCAAGCAGGTGCCGGGTCGCCAGGTACGCACCGCATTCATGATCGATGCGCACCAGGTCTGCGTCGACACCCTCGAGCCCACGGTCGACGATCACCATGGGGGTGCGCACGTTGGACAGCCCCTCGGCCAGGCCGACATCACCGCCGGCGGACGCGAAAATCAGGCCGTCGATGCGTTTTTCCAGCAGCACCCGCAGGTAGCTGCGTTGCTTGTCCGGGTTGTCGTCGGAGTTGCACAGAATCACGCAATAGCCGTTGCGCTCACAGTAGTCCTCGATACCCCGGGCCAACTCGGCAAAGTAAGGATTGAGGCTGTTGGGCACCAACAGGCCGATGGTCGCCGTGGTCTTGGCCTTGAGCGACCGGGCCACGGCGCTTGGCACGTAGTCCAGGCGCTCGATGGCCGCCTCGACCTTGAGCCGCACTTCCTCGCTGACCGGCCGCGTCTTGTTCACCACGTGGGACACGGTGGTGTAGGAAATCCCGGCGAGCGCTGCTACATCCTTGATCGTCGCCATGGTTCAGCCCCGCCGACTGGCGCGCTGGCTGCGATAGGTATCGAGCACGACCGCCACCACGATCACCGCACCGGTAATGATGCGCTTGGTTGGCTCAGTGGCGCCGATCTGCGCCAGGCCCGCCGCCAGCACGGAGATGATCAGCACGCCAAAAAAGGTGCTGATGACCGAACCGCGGCCACCCATCAGGCTGGTACCACCGATGACCACGGCAGCGATGACTTGCAGCTCAAGCCCTGAACCGGCGTTCGGATCCGCCGCTTCCAGGCGCGAAATCTGGAACAGCGCGGCCACACCAGCCAGCAAGCCCATCAGGCTGAATACCAGGATCTTGTAGGGCTTTGGATTGATACCGGCCAGGCGCACGGCTTCTTCATTGGTGCCGATGCCGATCAGGTAGCGACCGAACACGGTTCGGGTCAGCACGGCCTGGGCAATGAAGATCACCAGCAAGGCGATGATGAATGAAGGTGAGATACCAAAGGCGATGGGATTGGACAGCCAGGCGAACGAGTCGCCGATGTAGGCAGTCCGGGAGCCGGTCATCTGGTACGCCAGGCCCCGGGCCATTTCCAGCACACCGAGGGAGACGATGAACGATGGGATCCGCCACGCCACGGTAATCGAACCGGTGACCGTACCCGCCAACGCCGCCACGGCCATGCCGAGCAAGGCCGATGGCCACACGCTCCAGCCCCAACCGAGCACGGCCACGCTGACCGTCGATGCCGCCAGCGCCAGCACCGACCCCACCGACAGGTCGATGCCACCGATGATCAGGATGAACGTCATGCCGACCGCCAGCACCATCAGGTCGGGAATCTGGTTGGCCAAGGTGCTGAAGGTGTCATAGGACAGGAAATGGCTGCTCAGCGCCGAGAACAGCGCGATCATGGCCAGCAGCGCGCCAGCCAGGCCCAGGTAGGTCCCGAGGCCATAGAAGTTGCCACTCGATTTGCCGACGGCAGGTGCGGTTTTCATGAAAGATCCCTAGGCGCTGCTTCGTTGAGCAACGCATCACGTTTCTGGTAGCCGGCGAATGCGGCGGCAAGCAAGTCATCCTGGGTCCAACTGTCGCGCTCGAAGGTGTCGATCAGGCGCCCGGCGGACAGCACGCCGATCCGGTCGCAGATCAACATCAGCTCCCGCAGGTCGCTGGACACCACGACCAGCGCCTTGCCCTGGCGAGTCAGCTCGCCGAGCAGCGCATAAATGTCGAATTTGGCGCCGACGTCGATGCCACGGGTCGGCTCATCGAACAACATGACCGCGCAATCGCGTTCGAGCCAACGCCCGATGACCACTTTCTGCTGGTTGCCGCCCGACAGCTCGGACACCAACTGGGTCGGGCTGGAACTGCGGATGCGCATGGCATCGACCTGCCGCTGTGCCAAGGCCAGTTCGGCATCGCCATTGACCAGGCCGGCGCTGGAAATCTCCGGCATGTTGCCCAAGGCAATGTTGGCGGCGATGGATTGGGTCAACAGCAGGCCTTCACCCTTGCGGTCTTCGGTGATCAACGCAATGCCATGGGCCACCGCATCGGCCGGGGAGCGAATGCTCACGACCTGGGCCGGCGAACCCAGCGCCACCGTGCCACGGTCAGCGGTATCGGCACCGAAGATCAGCCGCAACAGTTCGGTACGCCCTGCCCCGATCAGGCCGGAGATACCGAAGATCTCGCCACTGCGCACTTCGAAGGACACGTCGCGGACCTTGTCGGAGCGTGTCAGGCCTTTAACCGTCAGCGCCGGCGCGCCGATCTGGCGTGGACCCAGGTCGATATGCTCACCCAGCTCCCGGCCGACCATCAGGGTCACCAGTTGCTCGCTGTTGTAGTTGGCCATCGGCTCGACGCAGACCAGGTTGCCGTCACGCAGCACGGCAATGCGCTGGGCGACCCGCGCCAGTTCTTCGAGGCGATGGGAAATGTAGATGATCGATACGCCGCGAGCCTGCAGACGCGTGATCTGTTCAAAGAGCATCTCGACTTCGCGGGCCGTCAGCATGGCGGTCGGTTCATCGAGAATCAGCACATGGCAATCGCCAATCAGGTTGCGGGCGATCTCGACCATTTGCTGGTGACCGATCCCCAGTTCGCCGACCAACGTGTCAGGATCGATCGCATCGAGCCCCACCTGGGCCATGGCCTCAATGGCCGCCTTGCGCAATTGCTTGCGACTGATCCAGCCGCCGTGACTGGGCAGGTTGTCGAGGAACAGGTTCTCGGCCACGGACAGGGTCGGCAGCAGGTTGAGTTCCTGCATCACCATGCGCACGCCCAGCTCTTCAGCCTGGGTCCGGCTGCCAGGACGATAATCCTGCCCCTGAAATTGCATCTGCCCGGTCGTCGGCGTCACCAACCCGCCGATGATCTTGGACAAGGTGCTTTTGCCGGCGCCATTTTCGCCGGTCAGCGCCAGCACTTCACCGCGCATCAACGTCAGGTTGATATCGGTCAGTACCGGCTGGGCATAGGTCTTGCCGATACCGCTGACGCACAGGACAGCGTTCGGGTCGCGAACGGACATAACAAACTCTCCAATGCACTCGCCCGAATGGGCGAGCACCGTTGTGTCGCCAGGATAACTACTTGGTCACCAGCTCGACCGGAGTTTCGATAACGCCGTTGGTACCGCTGTCGACTTTTTCGCCCTTGAGGATCTTCAGCGCCGTCTCGATGCCGAACACGGCCTGCTTGGCGGCGAACTGGTCGGCCGTCGCCAGGACACGACCGTCCTTGAGCATTGGCTTGATGGCGTTGATGTTGTCGTAGCCGACCACCTGCACCTTGCCCGCCTTGCCCGCCGCGCGCACGGCCGATACAGCACCGACCGCCATGCTGTCGTTACCGGCCAGCAGTGCCTTGATGTTCGGGTATTCGCTGAGCATCGACGCGGCAACCTGGTTGCCCTTGTTGATTTCCCAGTCACCCGATTGCAGGGAAACGACCTTGACCTGCGCCGCTTCCATTGCATCCTTGAAGCCTGCGGTGCGTGCCTGGGCATTGGTCGTTGTGGACACGCCTTCGATGATGCCGACTTCGTCACCGGCCTTGAGCTGCTTGGCCAGGTACTCGCCCACCAGGCGCGCGCCTTTGCGGTTGTCCGGGCCTACGAACGGCACGTTGATGTTCTTGCTTTTGACCACGGCCGGATCGAGCTGGTTATCGATGTTGATCACCGTGATGCCAGCGTCCACGGCTTTCTTGATCACCGGCACCATGGCCTTGGAATCCGCTGGCGCGATGATCAGGGCATCGACCTTGGACACGATCATCTGCTCGACGATGCGGATCTGGTTGGCGGTGTCGGTTTCATCCTTGATCCCGTTGGAGATCAGGTCGAAATCGGCGGAGTGCTCCTTCTGATAAGCCTTGGCGCCGTCTTCCATGGTCAGGAAGAATTCATTGGCCAGGGATTTCATGACCAGGGCAACCTTGGGTTTTTCTGCGGTCTGGGCGAATGCCGAGGAGAGAGGCAGCGTGGCGGACGCGGCCGCGAGCATGGCAACAGCGAGAAGGCGTCCAGCGAATGGCAACTTCATGGGTTCACTCCGATCTTATGATTATTGTGAGCAAATCAATGCACGGAACGCCGCGCAAACGTTTGCGTGAAGTGAACTATGGTAAGGCTTCGCAGATTTGTCAACGTTGCGGTTTGATCCGCAACGTCGAGGCTCAGGCCGTTGTATTGACCACCGAACCCGAACCGCTACCCTTGGCCAGCTCCGTGACCAGATGACCAGTGACTTCCAGCAAAGCGCCACTGGTGTCGGCGATCTGTCCCTGGACGGCCATGACCGCCGAAGTCTTGGCTTCCTCCGTTGCATAGTCGCGCGCCTCTGCGGCGGCCAGTTGCTGTTGCTGCTCCCTGAGCTGCTGCTGAAGCTCTTGCATCCGCTTGAGCAGCACCTGCACCGCCACGCTCTGGGTGCTGCCGCCCTCCTGCGCCTGGTCGGTTGCTTCCGCGCCCGTACCCGTACGGACTTTGCCGGGCGTTTGCGTCTCGCCAAGGGCCTCATCGACGGCCTCGGCACTCGCCTCGTTCAAGGCCTTCAGGGTAGCGGTGGATTGACCGCCGATGGTCACGGCCGCCGCATTGGGAAAGCCGACTGAAAATGACATGACAAAACTCCATGGATGGGATTCCTACGCAGGACATCGCCCGCCGAAGCCATTTCTTTAGCGCTCGCGCAAAACCGTCACAGGCCAGAGCGGTTGATCCACCTGTTTATGCCAGCCAATAAAAAACTCCCTTCTCCTACACCAAAACGAAAAAAGTGCTGTCAGACGATTTTCTTGAATTTTAAGCAGTTGCGTAATTGCCTACGGTCAAATACTGTATGCACGTACAGCTTAATAAGGATAATTCTGTGGCCACGCCCTCCGCTGCAACTACCCCCTTAGATTCCTATACACGACTCGGCCTTCGGGTCTCGAAAATCATCAACGCCCCCACCGCGCAAAAAGCCAAGGCCGCCCTGATCTTCCGTCTGCCTGACGAGCCGGTGGATGAGTGGGAGCGCCTGTTGGAAGAAATCGACGAGAACGACAACGTGACCCTCGCCTATCGCGATGATGGCGGTGTGCAGGTTTTCTGGGTTGTGCCGAAGGAAGATTGAGCCTGATGAGTGTTCGCTGTTTAGCTTTTTTGCTTGTGTTTATCGCGATGGGCGCACAAGCCGGTGCGCCGCGCACCTTCAACGAAGCCAAGAAAGTCGCCTGGAAACTCTACGCACCACAATCCACCGAGTTTTACTGTGGCTGTAAATACACTGGCAATCGCGTGAACCTGGCCGCCTGCGGTTATGTACCGCGCAAGAATGCCAGCCGCGCCGCTCGCATCGAGTGGGAGCATATTGTCCCGGCCTGGCAGATCGGCCATCAGCGTCAATGCTGGCAACAAGGGGGTCGCAAGAACTGCACCCGCTATGACCCGGTCTATCAACGGGCCGAGGCCGACCTGCACAACCTGGTGCCCAGCATCGGGGAAGTGAATGGTGATCGCAGCAATTTCAGTTTCGGCTGGTTGCCTGTGCAGAAGGGCCAGTACGGCTCATGCCTGACCCAAGTGGACTTCAAGGCCAAGAAGGTCATGCCCCGCCCTTCTATCCGGGGCATGATCGCCCGGACCTATTTCTACATGAGCAAACAATACGGCCTGCGCCTCTCGAAACAGGACCGGCGCCTGTATGAAGCCTGGGACAAGACCTACCCGGTCGAAAGCTGGGAGCGTCAGCGCAACCAGAGCGTGGCGTGCGTCATGGGCCGTGGCAACGAGTTCGTGGGGCCGGTGGACATGAAGGCCTGCGGCTGACCTCGCACTCGTGAACAGCACAAAACCGACTGTGGGAGCTTGCTCGCGATAGCGGTGGATCAGCCAGCATTGATGTTGACTGACATACCCCTATCGCGAGCAAGCTCGCTCACAGGTTTTGTGGCTTGGCTGACTTTTTTGGGTTGCCCGATTATTGGGCCGTCGGGTAATCCACCACCAACGTCTCGATGTTGCGTTTTTTCGCCCGGACCAGGGCAGCCGTCACCTGTTCCTGCTTGGCTTCGGCCTCAGCCTTGGAACTGAAAGGACCGACCAGGACGCGCTCCTTGCCATTTTCACGCACCACGTTCGACATGAAGCTGTGTTCGATGAGCCAGCCGGTCAGGTCGCTGACAGCCTGCGGCGTCTGGCCACGAACCTCGACGGCCCACTGCGGCGCGGCAGCGGCGGCCGGTGCGGAGGTCTCTACGGGTTTGGGCTTCGGTGCTTCGACGTTACGCCCCTCACCGCATCCTGCCAGCACCAATACCGCAATAACCCAAGCCAATTTGCGCACAACGTTTCCCCCGGAAGACATGAGGCACGGATTTTAGCACCCGTGCCCTTCAAGATCGCCGCAAACAATGCTCAAAACACGAGAATCCTGCCCGGCGTCTCTGTATAGTCGCACCCTGGGAATTAATGCTGCGTCTGCACGTCAGAAAGAGGCACCCACATTGTGACACTTAGCACTAATCTATAAGCAGTACCGACATCTGCACTGTCTGAATCAGGTGCCCTATAAAGTAATCAAGGAGAACACCATGCTGATACTCACCCGCAAAGTCGGTGAAAGCATAAACATTGGTGACGACATCACGATCACCATTCTGGGCGTTAGCGGCCAACAAGTCCGGATCGGCATCAACGCCCCGAAAAACGTTGCGGTGCATCGTGAAGAGATTTATCAGCGTATTCAGGCAGGCCTTACCGCCCCTGACAAACCGCAAACTCCCTGAGCCTTGCTGCAGTCCGTAGCCAGCCCGTTTGCATCGTCGCAATGGCTGGCTAAAGATTCTGGTCGACCGTGCCTCACCCTGCCCCCATCTTTTTTTTCGTCCAGCCCGTTGAACCGATACTAATGACATGGCGCTTAGCATGGCTGTCAGACGTTTCGTTTTAATGATGACGAAGCAGGCGTTCGCGGCCGGTCAACCCAGGCTCACGCCGCGCGCCATGCCCGTGGCGGCGATCACCATCAGGATCAGCAACAAAGCTTCGATGTGACTGATCCGTGCAAACCGGCCGGCTTTCGAGGGATCGATCGCAGCCCCTTTGCCCAGCGCCATCCGCCATTTGATCAGGGCGATCATTGGCGCGATTTCAAGTAACAGGATCAGCAGGAACAAAGTCATCTTCAGGTGAAACAGCGGTTGGTGCAGGTAATAATCCGTGCCCTTTTCGTACCCCGCAAAAGCGCGCATCCCACCGGTCACCAGCAGCACCAGCGCCGACAGCCCCCACAGGTTGTCCGCCATCAGCACATTTCGAACCGCATCCACACCACCCGCCAGGCGTCGTAGCGCCGTGCCGCGCGTCAGCACCGCCCAGAACCCGAGGGCGAACGCCAAAAGATGTATTGCCGCCAGAGACCAATGAGCCAACATGGAAGAGCCCTGTCAGAGAACGTCGAATCGACCTGACAGTACTAGCTCATAAAGGAATGATTGCCAGGCTAAGCACAAAAAATTGTGGGAGCGAGCTTGCTCGCGATGGCAATCTTTCAGCCAACATGATTGTTGACTGATCCGACGCTATCGCGAGCAAGCTCGCTCCCACAGGGGTACGGCGAGCTTTAGAAGATCTAGTCCGCCAGGCGCCAGGTCGTCCCGCCCTTGCCGTCTTCCAGCACCACGCCCATGGCGGTGAGCTGGTCACGGATGCGGTCGGATTCGGCCCAATCCTTGTTGGCGCGTGCAGTCAGGCGCGCCTGGATCAACGTCTCGACTTCGGCGGCGTCCACGCGGCCTTCGGCACCGGCCTGCAGGAAGTCATCGGCTTCGAGCTGCAACACACCCAGTACACTGGCCAGTTCTTTCAGGCGAGCCGCCAGACCGGCCGCCGCATTGAGATCACTCTCACGCAGGCGATTGATCTCACGCACCATCTCGAACAGCACCGCGCACGCTTCCGGCGTGCCGAAGTCGTCGTTCATCACTTCGGTGAAACGCGCCACGAAGGCGTCGCCACCGGCGGCCGGCACGCTCGGCAGCCCCTTCAACGCGTGATAGAAACGCTCCAGGGCACCCTTGGCGTCCTTGAGGTTGTCTTCCGAGTAGTTGATGGCGCTGCGGTAGTGGCTCGACACCAACAGGTAACGCACGACTTCCGGGTGGTACTTGTCGAGCACGTCGCGGATGGTGAAGAAGTTGTTCAAGGACTTGGACATCTTCTCGCCGTTGATCCGGATCATGCCGCAATGCATCCACGCATTGGCGTAGGTCTTGCCGGTGGCCGCTTCGCTCTGGGCGATTTCGTTTTCGTGGTGCGGGAACTCCAGGTCGCTGCCGCCGCCATGAATGTCGAAGGTCTCGCCCAGGCAGCAGGTGGACATCACCGAGCATTCGATGTGCCAGCCCGGACGCCCGGCGCCCCACGGCGACTCCCAGCTCGGCTCACCCGGCTTGGCGCCCTTCCACAGCACGAAGTCCAGCGGGTCTTCTTTCGACTCGTCGACTTCGATACGCGCGCCGATGCGCAGGTCTTCGATCTTCTTGCGCGACAGCTTGCCGTAGCCCATGAACCTGGCGACGCGGTAGTACACGTCGCCATTGCCCGGTGCGTAGGCGTAGCCCTTGTCGATCAAGGTCTGGATCATGCTCAACATGCCAGGGATGTGGTCCGTGGCACGGGGCTCCAGGTCCGGCTTGAGGATATTGAGGCGCGCCTCATCCTCGTGCATGGCCTTGATCATGCGCTCGGTCAGCGCATCGTAAGGCTCGCCGTTTTCGCGGGCACGGTTGATGATCTTGTCTTCGATGTCGGTGATGTTGCGCACGTAGGTCAGGTCATAACCGCTGAACCGCAGCCAGCGGGTCACCAGGTCGAAGGCGACCATGCTGCGACCGTGACCAATGTGGCAGTAGTCGTACACGGTCATGCCGCAGACGTACATGCGGACCTTGTTGCCATCCAACGGCTTGAAGACTTCTTTGCTCTTGGTGAGCGTGTTGTAGATCGTAAGCACGGTGTTTCCTTAAGACTTGATCACTGGCCCCACGAATCACGCAGGGTCACGGTACGGTTGAATACCGGCTGACCTGGTTTCGAGTCCTTGATATCCGCGACGAAGTAGCCTTCGCGCTCGAACTGGAAACGGTCTTCCGGCTGTGCATTGCCCAACGAGGGTTCAGCACGACAACCGGTCAGCACTTGCAGTGAGTCAGGGTTGATGTTGTCCAGGAAACTCGCGCTGTCTTCGGCCTTCTCCGGGTTCGGAGAGCGGAACAGGCGATCGTACAGACGCACTTCGCACTCGACGCTGGCGGCGGCCGGCACCCAGTGGATCACGCCCTTGACCTTGCGACCTTCCGGGTTCTTGCCCAGGGTGTCGGGATCGTAGGAGCAACGCAGCTCGACGATGTTGCCGTCGGCGTCCTTGATCGCTTCGTCGGCGCGGATCACGTAGCTGCCGCGCAGACGCACTTCGCCGTTCGGCTCCAGGCGCTTGTAGCCTTTTGGCGGCTCTTCCATGAAGTCATCGTGGTCGATGTAGATTTCACGGGCGAACGGCAGTTTGCGCACGCCGAGTTCTTCTTTTTGCGGATGACGCGGCAGTTCGAGGTTTTCGACCTGGTCTTGCGGGTAGTTGGTGATCACGACCTTCAACGGACGCAACACGCACATGGCGCGCGGGGCATTCGCATCCAGATCCTGACGGATGCTGAACTCAAGCATGCCGAAATCGACCACACCGTCGGAACGGTTGGTGCCGATCATCTCGCAGAAGTTGCGGATCGACGCCGGCGTGTAGCCGCGACGACGGAAGCCCGACAGCGTCGACATGCGCGGGTCGTCCCAGCCGTTGACGTGCTTCTCGTCCACCAGTTGCTTGAGCTTGCGCTTGCTGGTGATGGTGTAGTTCAGGTTCAGGCGGCTGAATTCGTACTGGCGTGGGGTAGCCGGCACCGGCAGGTGCTTGAGGAACCACTCGTACAACGGACGATGGCTTTCGAACTCCAGGGTGCAGATTGAATGAGTGATGCCTTCGATGGCGTCCGACTGGCCGTGGGTGAAGTCATAGTTGGGGTAGATGCACCATTTGTCGCCAGTCTGGTGGTGATGGGCGTGGCGAATGCGGTACATGATCGGGTCGCGCAGGTTCATGTTCGGCGAAGCCATGTCGATCTTGGCGCGCAGCACCCGAGCGCCGTCCGGGAACTCGCCGGCGCGCATACGGGCGAACAGGTCGAGGTTCTCTTCCACGCTGCGATCACGGAACGGGCTGTTCTTGCCCGGCTCGGTCAGGCTGCCACGGTATTCCTTGGCCTGCTCGGGGGTCAGGTCGCACACATAGGCATTGCCGGCCTTGATCAGTTCCACGGCCCAGTCGTGCAACTGGTCGAAATATTGCGAGGCGTAGCGCACCTCACCGGACCATTGGAAACCCAGCCACTTGACGTCGCTTTCGATCGCGTCGATGTATTCCTGATCTTCCTTGGCCGGGTTGGTGTCGTCGAAACGCAGGTGCGTGACGCCGCCGAACTCCTGGGCCAGGCCGAAATTCACGCAGATCGACTTGGCATGGCCGATGTGCAGGTAGCCGTTGGGCTCTGGTGGGAAGCGAGTGACGATCTGTGTGTGCTTACCCGAGTCCAGGTCCGCCTGGATGATCGGGCGCAGGAAATTGACCGGCACGGCCGGGCCGGTCTTGGAATTCGAGGTAGGGTCGACAGTGGGCTTGCTCATAGGATCCTTGAACAGACAAGTGCGCGGCCGGGTGCGGCCTGATAAATCAAAGCCCGTATCATAGCCGATGCTGTCAAGCACCTGACAGGCCAGGCCGGCAAACGATTGAATTTAATCGACGGCCTGATGAAAAACAGCCTCGAAATTCGTGCCCGGCACGCTAAACTGCCCTGCCTGGCCGATTACAGCCAGACCGGTTGCGGGCAGTGACGCCCCGAAACCCACGAATTCCTTGAAAGAGTACCGACCATGAGCAAAGTCAAACTGACCACCAACCACGGTGACATCGTTCTGCAACTGAACGCCGAGAAGGCGCCGCTGACCGTGGCCAACTTCATCGAATACGTCAACGCCGGCCACTACGAAAACACCATATTCCACCGCGTCATCGGCAACTTCATGATCCAGGGCGGCGGTTTCGAGCCAGGCATGAAGGAAAAGAAAGACAAGCGCCCAAGCATCCAGAACGAAGCCGACAATGGCCTGCCGAACAAAAAGTACAGCGTTGCCATGGCCCGTACCATGGAGCCGCATTCGGCCTCCGCACAGTTCTTCATCAACGTGGCGGACAACAGCTTCCTGAACCACAGCAGCAAGACCACCCAGGGCTGGGGCTATGCAGTGTTCGGCGAAGTGATCGAAGGCACCGACGTGGTCGACAAGATCAAAGGCGTTTCCACCACGTCCAAGGCCGGCCACCAGGACGTCCCGGCAGAAGACGTGATCATCGAGAAAGCCGAGAAAATTGAGTGATATTGCTGATTTCAGACTTGCATCTGGAAGAGGAGCGCCCGGACATCACCCGGGCGTTTCTGGATTTACTCGCCACACGCGCCCGCTCGGCGCAAGCGTTGTACATCCTGGGCGACTTTTTCGAAGCCTGGATCGGCGACGATGCCATGACGCCGTTCCAGCGTTCCATCTGCCAGGCCCTGCGCGAATTGAGCGACAGTGGCACGGCCATCTTCCTGATGCACGGCAATCGCGACTTCATGCTGGGGCAGGCCTTTTGCAAAGCGGCCGGCTGCACCCTGCTCAAGGACCCGAGTGTCGTGCAGTTCAATGGCGAGCCGGTGCTGCTGATGCACGGCGACAGCCTCTGCACCCGCGACGAAGGCTACATGAAGCTGCGGCGCTGGCTGCGCAACCCGGTCACGCTGTTCGTCCTGCGGCACCTGCCCCTGGGCAGTCGCCAGAAACTGGCGCGCAAACTGCGCAGCGAAAGCCGCACGCAGACACGCATGAAAGCCAATGACATCGTCGACGTCACGCCCGAAGAGATCCCGCGGATCATGCAGCAATACGGCGTGAAGACCTTGATCCACGGCCACACCCACCGCCCCGCCATCCACAAGCTGCAACTGGGCGAACACGCCGCCCGGCGCATCGTGCTGGGGGATTGGGACAAGCAAGGCTGGGCGTTGCAGGTGGATGAACAAGGGTTTGCGTTGGCGCCGTTTGGATTTGCCCCGCCGCCGCTGCTGCCTGCGCCTCACCCAACCTGAATCCCCCCTGTGGCGAGGGAGCTTGCTCCCGCTTGAGTGCGAAGCACTCAAAAAAGGGACTGCTGCGCAGCCCAGCGGGAGCAAGCTCCCTCGCCACAGGGATTCGGGGGAATTTCAAGTGAACAGCATGCCCACACACTGCACTTCACTTCGTGATCAATGCCCCGCCGAAGCCGGCCCAGCCTTCGCCGCAAACGGCGGCTTCGCCAGCCACACCAGCACGATCAAGCCCATGAACGCCCAGCCCAACAGCGTGAAGTAATCCACGGTGGAAAGCATGTATGCCTGGCTGGTAAGGACCTGGTCAAGCCGGGCATAAGCCGGTGTGCTCGCGCCGCCAAGCTGGTTGAGTGCCTCGCGGGTGGCCGGCTCGAAGGTGCTGATGCTTTCGCTCAGGTAGGCATGGTGCAGGTCGGCCCGGCGGATCCAGATCCAGGTGGTCAAGGACGCGGCAAAGCTGCCGCCCAAGGTCCGCAAGAACGTCGCCAAGCCCGCGCCGTCGGCGATCTGGTGCGGCGGCAAGTCCGACATCAGGATGCTCAGGGTCGGCATGAAGAACAGTGCCACGCCGATGCCCATGAACAACTGCACCATCGCAATGTGCTGGAAATCCACCTCGTTGGTGAACCCGGCGCGCATGAAGCAGCTCAGGCCGATGGCCAGGAACGCCAGCCCGGCCAATACGCGCAGGTCGAACCGGTGGGCGTACTTGCCGACGAAGGGCGACATCAGCACCGGCAGGATGCCGATGGGGGCCACCGCCAGCCCGGCCCAGGTGGCGGTGTAGCCCATCTGGGTCTGCAACCACTGCGGCAGGATCAGGTTGATGCCGAAGAATCCGGCATACCCCCCCACCAGCACGATGGTGCCGATGCGAAAGTTGCGGTAGGCGAACAGGCGGAGATTGACCACCGGGTGGCGGTCGGTCATTTCCCAGATCACAAACACCGCCAGGGCAATGATCGAAATCAGCGCACCGATGATGATGAAGTTCGATTCGAACCAGTCCAGGTCATTGCCTTTGTCGAGAATCACCTGGAGCGCGCCGACGCCGATGATCAACGTGACCAAGCCCACGTAATCCATCGGTTGATGGCTGGTGACCACCGGTCGCGCCTTGAGCTGCTGTTGCACCACGAGCGCGGCGAAGACGCCGATGGGCACGTTGATGAAGAAGATCCACGGCCAGCTGTAGCTGTCGGTGATCCAACCGCCGAGGATCGGCCCGGCAATCGGCGCCACCACCGTGACCATCGCCAGCAACGCCAGGGCCATGCCGCGCCTGGCCGGCGGGTACACGGCAATCAGCAGGGTCTGGGTCATCGGGTACAACGGCCCGGCCACCAGCCCTTGAAGTACGCGAAAGCCAATCAGCTCCGGCATCGAGGTGGAAATACCACACAAGAACGACGCGAGCACGAACAGCATCGTCGCCCACAAAAACAGCTTCACCTCGCCAAACCGCCGGCTCAGCCAGCCAGTAAGCGGCAAGGCAATGGCGTTGCTCACCGCGAACGAGGTGATCACCCAGGTGCCCTGCTCCGAGCTGACGCCCAGGTTGCCGGAAATAGTCGGCAAGGCGACGTTGGCAATGGTGGTGTCGAGCACTTGCATGAACGTCGCCAGCGACAGCCCGATGGTGCTGAGCAACAGGCTGGGCGGCGTGAAAGACGCGTTATTGCTCATTGCGAAATCCTATGAAACGAAGGTGGCGAAATCGTTCGGGGCAAGGCACAGAACCTGTGGGAACACACTGCCGTTCATCAAGGTCGCTTGAACCACCGTGGCGAGGGAGCTTGCTCCCGTTGGCTGCGCAGCAGCCCTTTTTGTGAGCGCTTCGCACTCAAGCGGGAGCAAGCTCCCTCGCCACAGATTCAGTGGTTCCCTTGAATGAACTGTGGTGGTGTGGGAGCGAGCCGCCCGGAGCAAGCTCGCTCCCACAGGTTCATGCCATGACTGGCTAGCGCTGCGCGGTCTTGCTCGCAGCCGCACTGTTGTCGTGGATCAGGCGCGCGATCATCGCGTCGGCATCGGTCAGTTGCTGATCGTAGACCTGGGTGCTGAACGAGGCTTTCTGCGGTGGTTGTTGGGCCAGTACCGGGCCGCTCTGGTCGTGCAGGTCGACGTTGACCAGGGTCGACAGGCCAATGCGCAGCGGATGCTTGGCCAGTTCCTGGGCATTGATGTGAATGCGCACCGGCACCCGCTGGACGATCTTGATCCAGTTACCGGTGGCGTTCTGCGCCGGTAGCAAGGCAAACGCGCTGCCGGTCCCGGCGCCAAGGCTGTCGATGGTGCCGCTGTACTTCACATCGCTGCCGTACAGGTCGGCTTCGATCTCCACCGGCTGGCCGATGCGCATGTCGCGCAGTTGGGTTTCCTTGAAGTTGGCGTCGATCCACAGCTGATCCAGCGGGATCACCGCCATCAACGCCGTGCCCGGCTGCACCCGTTGGCCGAGTTGCACGGTGCGCTTGGCGACGTAACCGGTGACGGGTGCGATCAAAGTACTGCGGGCGTTGGCCAGGAAGGCCTGGCGCAACTGCGCGGCGGCGGACTGCACGTCGGGATGGGACGACACCACGGTATCGTCCACCAAGGCGCTGGTGGTCTTGAGCTGTTGCCGGGCATTGGCCAAGGCGTTCTGCGCCGAGGTCAGGTCATCCCGGGCGTGAGACAGTTCCTCCTTGGAAATCGCCCCGCCGGCCGCCAGGTTCTTGCGTCGGCTGTAGTTTTCCTGGGCCTTCTGCACTTCGGCCTCTTGCGCATTGACCTGCGCCCGCATGCCATCGACGTTGCTGTACAAGCCACGCACCTGGCGCACGGTCCGCGCCAGGTTGGCCTGGGCACTTTGCAGCCCGACTTCGGCGTCGTTCGGGTCGAACTGCACCAGCACCTGGCCCTCACGCACCAGGTCGCCGTCGTCGGCCCCGATGCTCACCACGGTGCCGGTGACCAGCGGCGTGATTTCCACCACGTTGCCGTTCACATAGGCATCGTCAGTGCTTTCGCTCCAGCGACCATACAGTTCGTGCCAGGCCCAGACGCCCAGGCCCGAAAGAATGACCAGCAGCGTCAGTGTCAGCAGCATGACCTTGCGCTTGCGTGGATTGCCGTCTTGCGCATGTTCGGATTGAGTCGTTTCGGCAGTCGCCATGACAAGTACCTCGAATCAGTTATTTGGCGTGGTAGCGGCCGGGGTGGCCGCCGCCAGGGTCTGGGCCTCGAAACCGCCGCCCAGGGCCTGCATCAGTTGGATCGACAAATCGATCTGCTCGGCATTCAGGTTCGCCAGTTGGCGCTGGGCCTGGAGCAATTGCTGCTCGATGCTCAGCACGTCCAGGTAATTCCCGATGCCCGAGCCGTAGCGCTGGACCACCGTGTCGTAGGAGCTCTGTGCGATATCGGTGGCATGTTGCTGGGCACCGATCTGGCGAGCGATGTCACGCAATTGGTTGATGGTGTCGCTGACATCCCCAAGGGCCGTGACCAGGCTCTTGTTGTACTGCGCCACCGCCAGGTCGTAATCGGCGTCCCGGGCATCCAGGTCCGCCCGCAAGCGGCCGCCATCAAAGATCGGCAGCGACACCGTCGGCCCCACATTGAAGAAGCGGCTGGCCGAACCGAACATCGCATCGCCCAGCAACGACCGGGTTCCGGCGGCTGCGCTCAAGTTGAGATTGGGGTAGAAGTTGGTCTTGCCGGCCTCGATGTTCTTGCTCGCCGCCTCTACCCGCCAGCGTGCCGCGACCAGGTCCGGACGACGCCCCAGCAACTCGGCCGGCAGGTTCGACGGCAAGGCGACCGCGCTGGCTTGCAGCACGTTGGGCCGGGGGATTTCATGGCCGCGGTCCGGACCTTTGCCCAGCAACACCGCCAGGGCGATCTTGGCGCTTTGCAGGCGTTTCTCTGCGTCGATCAGGGTGGCGTCGGCGCTGGCTTCCAGGCTTTCGGTCTGTTGGAACTGATATTCGCTGTCGATCCCGGCAGTGAGGCGGCGCTTGCCCAGGTCGAGCATCTGCCGGGTGCGCTTGAGGTCCTCGGAGGCCAGGTCATAAATAATGTGGGCCTGGCCCAGGTCGCTGTAGGCCCGGGCCACGTCGGCGGCCAGGGTCAGTTGCGCGGCCTGGCGATCGATCTCGGCAGCGCGGGCCTGGCCGAGGGCGGCTTCCCAGGCGGCACGCTGGCCACCCCAGAGGTCGAAGTTGTAATTGAAGTCCACACCTAACGTGCGCAGGGTGCTGTACGCCCCGCCCTGCCCTTGCGGGTCCTGGTCACGGGACAGGCGCGAACGGCTGGCGCCGCCGCTGGCATCGAGAGTCGGCAGGCGCGCCGCGTTGGCAGCATAGGCAGCGGCACTGGCCTGATGCACCCGGGCGCTGGCGATCTGCATGTCCGGGCTATCGCGCAGGGCTTCACGGATCAGGCCGTCGAGTTGCGGGTCGCCGAGGCTCTTCCACCAATCGTTTTTTGGCCACGCGGCCTGCGACAGCGTGACGCCGTTCAGGGATTGCCCGGCCTTGAGGCTCTGGGCCTCCAGGCTGACGCCTTCGGTCTTCAGGCCGCTGTAGCTGGCACAGCCCGCCAGGCTCATGGCCAAGACCACCAGGCTTAATCGGGTACGCAAGGTTTTACACTTCATTTTTCCCCCATTCGCGACACGGTGATGGGGTCACCGGCGGCGAGCAGAATTTTCTTGAGGATCTGTTCGAGGGTTTGCAGCTCCTCGGGGCTGATGGCGCTGGCCAACTGGTTCATGGCCTCGGCACCGATAAACGGCAGGCGATCGGCAAGGGCCTGGCCGGCTTCGGTCAGCACCAGGCGCACTTGCCGGCGGTCCTGGGCGGAGCGTTCACGGGCCAGGAAACCTTTCTGTTCCAGGCGATCGAGCATCCGCGTCATCGAGCCGCTGTCCAGGGACAGGTAGCGACACAGCTCGGCCGGCGTCTCGATGCCGTACTGGGCCATGATGATCAACACCTTGAACTGCGCGGCGGTGATGCCGACGGGTTCCATATGAGTGTCGATGATCCGGTCCTTGAGCAGCGCGGTACGGCCGAGCAGCATGCCGAGATGGCAATTGTGAAAGTTGTCTGGGGTGAAATGCTTCATCTGACCACCGTTTGCTGCCTAGGCAGTGAATGTATGTCGAGATATTACTGCTTAGGCAGCGAATGTCAAACAAATAGTTAGCTTGCTACGCACTAACAGCCAAAACGCAGATGAACCTGTGGGAAGACAAATGTGGGAGCAGCTTGCTCGCGATAGTGGTGTGTCAATCAACGAAGGTGTTGAATGTCATACCGCTATCGCGAGCAAGCTCGCTCCCACAGGGGGTTGGGGAAAGGTTAGAAATCGCGCTTGTAGAAGATGTCCAGCGAGCTGGCGACGCCGCTAGCGGCTTCGAGGTAGACCTTCTTGCTGAGCTTGTAGCGCAGGGCGATGGTGTTGGCCGGTTCGAACACGCCAACGCCGTAGCGCAGGCTGAGTTTTTCCGACAGGTTGCCGCTGGCGACCACGCTGGTGGCATTGCCGCTGCCCTGGGTGTCGAGCTGGAAATCCTCGATCCCCAGGTTATTGGCCAGGCTGGTGGTCACGCCCGAGCTGCCCATCAACCCCAGGCCCAACGCCGCCTGGGCGAGCATGTTGTTGTCCTCGCCGGTAGTGCTCAGTGGCCGGCCCAGCACCAAGTAGGACAATGCCTGCTCCTGGCTCATGGCCGGTTCCGAGAAGATTTGCGTGGTCGGTTGCTCGGCGCTGCCGCTCAAGCGGATGCCGGCGATCACGTCGTCGGTCTGGCGAATCGCTTCGATGTCCAGGTAGGGCTGGTCGATGGGCCCGGCGAACAGCAACCGCGCCCGTCGCACCGTCAGCCGTTGCCCGTAGGCCCGATAACGACCGTCGTTGAGCCAGAGCTCACCGCGGGTGTCCATGTTGTCGCCAATGTGAACCTGGCCCTGCACGTTGGCGGTCAGGCCGAATCCCGAGAACGCGAGTTTGTCCTGGCCGACGATCACGTCGATGTCCATCGCCATGGCCAGCGGTGCCTTGCCCTCTTCGATCTGGTGACCGACGATCACCGTGTCATCCGACACCTTGACGGTGGACGGCGGCAGTTCGCGAATGGTGATCTCGCCTTTGGGCACCAGGACCTTACCGACAATGGCAAGCTGCTCACCGTGCAGGGTGATGTTGAGGTCGGGCGCCACGTCGAGCACCGCATAAGGCTCGACGGTGACCGGCAGTTGCGAGCCCTTGAGGGCCAGGTTCATGGTCAGGGCGTCGCCCCAGCCGATGTTGCCGTTCAGGCTGCCCTGCCCGCTCTTGCCGCTTTTCCAATTGCCATTGAGCTGCACCGCTTCGCCGGTAATCGTTGCCCGCATCTGCAAGGCTTCGAGGCTGACCGGCAGTTCCGGGCCAGACACTTCGCCGTCGCTGAGCACCAGGTTGCCGTTGACCTGGGGCGCGAGCAAACCACCGGACAAGGTCCCGCTGCCGTTCAGGTGACCGGTGAGGGTTTCCACCATCGGCACGAATGGCCGGGCCACGGACAGGTCCAGGCCGGTCAGGCGGAACGAGCCGCTGATGGGTTTGCTGGCGAGCATGGGGTTGATTTGTGCCTGGAGCATCAGTTCGCCGAGCCTGGCGCCGGCGAAATTCAGGTCGGTGTCGATGCGCTTGGGGGTCAGGCGGCTGTTGAGCGTGAGGGTCTGGTACGGGAAGTCCAGCCATTGCGCCTTATCGCCCTCCTTGTCCCGAATCCGTAAAGTACCGCCGCTGGCGTCCACCAGGACCCGGCCGTTCGGGCCGCTGGCCGGCAGGTCCAATTGCAGGTCCGCGTTGAGCCGGCCCTGCCAGGCAAAATCCTTGGGCATCCACTGGGCCAGGCTTTCGATGGGGAATTGCTTGAGGTGATAGCGCAGCTTCGGCTCCGGCATCAGCCGCTGGTCTTCACCGCACAGGCTGGCATCAAAGGAACGCCAGCAATGAGCGCCGACGTTGAGCGTGCCATCGGCCAGGCGCTCCAGTTTCGCCGGAGCTTGCAGGCGCCAGGCTTGGCCGCCGGCCTGCACGTCGCCGCTGGCCAGGCGCCCGCGCCAGTTGCCCTGGTCGAGCGCGCCATCGAGGGCCAGGGTCGTGTCGAGCTGCGGCCCTTGCAGGTCCAGGTTGAGCTTCTGTTGTTTGATATCGCCCTGGCCGCTGACCGTCAGCACGCCCAGCGACGTTTCGCCGACGCGGATGCCGCTGGCCTTGAGGTCGAGCTTGCCACGCTGGGCGCTGTCGAGGGTCGCGTCCAGGTTCAGGCTTTGCAGGCGGTTGTCCTGGAAGGCCAGTTGCGTGCCTTGCAGGCCGAGCTTGCCTTGGGGGGCCTTGAGCGTGCCGGCCACGTCGACACGGCCAACGACTTGACCGCGCAATTGCGGCCAGAGTTGAGCCAGGCGTGCGAGCTTGATGTCGATCTGGCCGGTCAGTTTCTCTTGCAGGCTGGCACTGCCATTGATGCGGTTATCCCCCAGGCGAATGTCCAGCGCGCTGAGCGTCCACTGCTCGCCAGCGCCGCTGGCCTTGGCCTGGAGCACCGCTGGCTGGCCGCGCAGTTTGCCCTTGAGGTCCAGGTCCGCGTCGAGATCGAGGCGGTCGTTCTTCATCGTCCCTTTGCTGCGCAATGGCCCGGCTAGGGTCCCGGGCAGTTCGCCAAGCCAATACGCCGGGTTGATGGCCGACAGTTGCAGCGCCGTGTCCCAGGCAATGCCATCGGCAAATTGCAGGCTCAGGTGCCCTTCGGCCTTGCCCTGCCCCGCCGCGAGCTTGAGCTGCGGCAAATGGATTTGCGTCAGGTCACCGCTGAACGGGCTGCCCAGGCTGAAGGCCCCGGCGGGTCCGTCCAACGCGGCCTGGAAGTTGCCCAGGTATTGGCCATCGGTGTAAGAGACTTCGCCGTCAAAGCTGCGCAACGTCACCTGTGGCTCATCGATCAGCGGATAGAGGCGATGCCAGGGAAAATCCAGCCAGGCAACCTTCGCTTCGGCGCGCAGACCTTCGCGCCAGTCCAGTTGGCCGCTGAGTTTCAGGCTTTGCTGAGCGCCGGCATCCAGATCCAGGCCGGCGATCTGCGCGCCATTGGCGTCCACCGTGCCTTGCAGCAACAACGCCACCGACCCTTTTTCGGCGGGCAGCGTCGCTTTGCCGAGCAGTTGATAGCCGTTTTTCAGATCGCCTTCGCCGGTCAATTCCAGCTGATTGAGCACCAACGTGTCCGGCAGATCGGCACTGGCCTTGAAGCCGTCGGCGCTGATGCGCACCTTGGCGGGCAGGTTGTCCGCCAGCGGTTGCAGTTCACCGCTCAACTGGCCTTGCAGGTAACCGCTGCTGTCGGCCTTGAGGTTGAGGGTCTTGAGCAGGTTGCCGTCGACTTTCAGGTCCAGCGCCCAGGGCATGGTGCCCGGCGCCGGCAAGGTCAACCGGCCCTCGGCGCTCAACGGCCAGTCGCCTCCCGGTTTCAGCAGGCCGGAGAGTTTCAGGCTCAGTTCATCGCGCTGCAATTGCACCGAATCGATCTGCATGCCCTCGGCGGTCCAATGGGCAACCAATTGCAGCCCTTTGAGCTGCTCGCTGCCGTTGAACGACAGGCTGCCGACCTGCACATCGCCCAGTTCGATGGCGAGCGGCAAATCCAGGTCCGGCAAGCTGATCGGGCCGCTGCTCGGTTCATCGGCAGAGGCAGGCAATTGCAAGGCGACCTGGTCGGCCTTGAGCTGTTCGATGCACAGGGTCATGCGCGCCAGGCACAGCGGCGACCAGGCGAATATCAGCCGATCCACCTCCACCCGACTGACGTCCTGCTGCCACAGCACATGATCGGCGCTCCACTGCCCGCCCAGCCGGCCCTGGAAGTTCTCCACGGTCAGCCCCGGCACCAGGCCAAGGGCCCAACGGCTGCCGAATGCGGTGCCCAGCACAACGCTCAAGGCCAGCACGACCGCCACCAGCACCCCGGCGAGCGCCAGCAGCGTTATCTTCAAACCACGCGTCACAGCTCAGGCCCCATGGAAAAGTGCAAGCGGATGCCGCCGTCGTCGTCCATCGCATGGGCCAGGTCGAGGCGGATCGGCCCCACCGGCGAAACCCAGCGCACGCCGACGCCCACGCCGGTCTTGAGGCTTGGCAGTTCCAGGCTGTTAAAAGAGTTGCCCTGGTCGATGAACGTCGCCACTCGCCATTTTTCCGCGATGGAATATTGATACTCGAGGCTGCCGGCGACCATGTAGCGACCACCGATACGGTCGCCTTCGGAGTTTTCCGGCGACAGGCTCTGGTAGTCGTAACCCCGTACGCTCTGGTCGCCACCGGCAAAAAAGCGCAGGGATGGCGGGATGGATTTGTAGCCATTGGTGGCGCTGCCGCCGATCTGCGCCCGCGCCAGCAAGCGATGCTTGTCGAATACCGTGGTCAGGCCCTTGACCATGGCGGTGCCATATAAAAGATTGTTGTCCGAGCCGAGCCCTTCCTTGGCGACCTTGGTGTCGAACTGCAAGCGGTAACCGTTATGTGGATCGATGCGGTTGTCGCTGCGCAGGTAGGAATAGCTGAGGCCCGGCATCAGCAATGTGCTCAGGCCCGCATCGTCGCCGAGGCGATATTCCTCGCGCTGCCACTTGAGCGACACCACCCGCTGCCAGCCGCTGGGCAACTTGCTGTGCCATTCCGGGCCCACGGTGAGCAGTTTGCTGAGGCTGTCGGTGCCGGCCAGTTCTTCATATTGATAACCGCCGGCGTAACGTATCTTGTCAGTCAGCGGCGGATCCAGCGGCACGTCGTACCACAAGCCGACGTTCTGCCGGGGCGCCGACACTTCCGCTTCCCAGCCATAACTGTGGCCCTGGGGGTTGACCCAGTGGCGCGTCCAGTTGGCTTTGACCCGTGGGCCGACATCGGTGGAAAACCCCAGGCCCAGGCCCATGGTGCGCGGCTTGCGCGTATCAAGCTTGACCGCCACCGGGATCACGTTGTCGGTGGCCGCCGTCGGTGCGGCATCCACCCGGACGCCTTCGAAATAACCGCTCGATTGCAGGGCCTGGTTGAGCTCTGCAATGAGTTCGGAGTCGTACGCCGTGCCGGCCTTGAACGGCACCATGCGCTGCAGCAGGTCTTCGTCGAACGGCGTGTCGCCCTCAAAACTCACCGGGCCCAAGGCATAGCGCGGGCCGCTGTCGTAAATCAGTTCGATGTCGGCGATGCCCGCCTGGGGGTCAACCAACAGCTTCTGCCGAGTGAAGCGCCCACTGAAAAAACCATAACGCGAAGCCTGGTTCTGGATGATTCGCTTGGCGTCTTCGTAGCGGCCATGGTTGAGCACCGAGCCGGGCTTGAGGGCGGCGTTGCTGGGTACGCGAAAGGCTTTGAGCGATGCCGCCGGGCCATCAATGCGCACGGTGACGTTGCGCAAATGCACAGGCTCGCCGGGGTCGATGGTCAGCACCAGGCGTGGGTCCTTGCCGCCCTTGACCTCACTGTCGATCTGCGGCTGGTAGTAGCCCAGCGCCTGGGCGGCCTTGCGCGCCTGCTCCTCGGCACCACGGCTGAAGCGCAGCAAGGCCTCCTCGTCACGATCACCCACACCGCCGATGTAACCTTCTACGTTGGCCTTGAGTTCATCATTGGACGGCTTGACCCGTACTTCCAATTCACTGTTTGCCAGCGCCACGCAGCTGAGGGACAGCAAGAGCGCGCCACTGGTCATTCTTCCTGGGAGGTTCATGGCGCGGATGCTATCACGAGCGTAGGTGCTTGATAGAGCCGGACATTTCGCAAAAGTTCGGCCGACTATGCCGTTGCGCTTTGCAGAACCTGCGGGTTGGCGTGGAAGAACACATGCTCGCGAATCGGTCCTACCGCCACTTCGCCGATTTCCTCATAACCCTGGCGTTTATAAAACTCAAGGTAACGTGGGTTGCCGGTGTCCAGCACCACGCCCTGGGAATGCTCGTCCACCGCACACCAGTTATGCACCGCCTCGAGCAACTGTTCACCGAAATGCTTGCCCTGGAACTGGGGATGCACACCTAGCAGAGGCAATACATGGACCGCATCCGACGGCAGGCAGGCCAGCACCGCCGCGTGGTATTCCAGGTAGCGCCGCGTGCAGCGAAAACCAGTACTCAGGACCATGCGCAGGCGCCAGGCCCAGCTTTCGGTGATGCCCAGGCGCCGCTGCGGCGGAGCGATCAGGGCGATGCCAATCAGGCGGTCGTTGACCAGCAAGCCGATGGCCGGCAAATCCTGAAGAAAATGCTGCTTGACCAGCTCACGCACCGTGGCCCGTACCCGCTGTTCATAACCGGGACGCTCGGATTCGAACAGGTAGCTGAAGGTCGGCTCGTGGCGATAGGCCTGATATAGCAACGAACGGGCTTCACGGGAATAACCACTGTCGAGCATATGGATGTCGGCGATGGCGGTGGCGGTTTCGGGCATGGCGTTGGATCTCCTGGGGCGAGGCTCGGTGAGGCCCTGCTCTTATTGAGTACGAACCCGATAGGGTCGTGATCGTTCCTACATGCAAAGGACATTAGCAGCGCATTTGTCCTACTGCCACGCTGGCTCCCTTCCCACATGTCAGCTAGCATCGCAGTTTTGCCAGGACAGCCGACCATGAAGATCGTCTCCTTCAACATCAACGGGCTGCGCGCCCGTCCCCATCAGTTGGCGGCGCTGATCGAGAAGCACCAGCCGGACGTGATCGGGCTGCAGGAAACCAAGGTCCACGACGAACAATTTCCCCTGGCCGAGGTGCAGGCCCTGGGCTACCACGTGCATTACCACGGGCAAAAGGGTCATTACGGCGTCGCCCTGCTCTCCCGCCAGGCACCACTGAGCCTGTACAAGGGCTTCGAGGGCGACGACGAGGACGCCCAGCGACGCTTCATCTGGGGCACCTTCGCCGATGCCAACGGCGTGCCGGTGACCATCATGAACGGTTATTTCCCACAAGGTGAAAGCCGCGACCACCCGACCAAATTCCCGGCCAAGGAACGTTTCTACAGCGATTTGCAGCAACTGCTGGAAAGCCGCTTCAGCAACGATCAGCCGGTGGTGGTGATGGGTGACGTGAACATTTCCCCGGAAGACTGCGACATCGGCATCGGCCCGGACAACATGAAGCGCTGGCTGAAAACCGGCAAATGCAGCTTCCTGCCGGAAGAACGTGAATGGATGGCGCGCCTGAAGAACTGGGGCCTGGTGGACAGCTTCCGCCACCTGAACCCGGACGTCACCGACCGCTTCAGCTGGTTCGACTACCGCAGCCGCGGTTTCGAGGACGAGCCCAAGCGCGGCCTGCGCATCGACCTGATCCTCACCTCCCACGGCCTGCTGCCACGGGTCAAGGATGCCGGCGTGGACTACGAACTGCGGGGCATGGAAAAACCGTCGGACCATGCGCCGATCTGGTTGCAGTTGAGCTAATCGAGTCCCCTGTGGAGCTTGCTCGCGATAGCGGTCCAGCCGTCACATTGGTCTTGAATGTGCCGCCGTCATCGCGAGCAAGCTCGCTCCCACATTGTATTTGGGTACTCCGTCGCACCCCTGTCACCTTTCAGTAACCTGACTGACTTAATCTTCCGGCACTTCCTCAGGTTCAGAAGGTGCCGGCATGCGGCTGTGTGTTGTGGTTTTCATGGGCCTCTGGCTGCCGTTCTTGGCATGGGCCGGCCATTTGCCCATTCCCGAACAGGGCCCAGCCTTGCGCCTCCAAGGCTCCAATACCATCGGCGCGGCGCTGGGGCCGGCTTTGGTCAGAGGTTTGATGGAAGATCAGGGCCTGCTCAGGGTCAGCAGCGAAATCACCGGGCGCGACAACGAGCAGCGCATCGTCGGCCTGAGCGCCGATGGCCGACGGGTGGAAGTCGACATCGCGGCCCATGGTTCGAGCACCGGTTTCGCCGCCCTCAAGCAGGCCAGCGCCGACCTGGCGGCCTCTTCCCGGCCGATCAAGGACAGCGAACGGAAGGAATTATCGTCCCTCGGCGATCTGAAAAGTCCCACGGCCGAGCAGGTCATCGCCATCGATGGACTGGCGATTATCCTTCATCCGCAAAACCCGTTGCGTCAGCTCGACACCGTGCAACTGGCACGAATATTCAGCGGCGAGGCGAAGATCTGGGAAGCGGTGGGCGGCGTTGGCGGGCCGATTCATCTGTATGCCCGGGATGAACAATCTGGCACCTACGATACCTTCAAGGAATTGGTGCTTGGCCGACACGGTAAGCGGCTGGATCCCACAGCGCGACGCTTCGAATCCAGCGAACAATTGTCCGACGCCGTCAGCCAAGACCCGCAAGGCATCGGTTTCATCGGTTTGCCTTACGTACGCCAGGCCAAAGCCTTGGCGATTGCCGACGGTGATTCCCAACCCATGTTGCCGTTGAACAACCTGATCGCCACCGAGGACTACCCCCTGTCCCGCCGGCTGTTCTTCTATTTACCTCCCCGGGAAACCAACCCCTGGGCCACGGCACTGGTCGAGTTCACCCAAAGTGACAAAGGCCAGGCCATCGTCGCGGCCAACGGGTTCATCGCCCAAACCGTCCAGGCCATGGCCGTCACACCCAATGCATTGATGCCCGAGGGTTACCAGGCCCTGAGCCGCCATGCCCAGCGCCTGACGGTGAATTTCCGCTTTGAAGAAGGCAGCGCCAGCCTGGACAACAAGGCCCACCAGGACCTGGGCCGGGTGCTCGACTACATCCAGAAACACGGCAAGACCGAGCGCCGCGTGACGCTGGTGGGTTTCGGCGACGCCAAGGACGACCCGGCGCGGGCGGATCTTCTGTCCAAACTGCGGGCCATGGCGGTTCGACGTGAACTGGTCAAGTACGGCGTGACCTTGCGGGAAGTGCGCGGCTTCGGCGCGCTGATGCCGGTGGCGGCCAATAGTGAAGATGAAGGAAGGATCAGGAATCGGCGGGTGGAGGTTTGGGTTTACTAGGGTCCAAAGGCCGGACACCTCTCCCACGGCAAACCTCATTCCCGTGGCGAGGGAGCTTGCTCCCGCTGGGTGGCGAAGCCGCCCCAGAATGGACTGACGCGGTCTTTCCGGTGGACCGCATCAGCCGTTTTTACGACTGCTTCGCAGCCGAGCGGGAGCAAGCTCCCTCGCCACAAGAGCCGTGTGTTTATCCCGCTGATTTCGATGTAGGACCAAGCTCCGTCGCTTTGCGCCATTACCTACAACTACGCCAGAATCCGCCGGCTTGTACGCCTTAGGGTCGGGCACAACGTCGAAGCGCGCTAGCCGCTGCAGCTCGCTCCCACAGGACGACATAGCGCGTTATCGCCCCGCCAACTCCATGATCATCCGCGACAACAGATAAATCCTTGGCACCACACTCTCGACTTCGGCGTATTCCTCCGGCGTATGGATGTTGCCACCGACGATGCCAAAACCGTCCAGCGTCGGCGTGCCAACCCCGGCCGACAGACTGGCATCCGCCGCTCCACCGCTACCTTCTTCAGTCAGTTTGCGCCCGAGTTCACCATAGATGCCTTGGGCCATGGCCATCAACCGGTCCGACTCCGCCGTCTGCGGCATCGGTGGCAGGCCGCGCTTGAGGCTGGTGGTGACTTCGGTGTCGGCGATCAATTTGTCCTGCGACACCCGGGCCAAGTCTTTTTCGATGCGGTCGAACTCTTCCGGCACCGCCGCCCGCACATCCGCCTTGGCGCTCGCCTGGTCGGGGATCACGTTGGTCCGGTCGCCGGCCTTGATCACCGTGAAGTTGATGGTGGTTTTCTTTTCCGCGTCGCCAAGCTTGCCCAGTTGCAAGATCTGGTGCGCGGCTTCCATCGCCGCATTGCGCCCCAGTTCCGGTGCGACACCGGCGTGGGACGCCTTGCCCTTGACCTCCACCAGCGCCGTGGCACTGCCCTTGCGCCACACCACCAAGCCATCGGCCGGGCGCCCCGGTTCAAGGTTGAGGGTCACGTCATGGGCCTTGGCGGTTTTCTTGATCAGGTCGGTGGCGGCGTCCGAGCCGGTTTCTTCGCTGGCGTCGAGCAGGAAAGTAATCTGTGCGTAGTTCTTGAAGTCCAGGTTCTTGAGCACCTTCAAGGCGTAGATCCCGGCGACGATGCCGCCCTTGTCATCCATCACCCCCGGCCCATAGGCCCGGCCATCCTTGATGTGGAAGGGACGCTCGGCGGCCGAGCCTTCCTTGAACACCGTGTCCATGTGGGCCATCAGCAGGATTTTTGCCTTGCCGGTGCCCTTGAGGGTCGCCAGGATGTGCTGGGTACCGTCCGAGTTAGGCACCTTTTCGATGGTGGCGCCCAACTTCGTCAATTCATCGATCGCAATATCACCGACCTGGGTCAACCCCGGCACATAGCCTGAGCCAGAGTCGATGTTCACCAACCGCTCAAGCAGTTTCAGGGCCTCGCCCTTGTACTGTTCGGCGTCGCTCAGGACTTGTTGATGGGGCTGTGCGAAAGCACCGGGGGCGAAGGCGCCGAGGGCCAGGCTCAGGCCAAGACTGACGGCCAGACGGGAGCGAAGAGCGGTCATCATCATGATTTCATCCTTGTTCCGTATCGAAAGAGTGCCATAGGCACCCTACCCGACAATGGGTCAAGGCTCTAGACCGCAGGTGGCCACCTCAGGGAGACATGACCGATTCTTCCAACACCTGCCGATGCCGAAAACAAGTGACTCGGTTGCGCCCGCCGGTCTTGGCCTCGTAAAGCGCCTGGTCGGCATCATTGAGCCAATGGGTGGCATCGCCATAAGCCGGGTTGAAGGCTGCCAGGCCAATACTCAGGCTCACCTTCAGCGCCGGGTTCTGTTCATAGCTGAGCGTCGCGAAGCGCTCGCGCAACCCGTCCATGGCCTGCACGGCGTTGTGGAGCGTCAGGTCCGGCAGGATCACACAGAACTCGTCCCCCCCATAACGCCCGACCACATCGGCGGCGCGCAGGTTTTGCTTGAGCATCTTGCCAAGCTGGCGCAGCACGACGTCGCCGGCGACATGGCCATAGGTGTCATTGATGGCCTTGAAGTGATCGATGTCGATCAGCGCAATCGCGCCGCGCCCTGCCCCGTCATTCGAGTGACGCTGGCAGCGCTGGAACTCCTCGTTGAGACGATCTTTCCAGGCGCCATGGTTAAGCAAGCCGGTCAGGCTGTCGGTGCGACTCAGGGCCAGCAATTCGCGCTTTTGCCGGCCCAGCGTGTAGGCCTGGCGATAGCAGAACCAACCCAGTGCCATCGGATACAGGCACAGCAACGGCAAACACGCATATATCTGCGCCGGGCTGGTCATGGGCACGCTGGTCAGCGGGAAGATCAGCACGCCCACGACAATGCCGGCCACTTGGGCCAAGGCCCCAATGAGCAGGAAACGCAGGCCACCAATGGCGACATTGTTCATCGCCATCATCGCCAGCGTGACGGCCGCGGGCAACGGGTTGAACTGCATTGCCGCGACCCAGAAGCCACCAAGCACCGCAT
The DNA here is from genome assembly GCF_900114515.1 of Pseudomonas sp. NFACC46-3. Taxonomy (NCBI): domain Bacteria; kingdom Pseudomonadati; phylum Pseudomonadota; class Gammaproteobacteria; order Pseudomonadales; family Pseudomonadaceae; genus Pseudomonas; species Pseudomonas sp. NFACC46-3. The sequence continues at coordinate 360,581 of NZ_FOTH01000002.1, forward strand.
CGATCAATAAATTGAGGTGTTCGGCGTGGTAAGGCATCGAGCAACGTCGGGCCCACCAGTAGGACAAGTGTGGCCAAAGCAGGCCATTGAACAGCATGAAACCCCAGACCCACGACGCCGGTTCGAGAGGAAAGATGGCAGCACTCACCAACAGCAACCCCAGCGTCAGGCCCAGAATGCGCGATATATAAAGCCTCCTGGCCAGCGTCCGTCCCTTTTTTCCCGTGTTTTGCATAGGAACCTCTGCACCGCGGGTTTCCCAAGTCATTGGGACGGGGGGGGGGTAGCTTGGAGTCTATCAGGGCGGCATCAAATAGCCACCACTGAATGAAGGGGTATTTATTCTCCTTCAAATGTCGGGCTTTGCCGCGGATTTTGGCTATACATGAGTCATCCAGCGGTTGTCATAGCAAGTAGCAAAGCAAATGCGTCACGTCATCGCGATGTCCTCGGGTTTCAGCTTCACTTAGAGAGTATCTGACCCGTCGGCTCAGACTGGCCGATCACATTCTGTCCTGATCCATGGAGGGCAAAACATGCTGGTGTTGTGGGTAGTCCTTGCCGTGTTTATCGCCTGGAGCTGGTTGACGTATCCAGGCATCGGCCATGTGCTGTACGACATGGGCATGGCGCTGGAGGCACGTCTCTACCGGTTGCACAAGATCACCGTCCCCATCAGCGAGATGACCGTCTCGACCTGGCAAGGCGGGCCCTATGAAGCATCCGGCAGCATCCTGATGCTGCATGGCTACAGCGCCGACAAGAATCTCTGGCTACGCTTCGCCCGGCATTTTGTCGGCGACTACCGGGTGGTGGTGCCCGACCTGGCCGGCCATGGCGAAACCGGCTTCAAGGCCGGCGGTGGCTATGACATCCCGACCCAGGCCCGGCGGGTCATCGAGTTGCTCGACGCCTGCGGCCTGGACAAGGTCCATGTGATCGGCAATTCCATGGGCGGTTACCTCGCCGCATGGCTGGCGGCCACGTCGCCCGAGCGCGTGCTCACCCTGGCGCTGATCGATCCGGCCGGTGTCACCGCCCCCCAGGCCAGCGACATGGAACGCCACCTGGCCGCCGGGCATAACCCGTTCCTCGTCGACTCGCGGGACGATTTCGCGCCGTTCTACGCAATGACCATGGCCTCCCCGCCCTGGGTGCCCAGCGTGGTACTGGCGGCAATGGCCGAACGTTACGAACAGCGCCGCGATGAACTGGCGGAGATCTTCGTCGATTTTCGCGCCAGCCCGCCGATGGAACCGCACCTGGCCGACATCCGCGCCCCGTCGCTGCTACTCTGGGGGCGCAAGGATCGCCTGATCGACGTCAGCAGCGTGCCGGTGTGGAGCAAGGGCATCGCCGATTTGCGGGTGGAAATCTGGGACGGTATCGGCCACATGCCCATGGTCGAACGACCGGGGAAAACCGCGGCGCTGTATCGGGAATTTCTCAAGGGGTTGGGGCAGTGACGGCAATGTATAAAACAAAATGAACGCCCTGTGGGAGCGAGCTTGCTCGCGATAGCGGTGACACATTCAACGGGGGATGCAAGCTGCCCCACCGCCATCGCAAGCAAGCTCCCACAGGGATTCCAGCCGACCCAGAGGTATCGACTTCATGAACATCCTCTACGACGAACACCTCGACGGCCCCTTGCCCAAGGTGGACAAACAGGCCCTGCTTCAAGCCTTGCAGGCACAGATTCCGGACCTGGACATCCTGCACCAGGAGGAAGACCTCAAGCCCTATGAATGCGATGGCTTGTCGGCCTACCGCACCACGCCCCTGCTGGTGGCATTGCCCAGGCGCGTCGAGCAGGTGCAAGCGCTGCTCAAGCTCTGCCATGGGCTGGATGTACCCGTGGTCGCCAGGGGTGCCGGGACCGGTCTGTCCGGTGGCGCCCTGCCCCTGGAAAGCGGCGTATTGCTGGTGATGGCGCGGTTCAACCAGATCCTGCACATCGACCCCGACGCCCGCACCGCGCGGCTTCAACCCGGTGTGCGCAACCTGGCGATCTCCCAGGCGGCGGCACCGTTCGGGCTGTATTACGCACCGGATCCCTCATCGCAAATCGCCTGTTCCATCGGCGGCAATGTCGCGGAAAACGCCGGTGGCGTGCACTGCCTCAAGTACGGCCTGACGGTGCACAACCTGTTGAAACTGGAAATCCTCACCATCGAAGGCGAACGCCTGACCCTCGGCAGCGAAGCCCTGGACTCGCCGGGCCTGGACTTGCTGGCGCTGTTCACCGGTTCCGAAGGTTTGCTGGGGGTGATCACCGAAGTGACGGTCAAATTGCTGCCCCGGCCCCAGGTCGCCAAGGTGCTGCTGGCCAGTTTCGATTCGGTGGACAAGGCCGGGCGAGCGGTGGCCGACATCATCGCCGCCGGGATCATTCCCGGCGGCCTGGAAATGATGGACAACCTGGCGATCCGCGCCGCCGAGGACTTCATCCACGCCGGCTATCCGGTAGAGGCCGAAGCGATCCTGCTGTGTGAACTGGATGGGGTCGAGGCCGATGTCCATGACGATTGTGAACGGGTCCGCCAAGTGTTGGAGCAGGCCGGTGCCACCGAAGTGCGCCAGGCGCGGGACGAGGCCGAACGGCTGCGGTTCTGGGCCGGGCGCAAGAACGCCTTCCCGGCGGTGGGTCGCCTGGCGCCGGATTATTACTGCATGGACGGCACGATCCCGCGACGCGCCTTGCCCGAGGTACTGCAGCGCATCGCCAGCCTCGGTGCCGAGCATGGCCTGCGCGTCGCCAACGTCTTTCACGCCGGCGACGGCAACATGCACCCGCTGATCCTGTTCGATGCCAACCAGCCCGGCGAACTGGAGCGCGCCGAAACCCTGGGCGGGAAAATCCTCGAACTGTGTGTCCAGGTGGGCGGCAGCATCACCGGCGAGCACGGTGTGGGCCGGGAAAAAATCAATCAGATGTGCACGCAATTCAACGGCGACGAACTGAACCTGTTCCACGCGGTAAAAGCAGCGTTCGATCCCCAAGGCCTGCTCAACCCCGGCAAGAACATCCCCACCCTGCACCGCTGCGCCGAATTCGGTGCCATGCACATCCATGGCGGGCAACTGCCGTTTCCTGAACTGGAGCGTTTCTGATGAGCCGCGAAGCCGACCAGGACGCCAGCGACCTGCTGCTCGAACAGGTCAATCGCGCCCGGGCCAACGCCACGCCGCTGCGAATCCAGGGGTCGAACAGCAAGGCCTTCCTGGGGCGCGAAGTGGCTGGCGAAGTGCTGGACACCCGCGTGCATCGTGGCATCGTCCACTACGACCCCACCGAACTGGTCATCACGGCCCGGGCCGGCACCCCGCTGCGGGAACTGCTTGCCGCCCTCGACGCCGCCGGGCAACGGCTGCCCTGCGAACCGCCAGCATTTGGCGATGACGCCACGGTCGGCGGCATGGTCGCCGCCGGGCTATCGGGGCCGCGTCGCCCATGGGCCGGTTCGGTGCGCGACTTCGTCCTGGGCACGCGCCTGATCAGTGGCCACGGCACGCTGTTGCGTTTCGGCGGCGAGGTGATGAAAAACGTCGCCGGCTACGATCTGTCGCGCCTGTTGGCCGGCAGTTTCGGTTGCCTGGGGGTCATCACCGAAGTTTCCTTGAAGGTCCTGCCCAAACCCCGTCACAGCCTGAGTATCCGCCTGGAACTGGACAGCACCGAGGCCCTGGGGAAACTCGCCGAATGGGGCCGTCAGCCCCTGCCCGTCAGCGCCGCCAGCCATGACGGCGACTGTCTGCAGCTGCGCCTGGAGGGTGGCGAAGGCTCGGTCAGCGCCGCTCATCAGCGTTTTGGTGGCGAGGTGATCGACGATCAATACTGGACGGCACTCAATGAACATCAGTTGGCCTTCTTCGATGAAGGCGTGCCGCTGTGGCGCCTGTCGCTGCCCAACCATACCGGGCCGCTCACCCTGCCGGGCGCGCAACTGATCGACTGGGCCGGTGCCCAACGCTGGGTGAAAACCGAGGCCGACACGGTGCAAGCCCTGGCCCATGAAGTCGGCGGCCATGCCACCTGCTATCGTCAGGGTGCCAGCGACACACCGTTCCAGCCACTGGCCCCGGCGCTGCTGCGCTATCACCGGCAACTCAAGGCCCAGCTCGATCCCCTGGGACTGTTCAACCCTGGTCGGATGTACCCGGAGCTTTAGTGCGCTGTGTCGCAAATGCGCTCCTTTTTTGACGAGTGGCTGTTGTCGTCAGGCAAGGCGCCGCGACGCGTCATAGCTCGCGATGGCGAGGAGCGGCAACGCAGCATGACGACAACAGACGCCGTCAAAAAGGAACAGCATTTGTGATACAGGACACTAGCTATGCAGACTCGCTTCAGTGAGGAAAGCAAAAACCTGCCCCGCGCCGAAGAAGCCGAACGGATCCTGCGCAGTTGCGTGCATTGCGGTTTCTGCAACGCCACCTGCCCCACTTACCAATTGCTCGGCGATGAACTGGACGGCCCGCGCGGACGCATCTACCTGATCAAGCAAGTGCTCGAAGGCCAGCCGGCGACAGCCAGCACCCAGTTGCACCTGGATCGCTGCCTGTCGTGTCGCAACTGCGAAACCACCTGCCCGTCCGGTGTGGATTACCACAACCTGCTGGACATCGGCCGGGCGGTGGTCGACCAAGCCGTACCGCGCCCCGCCGACCAACGTGCGCTGCGCCTGGGGCTGCGAAGCCTGGCCGCCAGCCCCGAGCGGTTCAAGGCCCTGCTGCGTCTTGGCGCGGTCTTCCGTCCGTTGCTGCCGGCGAACCTGACCGCCAAGTTGCCCCGCCCTTCCCCGTCTCACGGCGAACGCCCGCCTCTGCGGCATCGGCGTACGGTGTTGATGCTCGAAGGTTGCGTGCAACCGGGCCTGTCGCCCAACACCAATGCCTCGGCAGCACGGGTGCTGGATCGACTCGGCATCAGCGTGATCCCCTGTGCGCAGGCCGGCTGCTGCGGTGCGCTGGAGTATCACCTCGATGCCCAGGCTACAGGACTGGACCGCGCCCGACAGAACATCGACGCCTGGTGGCCGCACCTGGAAAACGGTGCTGAAGCCATCGTCCAGACCGCCAGCGGCTGCGGCGCATTCATCAAGGACTACGGGCACCTGCTGGAGCACGACCCTGCCTATGCCGCCAAGGCCAAGCAGGTGAGTGAACGGGCCCAGGACCTGGTGCAAGTGCTCGGCAAGGAACCGCTGGAACAGATCTGCGCGGCCAGGAACCAGCGCATTGCCGTGCATTGCCCCTGCACCTTGCAGCACGCGCAGAAACTCGGCGGCAGCATCGAGGCACTGCTGACGCGGCTGGGTTTCAACCTCACCGAGGTGCCCGACGGCCATTTGTGTTGCGGCTCGGCCGGCACCTATTCGCTGACCCAGCCCGCCCTGGCGCGGCAATTGCGCGACAACCGCCTCAATGCGCTGGAAAGTGGCCAGCCGGAGCTGATCGTCACCGCCAACGTCGGCTGCCAGAACCACCTCGACGGCGCCGGTCGCACGCCCGTGCGGCACTGGATCGATCTGGTGGATCAGTCCCTGGCAGAATGAAGTCCTGAAGATTCTTCGTTTGCCGGGGCCGGCGAAGGCTGCGATCTTTCGTCCAACTTTCCCACAGCCCTCGCCAGGAATTCTTACGATGAGCTTCGTCAGCCCCGACCTGATCCGCCAACGCTTCTCTAGAGCGATGTCTGACATGTACCGCGACGAGGTGCCGCTGTATGGCGCCCTGATGAAGCTGGTGGAGCACACCAACGCCCAGGTGCTGGCCGAAGACCCGATCCTGGCCGCACACCTGCGCAGCACCGGCGAACTCGAACGCCTGGACCTGGAACGCCACGGCGCGATCCGCGTCGGCACCGCCGCCGAGCTGGCGACCCTGGGGCGTCTGTTCGCGGTCATGGGCATGCAGCCGGTGGGCTACTACGACCTCACGCCTGCCGGGGTGCCGGTGCATTCCACCGCCTTCCGCGCCGTGCACGAAAGCGCGTTGCAGATCAGCCCGTTCCGGGTGTTTACCTCGCTGCTGCGCCTGGAACTGATCGAGCACGCCGAGCTTCGGGCCTTTGCCGAATCGGTGTTGGATAAACGGCAGATCTTCACCCCCAGGGCCCTTGAGCTCATCGAACAGGCCGAATACCAGGGTGGCCTGAGCGAGTCCCAGGCTGAGGACTTCGTCCTACAAGCCCTGGAAACCTTTCGCTGGCACCACAGCGCCACGGTCACCGCCGAACAGTACCGGCAACTGAGCGCCCAGCATCGGTTGATCGCCGATGTGGTGGCGTTCAAGGGCCCACACATCAATCACCTGACACCGCGCACCCTGGACATCGACATCGTCCAGGCCCGGATGCCCGTGCACGGCATCACGCCCAAAGCCGTGATCGAAGGCCCGCCTCGCCGCCAATGCCCGATCCTGCTGCGCCAGACCAGCTTCAAGGCCCTCGATGAGCCGGTCAGCTTCACCGATCAATCACAATCCCAAGGCAGCCACAGCGCTCGCTTTGGCGAAATCGAGCAACGCGGCGCCGCCCTCACGCCCAAGGGTCGTGCGCTCTACGATCGATTGCTCAACGCTGCGCGGGATGCGTTGGGGGATTTCCCCAACGAGGCCAACGCCGAACACTACAACACGCTGATGAGCGAGCACTTTGCCCAATTCCCCGACAACCACGATGAGCTGCGTCGAGAAGCACTGGCGTACTTCCGTTATTTCGTGACGCCCAAGGGCCTCGCCGCCAAGGGCAGCGTCGAGCGCACGGCCTCGCTGGAACGCCTGTTGGAGCAGCAATACCTGCGTGCCGAACCCTTGGTGTATGAAGACTTCCTGCCGGTCAGCGCCGCCGGCATTTTCCAGTCGAACCTTGGCGATGCTGCCCAGAGCCACTACGCCGGGCAGTCCAATCGCCACGCCTTTGAAGCAGCGCTGGGGCGGGCGACCATCGATGAGTTGCAGCTGTACGCCCAGACGCAACAGCGATCCATCGATGAGTGCAGGGCTGCATTGGGCGTGTAGGAATAAGCCGAAGGACAAAACGGCAAAAAACTGCCTGAGAGGCATGCACGCGGCGCGCCTTTCTTGGCCTGCCGACCCGGGCATCGCGGTGCCTGGTGGAACCGCGAGGCACTGCAATGGGCCGGGCAAGTCTTTGAGCGCTTTCTGGTCTGTTTGGAGGAAGGATCAGCCCGATACAAAATCAACTTATTGATATTTAAAGTTTTTTTTAAAATGGCATAGCTCTTGATAATCGTCAGGCCACCTCGGGCGAATCCAGTCCCAGGCCCCATCGTTATCCAGGAAGGAGAGCATCCATTGGCTACCCCCGCGTACATGACCATTACAGACAACAGTCAAATATTACTGACCGAGAAGGCGTTTACCGCCGACTCGGTGGGTAACATTTATCAGGAAGGTCATAAAGACGAAATCATGGTGCAAGGTTTCCAGCATCAGGTGACCATTCCACGAGACCCCCAGTCCGGTCAGCCAACTGGTCAACGCATACACCAACCCTTGGTCATCACTAAAGTCTTTGACAGAACCTCACCGATGCTGCAGGAAGTCCTCTGCCGCGGCGAAACCCTGGCCAAAGTTGAAATCAAGTGGTACCGCACTTCAGCCTCCGGAACCCAAGAGCATTACTACACCACTACGCTGGAGGACGCGATTATCGTCGAAATCAAGGACTACATGCTCAACTGCCAAGACCCGGCAAATTCACATTTCACTCACTTGCAAGATGTGCACTTCTCGTACCGCAAGATCACCTGGAATCACATAGCCTGCAGCACGCTGGGCGTCGATGACTGGCGTGCACCGGCCGCCGGTTAAGTCCGCGCACTCGTCAATGCACCGGCCAGTCCTGCTGGCCGATGTGCATTGAAGTAAACAGGGATATTTTCCCTCAGAGGTGTTCGCCCAGTGCGACGGCCTCGGCAATCCATGCACTGGTAAAGAGCCTGACACTGGGCGAACGGCACAATATTAGTGGAACTTGCAGGATATTTCCGCGAGTCCATTTAAATAATTATTCATCCTTGATGCGCCACCTCAACCACGCCGGCCAGTTTTCTGCGCATCGGTCTCTCCCGCTTCCGCATCCCCCTGCTGCTGTTTGCGCTTGGCGGGATCGTTGGGGCGCAAGGCGTCGTTGTCGCGTTCCACTTCGCCAGGCATCGCCGGCTCGTCAGGGTTGTGCGGCGTTTGATCGGAACGGTGGTTCATGACGAACTCCTTGGTTGTTCAAGCCTGGCAATCAGGCATCAGGGTCAGCGACTTCTTCAGCGACGTTGGCATCGGGGGAGCGCTGGTGCAGTTGCTCAGCCTTGGTCTTCAGCGCCTGCCACTGCGCCAGGTCGATAGCTCCCTGGCCAAACAGATCATCGGCCACCCGCATCAGCTCGGTGAAATGAACGTCGGGTGATTGTTGCCAATAGGCCTTGTCGTCGAACAGCCGCTGCCAATCAGCCAGCGACGGAGGTTTGAGGTCATCGCTCATGACGGGCTCCTGCGAGGCATTCATAAGGTATGAGGGCTGAGATTCGTGGGGAGTTCCGGCGATTCTCAGTAGCCGGTCATTTCCAGGTAGCCGTTGCCGACGTGGCTACCGTTCAATCGCACCGGCCCTTCCCAATAAGGAATCTGCAAGTTCATCCAGGCGTTGGGGTTCAAGGGTTGGGTCGTCACGTCGAGCTGCCTGGCAGGGATCTTGATCGACCAGCGCACCGGCATCGACCGCCCGGCGACCTTGGCGCTTTCCAGTGGCGCCAGGCTGATCTGCCCGGCGTGCAGGGTTTGCGCTTGGCCCTGGGCGTCGATCCAGGTGCCCGTGAGATACGGCGCGCCGTCCTTGTGGCGCATGCGGTAGAGCATCAGGTGCTCGCCGTTGTCCAAGTGCAGGGAAAACCAGTCCCAGCCAGTCTGGTTTGCACTCAGGGGCTGGCTGCTCCATTCTCGGTCGAGCCAGGCCGGGCCGCTGACCGCGTAACGCTGGCCATCGATTTCCAATTCACCGCTGGCCTGGAAGAACGGCTGGCTGTAGTAGTACGACGCCTGCTCCTGTTCGGATTTCTGGCTGAAACCTTGATCGCCCTGCAACACCAGCGGCCGGCTCGACGTCAGCCGCAATGCATAGCTGAAGCGCGGGTCCCGGGCCTGCAATTGCATATCCGCCAGCGGGTCGACGCCCGTCGTTCGAGTGCCGAAGCGCCAGTCGTCGATCCAGGCCTCGAAGGGTGTCGTCCGTACCCCGGCCTGCCCCACCCCGCCTCGTGCATAACGTTCGGCGGCATGGTGCACGGTGGCGGATGTGACCGCCGCGTGGCCGAGCCAGATCGTCTGGTTGCGCCAGCCGCCGGCCTGGGGCGCGGCATTCAAGGCGCTGCGAAACAACGTCCATTGCACGCCGAACTCATGCCCCTGGGCATCCTTGAGATTGGCGGTGACGTACCACCACTCGATACGAAAACCTTCATGAGTCCCGTGGTCGGCGGGGAAACTGAATACCCGCCCAGGCACCACCGGAGTGAAGGCCACAGCCTGGTCGCCGAGGCCGGCAAAGCCCTTTTGCGCTGGCGCGGAGTCATCACAACCGCTGAGCAACGCCAGCAGCAACAACACGCCGACTCTAATCTTCATGGGCAAAGGTCCTCAGCAAATCCGCCGGCTGCGTGCGGTACAACGCATACAGCGGCCAGGCCGATGCCAGCAGCGTGGCGAGCATCGCCAGGGCCAGCAATTGCACCAATTGCAACGGGAACACCCGCAATGGCAGGCGCCAACCGAAAGCCTGCACGTTGATCACCGTGTCCAGGCACCAGGCCAGGGCGATGCCCAGCGGCAACGCCAGGACCAAGGTCAGCAGCGCCAGCAGCCAGGTCTGGCCGAGGTTGAGCAGCATCAACTGCCGACGCGTCACCCCCAGCGCCCACAGCGGCGCCAACTGAGCGAGGCGACTCTGGCTCTGGGTCAGCAGACTGATGAACAACGCCACCCCGGCCACCGCCAGGGTCAGGCTGTTGAGGGCAGCGGTGGCGGCGAAGGTTCGCTCGAACACCTGGGTCGACCAGCCCTTGAGCCGGGCCTGGTCGACGATGCGGCTGTCATCCAGGCTGAACCGGTCTTGCAACGCTGTCAGTAGCGCCGGGATCGCGGACGGTTCGATGCGCAGGTTAAAACGGTTCGGCGTCAGGTTCGGCCAGTGCGCCAGCAAGTGATCGACGTTGACCAGCACATGGCCCTTGGGATTGCCGTAGTCGGCGTAGATGCCAACGATGCGCAGTGCCCATGGCCCCTGGGGTGTCGGCAGGGTCAACTGATCGCCGGTACTCACCTTGAGACGCCGTGCCAGTTGTTCGCTGAGCATGAGGGTGTCGGCGGCGGCCAGTTGCTCCCACGGCTTGTCGCCGGCCGATTCCAGCAGCGGCCAATGCTGTCGATAGTGGGGGTGATCGATGATGCCGTGGATATCCGTCGGCCAGCCCTGCAACGGGACCGAGACTTGCCAGAGGGGAACGACGGCAGTGATCGCCGGTTGTTGCTTGAGCCAAGCGTGCAGTTCGTCCGCCTGGGCCGGGGTCTGCGGGTTGATATACAACTCGGCGGTCAACCGTTGTTCGAGCCAGTTGCTGAAGGTCTGGCGAAAGCCGGCGGTCATGCTGCCGGCGCCGATATTGGCCGCGAGCGCCAGCAACAATGCCATCAGCGCCAGGCTCAATGTCGGCAATTGCTGGCGGCAATCGGCAAGAAACCACTGCCCGAGCACCGAGCGGCTGCGCCTCGACAACCGCTTCAGCGCGCTGTTGAGCAACACCGGCAAGGCCAGCGCCGCGCCCAGCAACAAGGCGGTCATCAGGACAAAACCACTGGCCAGGCTGTCGCCCCAGATCAACGCCGATGCGGCAATCAATGCCGCCACCGTCGCCACCCAACCCTGGCGTCGCAGCCATCGGGCATGGGCCTGATGCCAGGCCTGGGGGTTGGCCAGCGCCAGCAAGGGCAGGCGCGCCGCCCGCAAAAGACTGTCAGCCCCGGCCAGCAGCGCACCGAGCAGACTCAAGCCGACACCGCTGAACCACCACCATGGGCTGAGGTTCAAGTGCCCGGCCACTTCGGCGCCATACAAACCTCGCAGGCTCGCCGCGACATCGGGCAACAACAGGCTCGCCAGCCAATAGCCGCTGAGCACCCCGGCGATCCCGCCCAGCAAGGCCAACGCGCCCAGTTCGATGGTCAGGCTGGTGACCAGCACCCGCGCACTGACACCACAGGCGCGCAGGGTCCGCAACAGACTGCGGCGTTGCTCCAGGGCCAGGCCGATGGCCGCGTGAACGATGAACAGTCCCACCACGAAGGATAAAAACCCCAAGGCATCAAGGTTCAGGTGAAAACTTTCGGTCAGGCGCGACAGGTTGTTTTCTTCATCGGCGTGCTTGAGTTGCAGGCGACCGGTGAACGCTTCCGGTAATGCGGCACTGAACGTGGCGGGCAACAACAGTCGCGACAGTTGCTCCGGCAACCCGAGTACCTGTTGGGCAAAACCGATGTCCATCAACAGCACGCCCGGCGCCATGTCCTCCTGGGCATGCAACGGCGGCAGGGTTTGCCCATCGACACTCCGGGGTCGGTCGCCCTCGGTCAGCCCCAGGGCTTGCAAGGTTTGCGGGGCGATCCAGGTGCGGCCGGGGTCGGTAAAGAACGCCACCACCTCAGTCATCTCCCGCGCCTGCCCCGCCAGCGCGGCACCGGGCGGCAGCGACACCGGGTCGATGCCGGTCAGTTGCAGGCGCTGATCCTCGTGGTCCTTGAGCAGCACCCGAGCCTGCAACACTGGCGACACCGGCCAGCCCTGACGCCGCAGCTCGACAAACCATTGCTGGGGGAAGGTGCCACCACCGGGTGCACTGAGGCTGGCCTGGGGTTCGCCGCCGATCAATTGGCTGGCCCGAGCGTAGCTGTCCCGGGCCTGACTGTTCAGCGCTTGCACGCCAGTGAGCAGGCTGGTTGCCAGCCACAGGCCGGTCAGCACGCTGAAGAATTGCACCGGGTGTTGGCGCCAATGGCTGAGCAGGGCCTTGAGGGTCTGGCGAAAAATCATCACCCCTGGGTCACCTGCGCCAACTGCCCGCCGTGCAATACCACGCGCTGGGCCAGGCGAGCTGCCACCCGTGGACTGTGGGTCACCATCAGCAGGCTGGTGGGGCTGCCCTCCAGCAGTTCCAGTAGCAGTTGCAGGACTTCGTCGCTGGTGGCTTCGTCGAGGCTGCCGGTGGGTTCATCGGCCAGCAACAAGGGCGGTCGCGAAGCCAATGCCCGCCCCAGCGCTACCCGCTGTTGCTGGCCGCCGGACAGTTGCTCGGGATAACGCCGCAACAGCCCTGAAAGCCCGAGCCGCTGTACCAGATGGGCTTGCCACGCTGCGTCATGACGGCCGCACAGACGCGCCTGGAACGCCAGGTTGTCCTCCACCGACAAGCTGCTGATGAGGTTGAACTGCTGGAATACCAGGCCGATTTCCGTGCGTCGCCAATTCGCCAATTGGCTTTCGCTCATGCCGTCGAGCCGATGTTCGCCACTGCGGATGCTGCCGCGATCGACCTTGTCCAGCCCAGCGACCAGGTGCAGCAGGGTGCTCTTGCCACTGCCCGACTCCCCCATCAGCGCCAGACTGCTGCCGGGCATCAGTGTCAGATCGATGCCTTGCAGCACTGGCAATGGGCCCTGAGGCGTGGGATAGCTTTTGTGCACTTGGCGGACTTCAAGCATGGAAAGGCTCGACGGGTGGACTTGAGGTTCAGGATAGCGGAGTTGAGTGATGGGCCCCATCGGCCAATACAGCTGTGCGTCCCCATTTCGCTGGTGAACCTTGGTATTTGCTTGTCGGATGGGGGTGTATATCCGTTGCTGCGGTAACGGCGACTTAGGGTTCCGCCCTGACGGCGGGTCACTTTCGAAAAGCGCGAAAGTAACCAAAGCGCCTCTGCCCCACCACTCGGCACCTCGCCTAGGCTCGGTGTGCCCTCACTCCGGCATTGCTCCGTGGGCCCGCCGCGAAGGGCCATCCATGGCCCAGCGCGGCTAACCCGGCATACATGCCGGGATGCCCACTCCACAATACCTGCGTTCGGCCAGCGTGGTTAACGGGGCGCCGAGATCAACGTCCATCGCGAGGCGGCCTGATAGCCGACCTGGTTCTTGGTGGGACCGCGTTTCTCCTGTGGGAGCGGGCTTGCTCGCGATAGCGGTGGCTCAGCCACATAGATGCCGGCATTTTCCTCGCTGTTGCTGTTGCTGTTGCTGTTGCTGTTGCTGTTGCTGTTGCTGTTGCTGTTGCTGTTGCTGTTGCTTTGGATTTTGATCTCGGCGCCCCGTTAACCACGATGGCCGAACGCAGGCATTGCGCAGTGGGCATCCCGGCATGGATGCCGGGATAGCCGCGCTGGGCCATGGATGGCCCTTCGCGGCGGCCCACGGAGCAATGCCGGAGTGAGGGCACACCGAGCCTAGGCGAGGTGCCGAGTGGCGGGGCAAGCCTTTTTTGCTTACTTTTTTTGGCGTTTGAAAAAAAGTGAGTCGCCGTCAGGGCGAAACCCTAAGTGGCCGTTACCGCAGCAATGGATATGTACTCAATCAACAAGAACTCAGCTCCAGTCAACGCCCCACCGCCATCTCAACCTGGCCGGACTGCGGTGTCACGATGTCGCCCAAGTCGATGTGTTTCCAAGCCGGCTTGGCCCCCAACCGTGCATTAAAGCGATAGTTGAAAGTGAAATCATCATCGGTTGGTTGGCTCAGGGATTTCCCATAGGCCGATTCAACCCCGGCCGGGTCGTAACCCATCAACTGCAACAGCGTCGGGAAGATGTTGTAGTGGCTCGAACGGTCCTTGTTCCGGGCCCAGGCATCACGCCAATCAAGGGTGTGCAATTGGCTGCCCTGGATCACTACCAACGGCACCAACCCCTCCTCCGCCACCGGGTCACCGCCGCAATGGGTGTTGAGCCCGGGGTTGCCACGCTCGTGCAGGTCCTGGCCGTGGTCGGAGGTGTAGATCAGCACGGCATGGCTCAAATCGGCCTGCTGGAAGATTCGCTTGAAGAACTCGCCGACGTTCCACAGCAAGGTGTTCTGGTAAGCATTGCGATACAGCAACCAGTCATCTTTCTGGCCGTTGAAGCCATCGCGGCTAGCGGTGTCGGCCACCTCCTGGAACTGCCCTCGCGGCAAGGCCGGGCGGTAGTTCATGAAGTCGTCGGGGTATTTGTCGTGTACCGGGAAATGCGCCCCCACCTTGTTGATCACCACCAGTTCGGCCTGGTTGTCGCCCAGCAGTTCGATCAACTTCGCCGCAGCCGCCATGTCACGGTCGCGCACGCTGGCCTGGTCGAATTGGACGAATTCGTCGATGTCCTGTTTTTCCAGCTCGGTCATCAGGTTTTGCAGGTAGCCACCAGTGCGCTGGGCGTCGATGTAGACGGTACGCAAACCCGCCTTTTTGGCATATTGCCAAATCGACGGCCGGGTGCTGTTGATGCGTATGTAGTCGGCGCGCGTGCCGCCATAGCGCAGGGTGACGTTGGTGTCGGCACTGCAATTGGCGATGGAGGCCGCATAACCGAAATTGAAGATGTCCACGCCCTCCGGCGGCGTCTTCAGCCCGGTGTGCACGCCGAATGGCGCGTTGATATCCAGGTAATTGCCGCCAATGCTCTCATCGATGATCAGCACGATATCCTGCTCGATCAAAGACGACCGTCGCACCAGGGTGACCGGCTCCCGGGGACCGATGGTGCTGTGCAAGGACTCGTAGGCAAACAGATTCAAATAGGCCAACGGCGTGTACATCACCGGCAGGCCGCGCGCGCCCTCGCCCGCCCGCACGAACAACACGCCACTGAGCAACAACATGCCCAGCACCGGCGCCGCTATCGGCAAATAACCGGGCAACCGCACCGACCGCCGAGGCTTGAGCGCGATGCCGAATAACAGCAGCAAGCCGCTGATCACCGCGCGGATAATCACGTCGCGGTACTGATAAGCCGCCTCCTGGATAAATCCCCCCGAGTACACCAGCGAAACGAACTGGCTATAGGTCAGGTAACTGTCCGTGACCCGGGTGTACACCTCGAAAAACACCGCTGAAACAAACATCGCCAAGGCAAACACATGCCTCACCAGGGTCTGGCGTATGTAGGCACTCATCCACAGCGCCAGCACCAGCACCGTGAACATGGCGCCGAACAGCAACGTTGCGAACCCCAGGCCCAACGCGGTGAGACGGTCGAGGTAATAGTCGTATCCCTTGAGCAGGTACAGAACCAGCAGCAGTTCCTTGAGGTAACGGGCCATGTTTTCCTCGACCAGATCGCCGTATCCAAAGCACTTCGTTCCTGCACGTTAGCAGCCGATTTTCAAAGCGCAAGAAATGCTTCATCCGAAGCACGCGTCAAAAAAAAGTTACCCCAAAAATGACACGAAAATACGTCACAGAATGTAAAAATCTATGGATTACTACCGTTTATCGCTTTGTCAAATCCCCGTAAAGCCCAATAAAACAGCCACTTTACTAAGACAGTCAAGGACTTGATATCAAAAGGCCCGACTTCACTTGAATTGCCAACACTGACAACTGTCATTTTGCTGACACGCTTTTCTGAAGCTGCGCTATACCCCTCTAAACAGTTTCATCCGAGTTACATCATTCGGTTTGCGAGGCGCGCCAAAAATGGACGTGAGTGTATTTGGTACGGGGTATGTCGGGCTGATCCAGGCCGCCGCCATGGCCGACGTCGGACATCGCGTTTTGTGCATCGATATCGACCCGAACAAAATCCGGCAACTGCAACAGGCCGTACCGACCATCAGCGAGCCGGGGCTGTCCAGCTTGCTCGAAGACAACATCAAGGAAGGACGCTTGTCGTTCAGCTCCCAGGCCAGCGACGCAGTCAATCATGGCGAGCTGATTTTCATCGCCGTCGGCACCCCCGCCGATGAAGACGGCTCGGCAGACCTGAGCCATGTGCTGGCCGTCACCCGGCAAATCGCCGACTTCATGGACAGCGACCGCACCCTGGTCATCAAATCCACGGTGCCGGTGGGCACGGCCGACAAGGTGGCCGAATGCGCCCGCCAGGCGCTGGCGCAGCGGGGCCTGAAACAGTTGAACGTACGCGTGGTGTCCAATCCCGAGTTCCTCAAGGAAGGCAGTGCGCTGGCCGATTGCATGCGCCCCGACCGGATCATCATCGGCACCGCCGACCCGCTGGCCCGCGACCAGATGACGGAGCTCTACGCGCCCTTTTGCCGCAACCACGAAAAACTGATGTTCATGGACAACCGCAGCGCCGAACTGACCAAGTACGCCGCCAATGCCATGCTCGCCACCCGCATCAGCTTCATGAACGAACTGGCCAACCTCACCGAACGGCTGGGCGCCGACATCGAAGCCGTGCGCAAAGGCATCGGCTCGGACCCACGCATCGGTTACCACTTCATCTACCCCGGCTGCGGTTTTGGCGGCTCATGCTTTCCCAAAGACCTGCGGGCCTTGCTACACACCGCCGAACAGAGCGGCATGCCACTGCGCTTGTTGCGCAGCGTCACCGACGTCAACGACAGCCAGCGGCACATCCTTTTCGAGAAACTGGCAACGCAATTCCAGGAGGGCCTGGCCGGCAAATCGATTGCCATCTGGGGCCTGGCATTCAAGCCCAACACCGATGACATGCGCGAAGCCCCCAGCCGCTACCTGATGGAAGCGCTGTGGCGCGAAGGCGCCCGCGTCCACGCCTATGACCCGGAAGCCATGTCCGAATGCCGGCGCCTCTACGGCTATCGCAAGGACCTGAACCTCTGCGCCACCCGCGACGACACCCTGGAAGACGCCGACGCCCTGGTGATCTGCACCGAGTGGAAGAATTTTCGCGTGGTGGACTTCGACCTGTTGGCCAGCAAGTTGCGCGCCCGGGTGATCATCGATGGCCGCAACCTGTACAACCCCGAACACCTGGCCGCCGCCGGACTGCTGTATCGCGGTATCGGGCTGCGGCACACCGTGCCGGGCACCCCGCTACCCGGACCGCAAGCATGAACATCCTGGTCACCGGCGCGGCCGGTTTCATCGGCGCCCACGTCGTGCTGCGACTGCTGCGCGACGGCCATCGGGTGTGCGGGCTGGACAATTTCAACGACTACTACGACCCGCAGCTCAAGCACGACCGCGTGACCTGGGTGAACGAGCAGGCCGGCGAATTTCCCCTGGCGCGGATCGATCTGGTCGACGCGCCGGCCATCGATGAACTGTTCCAGGCCCGGCGCCCGGACGTAGTGATTCACCTTGCCGCCCAAGCGGGCGTGCGCTACTCGCTGGAAAAACCACAGGCCTATGTCGACAGCAACATCACCGGGTTCCTCAATATTCTGGAAAACTGCCGCCGCTATCCGGTCAAGCACCTGATCTACGCCTCCTCAAGCTCGGTATACGGCGCCAATTCGCGCACGCCTTATTCGGTGCAGGACAACGTCGACCATCCGCTGTCGCTGTACGCGGCCAGCAAAAAAGCCAACGAACTGATGGCCCACAGCTACAGCCACCTGTTCGGCATTCCCTGCACCGGCCTGCGCTTCTTCACGGTGTACGGCCCTTGGGGCCGGCCAGACATGTCGCCGATCCAGTTTGCCCGCGCCATCGTCGAAGACCGTGTGCTGCAGCTGTTCAATCACGGCGAGCACCAACGCGATTTCACCTACATCGACGACATCGTCGAAAGCATCGCCCGCCTGCTCGACCGTGCGCCCCAGGTCACGCCCCTGTTGGATCACGAACAACCGGACCCGGCCACCAGCCGTGCGCCCTGGCGGATCTACAACATCGGCGGGCAGCACCCGGTGGCGCTGCGCACCTATGTCGCACTGCTGGAAAAGCACCTGGGACAAACCGCCCGCATCGAACTGCTCCCCCTGCAAGCAGGAGATGTGCTCAACACCTGCGCCGATGCCAGCGACCTGACACAGGCCACCGGTTTCAAGCCGTGTATCGAACTGGACGACGGCCTGGGCCGCTTCATCCGGTGGTTCCTCGATTACTACGCACAGCCTGCCCACGCACCGCTCGCAACTGAACGCTTGCGGCCCAACCTCAGCGGAGGAATCCATGACCCGACATGAGCAAGTCATCGAGATCAACGCCCCTGGACGCGACAAGCGTGTCGATCCCGACCACCGCAGGCGCCTGGACGCGGCCATCCACCGCCAGGGTCGAGGTTGGTTGACCGGT
Organism: Pseudomonas sp. NFACC46-3; assembly: GCF_900114515.1. NCBI lineage: Bacteria > Pseudomonadati > Pseudomonadota > Gammaproteobacteria > Pseudomonadales > Pseudomonadaceae > Pseudomonas > Pseudomonas sp. NFACC46-3. The sequence goes on from NZ_FOTH01000002.1 coordinate 378,858, forward strand.
CGCGACGGCGGCCGGCCCTGGACGGTCTCGCGCACCAATCGCGTGGTGGCCTGCCTCGGCGCGCTGGCGATCCTGCTGCTGTTATGCCCGCTGCTGCTGGGCCTGGCGCTGCTGGTCAAGTTCTCCAGCCCCGGTCCCGTGCTGTTCGTGCAAAAGCGCACCGGGTATCGCGGCCGAGTCTTCGGCATGTACAAGTTCCGCACCATGGTGGCCGATGCCGAGGCGCTCAAGGAGTCGCTGCGCCACCTCAACAAACACGGCGCCGATGCCATCGACTTCAAGATCGACAACGATCCGCGCATCACGCCCATCGGCCGGTTCCTGCGACGCAGCAGCCTCGACGAACTACCGAACCTGATCAATGTAGTGACCGGCGACATGCGCCTGGTGGGCCCCCGGCCGACCTCGTTCAACGCCTATCGCTACAAGGACAACCATCTTGTGCGCCTGAGCATCTACCCCGGCATGACCGGCCTTTGGCAGATCTCCGGGCGCAGCAATATCGACTTCGACCAGCGTGTGGAATTGGACCTCAGCTATATCGCTGAACAAAGCCTGTGGCTGGATTTGAAGATCCTGATGATTACCCCCTTCAAAGTGTTCAGCGGCCACGGAGCGAGTTAAATGGACGGTTCAACCAATATCCTGACCATAGCCAGCCCGAGCGAGACCAACCTGACCTCGACCGTGCTCGACCCTTCCCTGCGGATCCTGCTCTTGACGTCCGCCAACACCGGCACCGGAACCAGCACCAGCGCGATGGCGCTGGCCGCTCAACTGGCGCAGATGAGCAACGGTCGCGTACTGCTGGTGGATGCCAGCCAGTCACCGCGCAACCTCAGCCAGCAACTGTCGTTGCACAAGGAGCGCGGTTTTACCGATCTGTTGTTCAACAGCCTCGCCCCGCCCTTGCTGCAGGACTGCGTGGTGCAGGCGTCCAGCCTGCCCTTCGACGTGTTGCCCCACGGGCGCCTGGGCCGCAATGCCGAACGCTTGAGCCCCGAACGACTGCGCCCACTGTTCAGGCAACTGGCGGCGCAATACCGCTTTGTGGTGATCGACGCCGACGCGGTGTATTCGGCCAGCGACACACTGGTGCTCAGCACCCAGGTCGACGGCGTGGTGCTGGTGGTGCGTGGTGAAGACACCCGCTGGGAAGTGGCCCAGGCCGCCCGCCAGCGCCTGTCCCAGGCCGGCGCGAAAGTGGTGGGCAGCGTGTTCAATCGCCGCAAGTACTACATGCCCAAGTGGCTCTACAACAACCTGTAAGCCTGCAAAAGGATGACGAGATGAACGCCAGAATGCTTGTCCTGCTGTTGCTGCCGCTTGCCGGTTGCTCCAGTACCAGCGATACCCGCTCGATGCCGGTGCAGATCCTCACGGCTGCGCCGGCCAATGCCCAGGCCACCGACATGCCGAAGGTCGAACAGACCTTGCGGCCCCAGGATGTGCTGGATGTGATATTCCACATCGGCACGACCTCCTCCCAGGCGTATCGAGTGCAACCGGGCGACCAGGTTGCCCTGAACTTCACCGCCGCCAGCCAGCTCAATGGCACGCAACAAGTGATGCCCGACGGCACCATCGAACTGCCGGGCGCCAACACTTCGGTGAAAGTCGCCGGATTGACCACCGACGAGGCGCGCCTGGCGGTGCAGCGTGCCTATGACCAGAAGATGCTGTTCCAACCCAATCGCAACCAATTGACCGTCCTGGTGACCAGCCCGCTCTCCGGCGAGGCGAACCTGCGCAACACCCTGACCCACCCGGCCACGGGCATGAGTCGGGAAATCATCGTGGGCCGGGATGGCTACGCCAGCTTCCCGGAAATTGGCTCGGTGCCGTTGCAAGGCATGACCGTCACCCAGCTGGAGACCTTCCTCAACGAGCGCTACGCCCAACTGCCCGGCCACATGACCGTGGATGTGCTGCTCAAGTCCACCGCCGGCAACGAGATCTATGTACTCGGTGAAGTGGCCCAACCCGGCGCCTATGCGATCCGCCGGCCGATCTCGGTTCTCGAAGCCCTGACCCTGGCCCGTGGCACGAACGTCAAGGCCCGGCTCGACTCGGTGATGATCATGCGCCGCAACGGCAACCAGGTCGAAGCCCGTCACTACGACGTGGAAAAGGCCTTGAGCGGCGACGCCTCGCAGATCGCCTACCTGCAGCCGGAGGACATGTTGTACGTGCCCAAGACCGGACTGGCCAAAGCCGGCGAAACGGCCAGGCAACTGGCCGACGTAGTGCTGTTCCAGGGCGTGGGGTTCGGCTTCGGCTACCGCGTCGACAACAAAGGCAGCGACAACTGAAACTCAGGTGACCGATCATGAACCCCAAGGAAAACTATCTGCACGAGTTCTTCAGGATCTTCTTCGCCAACAAGCAGTGGGTGAAGCGTATCTTCCTGATTTTCGCCGTGATCGCCCTGGTGCTGCCGTTGATGCTCAAGCAGAGCTTCGATATCACCGCCCAGGTGATCGTCCAGTCGAAAAAACTCTCCCAGGGCGACGCCACCACGTCGCTGAACCAGGAAAACGCGACCTTCATCCCGCCGTCCCTGGCGGACATGGAAACCGAAAGCAATATCCTGCGCTCGCCAGCGTTGATCCGGCAGACCATCAGCACCCTGCGCGACCAGGGCGAATACACCCCCAGCCCGGGCATCCTCAACAAATGGGTGAGCGAGCCGCTCAAGCGCTACATCACCCAGCCACTGCGCGAGTACGTCATCAACCCCCTGCGCGATGGTCTGGGGCTGGAAGTCGATCCGGTGCGCGACACCGTGCTCGATACGCTGACCGACGAGGCCATCGAAAACCTGAAGATCGAGACCCTGCCCGGCTCCAACGTCATCTCCATCGTCTACAGTTTCGGCGACCCGGCCCAGGGCACCCGGTTCGTGGCGCAACTGCTGCAGAACTACCTCAGCAGCCGCCAGGACCTGCAATCGATCGAACTGCCGCAGACGTTCTATGAGCAGAAGAAAGCCCAGTACCAGACCCGTCTCGACGGCCTGGAAAGCAACCGGCTCGGGCTGCTTGAAAACATCGGATCGTCCGATCCCAAGGAAGAAGTCACCTTCCGCCTGAACGCCATCAATACCGAAGAGCAGGCCCTGAACCTGTACCAGGATCGCCTGCTGCAAAGCCAACGCTGGCTCGATTACCTCAAGACCAGTCTCGCGGCGGCGAACAGCTCGCGGTTCAACGACTACACCTTCCCGTTCACCTTCACCACCACCGTGGACAACATTGCCTTCGAAGACCGGGAAATCAGACAGCTGGGCGAGCAACTGACCAGCCAGGTCAGCCGCTACATGAATGACCTGGCGATCTTCCAGCCCAGCAGCGAACCGATGCTGCTGGCCCGGGAACAGATCGTCCGCACGCGCCAGCAGTTCCTGAAGGTGGTGAACAACCGCATTCAGGAACGCACCACCGATCTGGCGGTGGTCAGTTCGGTGATCAATCAGAAGATCGAACGCATCGCCGCCTTCAAGCAGCGCATCCATCAATTGCAGGAAACCCAGAGCAAGCTGCGGCAGATGGACACCGAGATCAACGCCCTGCATGCGGCCTTCTCCACCTACGCCCAACGGTTCGCCGAAGCCAGCACCGCGCGTTCGCTGGACAACGACCTGTCCAACGCCCGGGTCCTGAGCCCGCCGTTCGAACCAACCGCTGCGGCCTTTCCCAAGCCGATGCTGATCATTGTCTTCGGCATGTTCAGCGGCCTGCTGCTGGCGATTGCCCTGGTCTATGTGCGTGAGTTCTTCGACCATCGCTTCAAGCATCCAGCGCAAATCACCCAGCAACTGGATGTGCCGGTGCTGTTGGTCATCAACGAGCAGTCCCCCGACAAGGTCAACCCGCACCGCAACTGGAGCCTGCCCAGCCTTGTCCATTGGGTGCGAAATTGAACGCGCCGTTCGGCCCGACCCGCCACAGCAGTCCCCTGTCGATCATTCATCTGCTCGACAGCGGCGGCTTCTATGGGGCCGAGCGGATGCTGCTCGATCATTGCCTGGCGACGCCTGGGCAGCACCAGGTGCTGTTCCTGGCGGCGCCCCCCACCTTGATCAAGCGTTTTCGCCAGGCCGGGGTCGATTGCCGTCATTGCGCCAGTTGGGCCGAGTTGTTGCAGCACTTGCGCCAGCGCCGGGACGAGCGGCCGCTGATCAACACCCACAACTTCAAGGGGCTGTTGTTCGGCTGGTCCGCCGCCACGCTGCTGGGCCTGCCGCTGGTGATTACCCAGCATGGCTTCACCCCACGAAGCCCCAAGCAGCGCTTCTATACCTGGCTGAGCCTGCAACTGTGCCGCACCGCCTCGGTCAAGCGGGTCGTCTGCGTGGCCGAGAGCATCGCCACGCTGCATCGCCGAGCCAGCGTGCAGGCGGAAAAACTCGACGTCATTCCCAACGGCCTGCCAGCGGCCAGCACGCCGCTGGCCCATCGCGCCGACAAGCAACGCTGGCGGGTCGGCTACGTCGGCCGCTTGAGCAGCGAGAAAGGTCCTGACCTGTTTCTCGACGCCATGATTCCGCTGTGCCAGAAGCATGCATCGCTGCACGCGGTGATGCTCGGCGACGGCCCTGAGCGCCAGGCGCTGCTCAAGCGCATCACCGACGCCGGACTGCCCACGCGTATCGAATTGCCAGGCTACCAGACCGACATGAACGCCTGGTGGAGTCGCCTCGACGCCCTGGTGATCAGTTCGCGCACCGAAGGCACCCCGATGATTCTGCTCGAAGCCATGCAGGCCGGCGTGCCGGTGGTGGCGTTCGGCGTCGGCGGCATTCCCGACGTATTGCAGGACCGTCATAACGGCCTGCTCGCGGCACCGGCCAACAGCGCGGAACTGGCAGCGCAGATCGAAACACTGTTCAGCGAACCGCCCCTGGCGCGGATCCTGGCCGATAACGCACGCCGTACCCAACGGGACCGCTACGACCTGCGCACGCTGGCCGAATGCTGGTCGCAGCTTTACATCCGCACGGCACGGGAGGCTCGCTCATGATTGTCCCGCTCTCGATCGTCAGCCTGCTGGGCCTTGTGTGCCTGGCGTTGCTGGCCAGCCCTTATCCGTTCCTGGCACCGGGCGCGGTGCTCGGCCTGGTCGGCGTCGCCCTGCTGTACCGCAAGCCCGGCTGGGGTTTGCTGGGCATTGCCGCGCTGGTGCCATTCGAAGGCCTGTTCAAGGACAGCGCGTTTTCCGGCAGCAAGTTCCTTGGCCTGGCGCTGATCCTGATCTTGATGCTGCAACTGGCGGTGCACCAGATTCCTGCGACACGCTTGCGCAGCAATATCTGGAAGCCGCTGATCGGCTTCATGGTGCTCTATGGCCTGAGTCTGTTGCTCTCGGAAAACATGGACCTGTCCCTGACCCACCTGCGAGAGCTGACGGTGGGGCTGATTCTCTTCGTGATCACCCTGCTGATCGGTCGCGAACTGAACCTGGACCTGTTCGCCCGCCTGATGACGGTGAGCGTCTCCACCACGTGCGTGCTCGCCATGTTCTCGGCCCAATATCAGGATCAGGGCCGCGCTTCCGGCCTGCTGGAAGACCCCAACGTCTTTGCCCTGTTGATTGCGTTCACCGTACCGCTGGCCTTGTGGCTGGTGCTGCGCAGTCCGAACCTGTTGCACCGATTGTTCTGGAGCGCAGGGTTCATCCTGTTGCTCGGTGGCATGACCAAGACCGAGTCGCGCTCCGGACTGGTGGTGCTGTTGCTCAGCCTGATGATCGGGCTGTATCACTACCGCGCGCAGTTGCCGCGTATCCGCCCACGGCACCTGGGTTTCGCCATGCTCGGGCTGGCGATCATCATTCCCCTGGCAATCGCCGTGATGCCGGCCGGCTACGTCGCCCGCATCCAGTCATTGAGCATCCTCAGTGCCGGCGCCAGCGCCCACAAGGACGAGTCCCTGGGCCGCCGCGCCTCGTACATCCTGGTCGGCAGCCAGATGATCCGCGAGAACCCGATACTCGGGTCAGGGCCCGGAACCTTTCCCCTGCACTACGCGCCCACCGGCTATGCCAAGGCGTTCTCGGCCAACCGCAAGCTGGGGGATCTGTATCGCCGGGCCCATAACACCTACCTGGAAATCTTCAGCGAAATCGGCGTGCCGGGCGGGCTGATGTTCGTCGGCATGATTGGCCTTGGCCTGTACAACCTGCTGCATGCCCGACGCCTCTGGCTGCAACGCCGGGACTGGGCGCAAGCCGACCTGCTGACGCACCTGGGCATGAGTTTCCTTTCGCTGGCGTTGTTCCTGATGTTTCTCAGTGCGCCGAACCACAAGTTGCTGTGGATCATGCTCGCCCTCACCAGCGTGTTGCGCTACGACGCCGAACGGGCCGCGCCACTGGAGGCTCGCCCATGAGCCGGGTCAGCATTGTGATCCCGATGTACAACGAGGCGCGTCACATCGGCCGCACGCTGTTGGCTGCGCAGGAAGCCGCGCGCCAGGCGCAGCTGGAGTGCGAATTGATCGTGGTGGACAACGGTTCCGACGACGCTGGCCCGCGCATCGCCAATGAGTTGGGCGCGCGGGTGCTGATCGTACCCGGCGTGCACATCGGCGCCCTGCGCAACCGCGGTGCCGCCGTCGCCAGCGGCGACTGGCTGGCGTTCATCGACGCCGACATCGAAATGCCGGCCGACTGGCTCAAGCTGTTGCTGGAGCTCGAAGGCCACCAGGGCGATGTGCTGGGCCTGGACCTGGACACGCCCCGGCAGGCACCGTGGTTCGCCGAAGCCTGGCAGCGCCGCAGCCAACGCCCGGCATCACGTCTCCTGCATCGGGTGCAGTGGCTGCCCAGCGCCAACCTGTTGATGCGCCGCCGTTGGTTCGAACGGGTCGGCGGCTTCGACGAGAGCCTGCGCACCGGTGAAGACAAGGACTTCTCCTGGCGCCTGCGCCAGGCCGGAGCGCAGCTGTTGCTGGTCAATGAAAGCGTGGCCTTGCATTGGGGCTACGAAGGCAGTTGGCGCGAGTGGATGAGCAAAGAGCTGTGGCGCCAGGGCAGTCATTTGCAGCTGCTGCGCAGCCATGGTCCGAGCCTGCGCCTGCTGCGCTTCCCGGCGCTGTCCATTGGCGCCTGGGGCTTGGATTTGCTGACGTTGGTGGCGCTGCTGCAGGGGCAGCTGCGTCTGGCGCTGATGCTGTTGCTGATCACCTCGCTGCCGGCCTTGTTCCTCAGCCTGCGCCAGAGTCGGCGCGACCTGCGCCTGACGCTTCAACTGTGGGCCTTGCATGGGGTGCGCCTGCACCTGACCGGTGCCGCACTGCTGCTCAATCTGTGTCATTGGAATGCCAGGAGACCTGCCCGTGGCTGAATTCATTTACTGGTCGTGCCTGTTGCTGCCGGTGTACGCCTACCTCGGTTATCCCTTGATGTTGAGCCTGCTGGCGCCGCTGTTTCCGGTGCGGCGCTACGGCAAGGCGCTTCCGATGGACGTGAGCATCGTCATTGCCGCCCACAACGAGGCGCGGCACATCGAGGACAAGTTGCGCACCTTGCTGGCCCAGGACTATCGGGCCCATTCATTGCGAATCATCCTCGCCAGCGACGGCTCCACCGACAACACAGTGGCCTGCGCACGCAAGGTGATCGACCCGCGCATCACCGTGCTCGACCTGCCGCGCCAAGGCAAGGCTGCCGCCCTCAATACCGGTGTCGCCCACAGCCACGGCGAGATCCTGGTGTTCACCGACGCCGATAACCAATGGGCCAACGACACCCTCAGCCATCTGCTGGCGCCCTTGGGCGATCCAGAAGTCGGCGCTTGCGCCGGGCACATGGAAATCCCGGTGCCGGGCAAGGGCCTGAGCCTGGGCGACAGCCTGTATCGCCATTACGAAGGCTGGTTGCGTCGGGTGGAGAGTCGCACCGGTTGCATGGTCTCGGCCGACGGCGCGCTGTTGGCCCTGCGCCGGGTGCTGTTCCAACCGATACCGGCCCAGGTCAACGATGACTTTTTCCTCAGCACCTGCGCGCCAGCTGCCGGCAAGTCCATCGTCTATGCCCCCATGGCCCGGGTGACCGACCAGGGCGTGGACGAAGCCGACAAGCAATTTCGCCGACGCCAGCGGGTCACCGTTGGCGGGTTGCAGAGCCTGGCTCAGCGCCGGGAACTGCTCAACCCACTGCGCCATGGGCTCTACGCCATCGGCTTGATCAGCCACAAGTTGATCCGCCGCCTGGCGCCGGTGTTGCTGCTGCCGCTCTTGCTGAGCAATGCCTGGCTGTGGAACGACCATCCGTTCTATCGCCTGAGCCTGGTGGCGCAACTGCTCGGTTACGCCATGGCGCTGATCGGGTTGATGGACGCGCGCCACCGCCTGCCCCGGCCCTTTCGCCTGGCCGCATTCGTGCTGGTGACGCTGGCGGGCATGAGCATCGGGCTCTGGCAGTTCCTGCGGGGCCAGCGCTACAGCCAGTGGAACCCCGAACAGAACCGCTGAGGAGGACGGCCCATGTCAATCAAACAAGTCTTCAAGCGCACCGGCGGCTGGCTGTACCTGAACACGTCCCTGGGCCGCCACCCCCTGCGTGGCGCCGGCGTGATCCTGATGCTCCATCGTGTACTGAACAACGACCGCGCCGCCGAACTGCCCCACCGCAACGAACTGTGCGTGGGGCCCGAAGCGTTTGAACATTTGCTGATCTGGCTGCTACGGCATTTCGAGTGCGTGCCGCTGATGACCTTGTTGCTGGCCGATCCCGAAACCGTTCCGAACCGTCCGCGAGTGGCCCTGACCTTCGACGACGGTTGGCGCGACAACGCCATGAATGCCTTTCCGTTGCTGCGCCAATACCAGGTGCCGGCGAGTATTTTCCTCTCCACCGATTTCATCGGCAGTCGCCAGCACTTCTGGTGGGAAAGCATCGGCGAAACCCTCTGGGGCAGCCATGGCCAGGTGGCACGGCGCTCATTGATCGAGCACTTGCAGCACGTCGGTCGACCGTTGCCGGTGCTGCTCGATGACATCGACGACGAGCGCCGCAGCCTGGCGCTGCTGCATTACCTGCAAAGCCTCAAGAGTCTCGATACCCACACGCTGAGCGACCTCACCGACGCCTGCCCCCAGGGTTCCCAGCCCCAGGCCCTGGACTGGCCCCAGGTGCGCATGCTCGAAGATTCCGGGCTGATCCGCTTCGGTCCCCATGGCGCCAGCCACGCGATCCTGACCGGGCTGGATGACCAGCGCCTGCACGAAGAACTGACGCGCAGCTGGATCGCCCTGGAAAACGGCTGTGCCCATCCGTTGCCGGTGTATTGCTACCCCAACGGCGATCACGATGCCCGGGTGCGCCAACAGGTGGCGGCCCATGGGTTTGCCTTCGCCCTCGGCACCGAGGCGGGGCTGTATCGCAACGACGGTGACCCGCTGAACCTGCCGCGCTTCGGCGTCAGTCAGAGCAATGCCCATCACCCTGAATTGCTGGCCTGGCGCATTCGCCGCGGGACACGCCCATGAGCCGCGCTCATTACCTCAAGCACTTGGCACTGAGCATGGGCACGCGCCTGGCGATGATCGGCCTGCGCCTGGTGCGCAATGTGCTGCTGGCGCGGATTCTCGGGCCCAGCGAACGCGGGCTGTTTGCCTTGCTCAGCACCCTGCCGGACCTGATCAGCGCCGCCACCAGCGGTGGGCTGAATGGCGCCGTGGGTTATCAGGCGGCGCAGCAGCGCTCGATGGGGTTGTTGCTCAGCCAGGTGCTGGTCTTCGGCTGCCTGTTGGCCGGCTTGCTGACCTTGCTGGTGGTGGCGTTGGTACGCGAGTTCGGCGGCGAGCTGGACATCACCACGCAATTGGGATTGCTCGCCTGGCTGCTGTTGCTGGCCGTGCCGTTGACCGTGCTCAAGAGCGGTCTGCTGACGCTGCACAACGCCTCCGGCGGCGTGGGTGCCTTCAATGCCTTGCGCCTGATGGAATCCCTGGCGCCACTGGTGCTGTTCCTGGTGTTGTTCTGGATGTGGAAAGATGCGGCCCTGGAAGCGGCGCTGATCAGTTGGCTGGCGGGCCTGAGTCTGGTGGTACTGGCCGGCTGGATGTGGTTGCGTCGCGATCATGTGGTGACCCTGCGCTGGGATCGCACCCATCAGAACGAACTGCTGCGCTACGGCGCCCGCAGCCATCCGGACCTGCTGTTCCAGCAAGTGCTGCTGCGCTCGGACTTCCTGTTCATCGGTGCCCTGCTGGGCAGCACGGCCCTGGGTCACTACGCCATGGCCAGCGCCGCCGCCGAATTGCTGCTGATCGTGCCAGAAGCCGTCACCACGCCGCTGATGAAACGCCTGTTGCAGCAGGACCGCGACATGCAGCGCCTGACGCCCCTGGCCTTGCGCCTGACCGCCACGGTGATGCTCGGCGCCTGCCTGAGCATGGCGCTGATCGGCCAATGGCTGATCGTCACCCTGTTCGGCGCCGCCTACCAGCCGGCTTATCCCGCCTTGCTGGCGCTGCTGCCGGGGCTGTTCGGGCTGTGCTACGCGAGCATCCTGCGCCTGGACCTGCTGGGCAAGGACCGCCCCGGCACGGTTTCGCTGCTGATGGGCGTGGGCGCGCTGCTGAACCTGGCGCTGAACCTGATCCTGATTCCCCGCTACGGCATCGTCGGGGCCGCCGCCGCGTCTTCAATCGCCTACCTGGGCGTGACCGTGGCGCTGCTGGCCATGTACTGCCGCCTCAGCGGCGTGGCGCTGTGGCAGACACTGATCATCCTGCCCAGCGACTTGCTGCCGATGCGCCAGATGCTGTTGGGGAAATCGACATGAGTGTGGTTGCCTGCCAAACCGCCATTGCGAATAAGCTCGCGATCGGGCCAGTGCAGCATTGGTGGAAAGTGGCTGCAGGCCTGTGCCTTTGGAGCCTGGCCTTTTTGGCCCAGGGCGCGGTGATGCAATGGACCGGCATCCGCGACGGCAGCCTGTACCTGCAGACCGACCGCCCGGATTACGTGACTGTGCGCTGGGTACCAGCCTGGCAGGCCAACGCCAATAGTGAGCACCTGTACCTGCTCAACGGCCAGGGGCGACTGGTGGGTACGCGCTTGATCAAGGCCGCCCAGGAACGTGGCGAGCAGCAGTGGCCCTTGCTGCCGGGGGCCGCCAGCTATCGACTGGAAATTCCCGGCTACAGTTTCCGTCGCTACACCGTCGAGCACGACGCCCATACCCAAGCGATGTTCGCTCCGGCCAAGGTGCATTTCAGCGCTGAAACCCATGACGGCGATGAGTTGTACTTCAAGGTCGCCCCCGGTGAGCAAGCCATGCTCGCGGGCAAGTTCCACGGCGGTATGCGCAGCCTGCAAGCCCGTCGCGTCGCCGATGGCAAACAGCTGCAATTGAACCTCAAGCCATACCCGGCCTATTGGCAGTTCGACCAGGTCGCCCTGCCCGTTGCCAACGTCGAGCAAACCTGGCGCTTGCAGTTGCAGGGCAACGGCAAGGCGGCGTTCTGGCTGGACGGCACGGCGAACCTGTTCGCCCAGACCGCCGAGCATCTGCACCCGCTGCGCCAGGACCCGGGGCAAGCGCACCTGAAACTCTATGGCGATGTCCTGGGAACAACTCCGAAACTGGGTATGTCCCTGCCCTACGCCATGCCCCCGCCCTCCGCTTATCCGGTAATCGATGCCCTCAAGCCCCAGGCCGCCACTTATTACAGTTTTGTCGACGTTACCGCTGCCAAGCCGGACCATGAAGATGGGTTCCGGCGCCTGTACCAGGACCGCTTCGGCATCACCCGGGACATCACCCTGCTGGCCGGTAGCGCACGCAAGGCCGACCTGCAGGCCGACCGCGTCAGCAACAGCGGCTTGCAGGCCTGGCTCAAGTCGACCCGCGCCATGGGCGGCAAAGGTATCCACTACCTCAGTTTCGCCGATGAGCCGAACCTCAACTACCCGGATTTCGCCAGTTTCAAGCAGGTGTTCGAGAGCATGGCCAGTCAGGTTCGCGCCGTCCCCGCCAACGCCCGCGCCGGGGTGCGCATTGCCATACCGGCCAGCTCCCGGTTCACCAATGGTCCCCTGGCGGAAAACGCCGCTGACCGGCGCGGGATCGACTGGGCGCGACGCTTGCTGGCCGAATCCAGTGACCAGATCGACGCCTTGGCCTGGCATGAATGGATGATCCGCGACCTGCTGGCGACCCGGGTCTATCGCAACAGCGTGCGCCGCGCCGCGGATCTGGTGGGCCTGGACAGCAAGGGCCGGCCGAACAAGGCCTTGCTGCTGGACCAGACCAACATGTCCAGCGGCTCGAGCCTGAGCCCCTACGACCAGGAAACCCACTACGCCGCCCTGTGGTGGACGTCCGTGGTGATCAACGCCTCGGCGGACGGTTGGCTGGACATGCTCAACTGGTTCCAGTCCGCCGACGAACCGGAGTACCCAAAAGGCATGGTGCGAGTGCTGGACAACCAGCGCTTGGAACTCAAGCCGGTGGGCCTGGCCCAGCAATTCATCCAAGCGCATTGGCTCGAACAGGTGTTGCGCCTGGATAACGACGCCTTCGAAGTCGACGTACTGGCCATGGCCACCGACGCAAGACGCAGCCTGCTGGGCGTAAACAAAAGCACGCGCCTGCAACAGGTCAGCCTGGACGGCGTGCCCTGCCCCCAGGCGAAAGCCGAGTTGGCGTATTTCGGCCCCGACAACCATAGCCGCAGCGCCCCGTTCAATTGCGAGGCCGGGCAAATCCACTTTCTCCTGCCAGGAGAAACCCTGTTTGCCCTGAGCTGGACCGCTTCCGTTTCCCCCCACCCCGCCACCCGTCAGGAGGCACCATGAACGTTCTGCAGAAATTGCGTGATCGCATCCAGAAAAAAGGCCTGCGCGCCGTCCTCAAACAGCTGTTCAGACGCTACGTGTTTCTCCACTCGCAACTGGTATGGCTGGAGCACGATGTGCGGACCCCACTGCCCCCGCATAATCTCAAGGCCTACCCGCCGATGCGCCTGGAGTTCATCACAGTCAACAATGCCGACGCTTTTGCCCGGTATTTCGGCGACCGCGTCAAAACCATGCACGAGCTGGCCGCCGAAGGCTACACAGGCTTGATGTACCTGGACGGTCAAGGCGACACCGTGGGGTTCGCCTGGGGCAGCACGCGAGACTATTTCGACCGTCATTTCTATCGCTGCAACTTCCCGATCAACCCCGGCGAATACTTTCAGTTCGGCGGCGAGATGACCCGCGCCTACTGGGGCTCCGGGATGTCGGCGGACATGCAGCTGGAGATGTGGAAAGTCATGGCGGACAAAGGCTGCGACACCATGGTCGATGTCTGTGACATAGAGAACATCCCAGCGATCAAGATGCATATACGCATGGGCTTCCAGGAACGCGGCAAGATCACCCATATGTATCGCCTGTTCGGCCGCTGGAGGTTCTTCCGCGACACGTTTTACAACGGCTCGGCACTGGACGCCTTCCGTAAACCGGCCCAGCCGGTTGCATCGACTGCAGCGGCCTGACGCCCATGGCGATCCGGTTCCAATGGTGTCGCTCCCTGGGCGCCGAGGACTTTCCCATAACGGCCTATGACCAGCTGCGAACCCAGGTGCCCGACGCTACGCCCTTCAACACCCTGGCCTGGTTGCAAGCGGCGGAGTTCGCCCTGCTGCCGGAGCAGCAGTTACAGGTGTTGCTGGGCTGGGAAGACCAGGCGCTGTGCCTGTGCCTGCCCCTGGTATCGGGGCGTGAGCGTATCGGCGGGCTGCGGTTCCGGGTGTTGCATCACTTGGGTTATCCATTGGCCGACCGCATCGCCTTGATGATGCGCCTGGACGCCGAAGGCATGGGACAGGCGCTGATGCAGATCCGTCAGCACTTGCCCCACGCGCTGCTGCAATTGAACGAGGTGGTCGAGCCGGTCGGTGAGCAAAGCGTCCTCAGTGCCTGGATGACACTGAGTTCCACCGGAGAACGACGCCTGAGTTGCCGGGTGCCGGTGCATTTGATCAGCGACAGCGACCATCAGGAAATCTCTGGCGACCCACGCTACAAATTGCGCCGCGCACGCAAGCGAATCGCCGCCTGTGGCGCCGAGATCCGCCGGGTGAAACCGGATGCCATCAGCATGGGGCAGTTGTTGCGCAACCTAGCCGAGGTCGAGGCGGCCAGTTGGAAAGGCGAGGAAGGCGTCGGCATCTTCGCCGACCCCAGGCGCCGGCAATGGATGAACCACGCCTTCACCGCCCTCGCCGCCCAAGGCCTGGTGCGGGTGGTGATGCTGGAGCTGAACGGCGAATGCATCAGCTATCGCCTCGGTTTACTGGATCAGGGACGGCTGTATGACTACAACCTGGCGTTCCTGCCGCAGCATGCCGACCTAGGCAGCGGCCGGGTATTGCTCGAAGAGTGGATTCGCTGGGGGCTGGACGAGAACTGGCACTGGATCGATGCCTCGCGCGTCAGCCTGGAGAACTCCAGCCATCAGCTACACGAACGCATGACTGGCCAACTGGAACACTGGCGCTGGAGTTTTTACTCCTGGCAGCCCGGTGGCTTGCTGCTGGGGTTTGCCTTGCGGCTATGGAAAAGCTTGAAGCCATGGTTCGGCAAACGCCGGAGCAAACCGACCGCGACGACGGCATCGTCCCCTCCAAAGAACCAGGAGAAGACGGATGCCGCGCCAAGTGATCGTCAACGCTGACGACTTCGGCCTCAGCCTCAGCGAAAACGCGCTGATCCTGCGGGCCTTCGAGACCGGAGTGATCAGTTCTACCACGGCCATGGCCAACATGCCGGGTTTCGATCAGGCGTGTGAAATGGCCCGGCAACCGTTGCTCAACGGCCACGTTGGCCTGCATTTCAACCTCAGCTACGGCCCGCCGCTGGGCCAGGCGATCACCTCACGAGCGGTTTTTTGCGACGCCAGTGGCCAGTTCGACCTGAATCTGTCGCGTTATTGCCTGCGCCTGGGCTCAAAGGATCTGGCGGCAGTGGAAGATGAACTGCAAGCGCAATGGCAACACTGCCTGGACCACGGCCTGCGACCCAGCCATCTCGATTCCCATCAACATGTGCACAACATCTGGCCCATCGGCGAACTGGTGGCCCGCTTCGCCGCCAGGCAAGGCGTGCCCATACGCCTGGCGCGCAACCTGGGGGCAAACTTGAACCTGCCCAAACGCATCTTCAAGACCCTGCTCAACCGGCGCATGCGCAGCCTGTGCGGCGCGACAGCGGACTACGTCTGCACCCCAGCCGACCTGGACCACGCCGCGCCACCGGCATATGGCTCGCTTGAGGTCATCGTGCATCCGATGCAATTGGACGGGGATTTTGGCGATGCCAGCTTGAGGCCAGGCGAGTCGTTGACCCAAGTACTGCACAAGCGCCTGGCGGGCGTGCCCAAGGTCGCATACGGCCGGAACGCACGGGTGTTGACGGTGGTTGAGTACGGGGATGTGCACTGACAGGAACGCGGTGTTTACCTGTGGCGAGGGCGTTTGCTACCTCGCCACGGTCGTCCGAAATCCCGGCGCCGCTTGCGGAAAATCTGCTACAAGGCATCTTCTGTTTCGAGCTGCGAATTGCGTCGATGCCTTTACCTTTATTCTCTCGCCTTCGGCGGCGCTGGCTGGCCTTCCTTGTCATGAGCGCAATGGTGGTCGGGCTGCCGGTGGGCTGTGCAGTGCTGCAACATAAGGAACGCGAGCTGGTCTTTCGCATCGAGCCGGGGACAGCGAGCTGGTTCAGTGGGCTTCCCAGTGGCGTGCAGGAATTCGATCTCAAGCCCAAGAGTTTCAAGGCCGGGGAAAATATCCACGGCTGGTGGTGGCCGGCCGAACGCAAGAACGCACCGGCGATCCTGTACTTGCACGGTGTGCGTTGGAATTTGACCGGCCAGTTGTTTCGTATCCAGCAACTGAGGGCCCTGGGTTATTCGGTGCTGGCTATCGATTATCGTGGCTTTGGCAAAAGCCATGGGGATCTGCCGTCGGAAGCCAGCGTCTATGAGGATGCACGCATCGCTTGGGAACGCCTCAAGGTACTGCAACCGGACCCGGCCCTGCGGCTGATCTACGGTCATTCTCTGGGCGGTGCCGTCGCGGTGGACCTCGCTGCGCAGTTGGGCCAGGAGGCCGCGAAGAATGGCGCTGCCCAGGTCCGAGGCCTGATCATCGAATCCACGTTCACCTCCTTGGGCGATGTCGCCACCGCAATGGCAAATACGTCCCTGCCGGTGCGCTGGTTGTTGTCGCAGAAATTCGACTCCATCGACAAAATCGGCGAGATCAACATGCCGCTGCTGGTGGTCCATGGTTCTGCCGATCGTTACGTCCCGCCGCGCTTCAGCGAGCAACTGTTCAACGCCGCCCGGGAGCCCAAGCGCCTGCTGCTGGTGCCGGGGGCGACGCATAACAACAGCATGAGCCTGGCGGGCAAAAACTACGGGCAGGCATTGAATGCCCTGATGAAAAGCCCACCATCGCCCGTGGCCGGAAACGCCTTGGCCAGCCCGGCCAAAGCGGGTTGATCACTCGCCCTTCAGATCACCACAATCCCCAGTGGGAGCCGAGCTTGCTCGCGATAGCGGTGCAAGCGCACGATCGAGTAGGAGGCGGATTTGCATCCGCCGTCCTCTCACACCACCGTACGTACGGTTCCGTATACGGCGGTTCAGGTTATGCAGATAAGCCGTTGATCGTGTCCAGTATCGAGACCAGTCCGAGTTGGTTCCACAGTTTCTTCGGCAGCGCCTGATTCATATGCGACGCCCCCGAGTTCCACCATGGGCCGCGGCCATTCGACGTTGACTTGCAGGCACGAGCTTCGCCAAGCCCCAAGCGCATTAAGTTGCGCGCCCTCGTCGAGGGCTGCTTCCATTGGCGCCAGATGGCACACCGAAGCTTACGTCGCACCCATCCGTCCAACTCCTC